>JAFGSR010000248.1 GCA_016934515.1 Sedimentisphaerales bacterium
AAAATAGAGTGCGTAACATGTATCCTTATCGTAACTTAGTGCAACATAAATATAGGGAAACAGGGTAGCGCATCGCAAGTTGCGCTCATTCAGATAGACAGGATCAAAACAACCAACTTTTTTGGAGTTGAACCAATTTTTATGATAAGTTGTTTATTTACGGTTTGTTATGCACCCGGCAATGTCGCCCTTTCAGGGCTTAAAGGTTTTTTGATTCCGTAATCCAAGGCGATGCCCTGGGCTGTTGTATATCGCCCCTTTGGGGCTTTGATGTTTTGCCGCAATGTCATTATGTAGCGTTTTGGTATTAGATAAGAAGATTAAATCTGGATAAAATCAAGAATATAAGCCAAGAAAACCGTACGGTAAATTCGCTGGGTGGGGAATATGCAGCAGTTTTGCTGGTGGGGCTGATTTTGTACGTGGTTAGTTGTGCGCCCGGCTTGTTGTGGCAGGACAGCGGGATGTTTCAATATCGGGTGGTGCATAACGAGATTCAGGGGAATTTGGGATTGGCGTTGGCGCATCCGCTTTATCATCTGTTGGGGATTTTGGTGAAAGGGGTGCCGGTGGGTAATGTTTTTTTTCGAATCAATCTGATATCCGCGGTGGCGGGGGCATTGGCGGTTGCTAATTTATTTTTGTTGGTACGGATCTGGACGGGGATGTTTATTCCGGCATTGATCGGGGCGATGAGTCTGGCGTTGTCGCACACGCACTGGCTGCACTGTTGTATAGCAGAAGTTTACACGCTGTATTTGGCGTTTTTTATGGCGGAGTTGGTGGTTCTGCTGAAATATTGCAAAACGGGGCGGGTGGGGTATTTATATTGGCTGGGGTTGTTTAACGGGCTTTCGATTGCCAATCATATGTGGGGAACGATTCCGCTGGTTTGTTATGTGGTTTTTGTAGTTGTTCTGCTGGCGAAGAAAAAAATCAGCGGTGGGAATGTAGCGATTATATTTTTGTTATGGGTGATTGGTTTTGGGCCATATGGCTGGTTGATTATTTGGAACATGATTCAGAGCGGGGATGTTTCGGGCACGATATCATCGGCGTTTTTTGGGAACGGTTGGCAGAACAGTGTGCTCAATACCCAGCTGACGGGAAGGATTGTTAAAGAAAACTTTATGTTTATCGGGATGAATTTTCCCACGCCAAATGTGTTTCTCGGGTTGGTGGGGATTTTTGCTTTGTATAGAATTTCATCGGAACGGGCGTTCAGTAATGTTGTGCTGGCGTTATTGATATTGTTTTTGCTGTTTGCGTTTCGATATTCGGTTCCGGACAGGTATGCTTTTTTTATGCCATTTTATGCGATGGTTTCGATATTTATCGGATTGGGCAGTTGGCGATTGTTGAGCGGGGGGGAAGCATTGAGTGATAAACAGCGGTCAAGCGGCGAGCGATTAATGAGCGGCAGGGGGAAAATTATGGCAGGTTTGATGATTTTTTTTGCTTTGACGACGGTTCCGATTTATGCAGTTCTTCCGGGAGCGGCGGGAGAAATGAATTTGTCGTTGGGTACGGCGCGGCAGATTCCTTATCGAGATGAGTATGTGTGGTTTTTGCAGCCTTGGAAAACCGGATACCAAGGTCCGCGTCGATTTGCGGTTGAAGCATTGGAGGTTGTCGAGGAGAACGGGGTGATCTATGCGGACGGCACGACGGTTTACGCATTGCTGCTGGCGCAGCAAAGCGAAGACCTGCGTCCCGACGTAACGATTGTGTCGAGTCACGGCACGGTGAACAATCTGGACAGGTACGATGCGGAGCGGATTGATGAGCTATTTCGGGAGCGTAAGATTTATGTGGTTTCGCCGGTGGCTGGTTATTGTCCGGGATTTCTGCTGGAGAAGTTTGAATTTGAGTCGGCGGGAGTGGTCTGGCAAGCTAAAGTGAAGGATGAATCCGATGCAGTTAAAGAAGCGTCGGGCTAGATAATGGCTGAGCAAGTTGGTTCAAACTCCAAGAGCGGCATGAAAAGGTTTATTTTGTGCGTGGTTTATCTGGCGGTGGCGGCGGTGCCGTTGAGTGTGGGGGTGTTTCGGCCGGGCATGAATCACTACCACAAAGCCAGGGTGGCTGATATGGTTTACGGGCGGGCGCACCAGCCTTTTGTGCGGCGGCAACTGGTACCGTTGATGGTTCAGGTGGGTGTGGCGGTGATGCCGGAGGCGGTGCTTAAACAGTTGCAGGATAAATTTGCGAAATCCGAATTGGTCAAGCGGTTAGGGTGGGATGCTGAGTATGCGGGAGAATTTGTTGCAGCGGTAATCCTGATGTATGGAGCGTTGCTGGGTTTTCTGCTGGTATTAAGATTGTTTTTGGTGCAGTTTTTTGAGCTGACAGGGATAAAATCGCATGGTGTTGTTTGGGTAGTGGGATTGTTGTTGCCGGCGACGTTTTGCGGGGTGCTTTATATTTATGATTTTGCCCAGTTGTTGCTGTTTACGGCGGGGGCGCTGTTGATGAGGCAGAAGCGCTGGGGGCTTTTTTACCCGGTTTTTATTCTGGGGTATCTGAACAAGGAAACGACGATTCTGCTACCGGTGGTTTTTGTAGTTTATTGTGGATGGCGGATTTTGCAGTGGGAGAATTTGAGGCATTTTCTGGGGCAGATGGCATTGGGATTGGTGATTGTTGGGATGCTTAGCTGGATTTTTCAGGGTAATCCCGGTGGAGCGGCGGAATGGCATTTGGAGCGTAATCTGCATCCGGGGCTGACCGGTCTGGGATGGGCGCGTTTGATAATTTTGCTTGTGGCGGTGGTCTTATGCCTGGTTGGGATATCGAGAGCGCCGGGATTTTTGAGGCGGGGGTGGCTGGCGACTATGCCGATTTTGCTGGTTGCCACCTTTTTTCTGGGCTATATTGATGAGTTGCGTGATTATTATGAGGCGCTGCCCTTTACGGTGGGGCTGATATTGTTGACGCTGGGTGCCAGAGTGAAAAGTAAGGTTGATGTGTTGAGTTCCGATGCAATTCCGGCGAGCGATTGATTCGAAAGATAACGGCGAAAGTTGACAAGGAGTTTATATTGTGAAGGTTACGGTAGTTGGAGTTGGATATGTTGGTTTGGTGGCGGCGGCTTGTATGGCGGAGGTGGGCAATCATGTGGTTTGCGTGGACAGCGACCGCAAAAAGATCAAGGATCTCAAGAACGGCGTCATTCCGATTTACGAGCCGGGGCTGACGGAGATTGTTAAGCACAATTATGAAGCGGGGCGGTTGATTTTTACGACGGATTTGAAAGAGGGGGTGGACAATTCATTGGTAATTTTTCTGGCGGTGGGCACGCCGTCGGCGGATGACGGATCGGCGGACATTTCGGCGATTTTGAAAGTGGCGGAAGATATTGCGGAGGTAATGACAGAGTATCGAATCATTGTTACCAAGAGCACGGTTCCGGTGGGCACGGCTAAGAAGGTCTGTACTGTTATGGGGCGGAAGACCGAAAAACCTTTTGATTATGTGAGCAATCCGGAGTTTCTCAAGGAGGGTGCGGCGGTGGATGATTTTTTGAAGCCGGACCGGGTGGTTATCGGGACGGAGAATCCGGCGGTGATGGAGATTATGAAGCAGATTTATGGTCCTTTTATGCGGAAGAGCAGTCGGATTATTTTTATGGATCCGGCGTCGGCGGAGATGACGAAATATGCGGCCAATGTGATGTTGGCTACGCGGATTTCGTTTGTGAATGAAATATCCGGTTTGTGCGATAAGTTCGGTGCTGATGTGGAGTTGGTTCGGGCGGGGATCGGCAGCGACAGTCGAATTGGCAACGCATTTATTTTTCCGGGGCTGGGTTTTGGTGGCAGTTGTTTTCCGAAGGATGTTCGGGCGCTGATTCATATGGGTCGCGAGGAAGGTTGCACCATGACAATTGCCGAGTCGGTTCAGCAGGCGAATCAGACGCAACAGGATCGTTTTGCCGGGAAGGTAATTGATTACTTTGGTGAGAAGTGTGATCAAACTAAGTTGGCGGTTTGGGGATTGGCATTTAAGGCCCGGACGGATGACATTCGCGAATCGCCGGCAATATATTGCATAAGAAAATTTTTAGCAGCTGGGATGAAGGTCAAGGCTTACGATCCGGAAGCGATGGGTCCGGCGGGGGCGGCTTTGGAAGGGAAAATTGAGACCGTGACAAATGGTTATGAGGTGCTCGAGGGAGCGGATGCGTTGGTGATCTGCACGGACTGGCAGGAATTTCGCACGCCGGATTTCGAGGACATTGTTAAACGTCTGAAAAAGCCGGTTATTTTCGACGGTCGGAACCTTTACGAGCCGAAATTTGTTCGGAAGCAGGGGATTGAATATCACAGCATCGGACGGCCTTAAGGGGGCCAAAATTGAATTTCCCATACTGATCAATTTTAATGTCAAAAACAGCAAAACAAATTCTGGTAACCGGGGCAGCGGGATTTATTGGCTCGCACCTGTGCGAGAGGCTGGTTGCGCAGGGTAGCTGGGTAATTGGTTTGGACAATTTTGATGCTTTCTACGGCAGAGCGATTAAGGAATCGAATCTGGTCAAGCTTAATGAATCTGAAAAATTTACTCTGGTTGAGGGTGATATTCGTGATGCGGGGTGTTTAGCTGGTATTTGCGCGAATAATCAAATTGACTCGATTGTGCATCTGGCGGCCAAAGCCGGGGTTCGGCCGTCGATTGAAGATCCGCCGGCTTACCAGGATGTTAATATCAACGGTACGGGAGTGATGTTGGAAGCGGCACGGAAGCATGACATCAAGAGATTTATTTTTGCTTCGAGTTCAAGCGTTTATGGTAACAATTCCAAAATTCCCTTTGCCGAAACCGATAATGTTGATTATCCCATTTCGCCATACGCTGCTACCAAAAAAGCCGGTGAGTTGCTGTGTCATACTTATCATCATCTTTATGGAATCGACATGCTTTGCCTGCGGTTTTTTACGGTTTACGGGCCTCGTCAGCGGCCGGATTTGGCGATTCACAAGTTTGCCAGGTTGATTGAAGCGGGCGAGTGCATTCCGGTGTTTGGTGACGGTTCGATGGCGCGTGATTTCACCTATATTGATGATATTATTCAAGGGGTGCTGGCGGCACTGGAGAACTGCCGGGGGTATGAGATTTACAATCTGGGCCAATCGCATCCTTATCGGCTGGATGAACTGATTGCGGAGTTGGAAGCCGTGCTGGGCAAAAAAGCCCGGATCGATCGGCAACCGGTTCCGCCAGGTGATGTTTGCCGGACATGGGCGGACATAAACAAAGCAAAAAAGGAATTAGGTTACGATCCCCAGACCGATTTTCGCACGGGTCTGGAGAATTTTGTTGGCTGGTTAAGAAATCATAACTGAAAACGGGAAAATTAAATGGAGTTTTAGATGATTAAAATTATTTGTGTATGTGGTGCCCGGCCGAACTTTATGAAAATTGCCCCGTTGATGCGGGCTTTTGCTGCACATGGCGGTTTTGAAACCCTGCTGGTTCACACCGGTCAACATTATGACGAAAACATGAGCAGGCTTTTCTTTGACGAGTTGAACATTCCCAAGCCTGATGTTAATCTGGAAGTTGGTTCCGGCAGTCAAGCGGTTCAGACGGCTGAGGTGATGAAGCGTTTTGAGCCGATTGTTCAGGATTTTCAGCCGAATTATGTGTTGGTTGTGGGTGATGTCAACAGTACTATCGCATGCGGGCTGGTGGCGGTGAAGCTGGGAGTCAAGTTGATACATGTTGAAGCGGGTCTGCGCAGCTTTGATAGGGCGATGCCGGAAGAAATCAACCGTGTGCTGACTGATACCATCAGTGATTTGCTTTTTGTTACCGAACAATCAGGTTGCGATAATCTTGTCCATGAAGGTGTTCCGGCGGAGAGATTTCACTTTGTTGGTAACGTGATGATCGACACTCTGATGGCCAACCGCGAGAAAGCGAAAAACTCCGACATTCTTTCCCGCATGAATCTCGATCCGAAAAGTTACGCGGTTATTACGCTGCATCGTCCCAGCAACGTTGACAATCTGGAGATGTTCGAGCGTATCATCAGTGCATTCGAGCAAATTCAGAAAGATATCAAGCTGGTTTTTCCGATCCACCCCAGGACGCTGAACAATATCAAGGGTACTGAACTGGATGGTCGCGTCAAAGCCATGGAAAATCTGATTCTGTTGGAGCCGGTGGGTTATCTGGATTTTCTTTGGCTGATGAGTAATGCGGCTTTGGTGATGACCGATTCCGGCGGCATCCAGGAAGAAACCACTATTTTGGGTGTGCCCTGCATGACCCTGCGGGAGAATACCGAACGGCCGGTTACAATCGATCAGGGAACCAATCGGCTGGTGCACATTACTACCGAAGACATCCTGAAGAATTACCAGGACATTTGCAATAATCCCAATCATGACAACGCCAGCGTCCCCAAGTTGTGGGATGGTAAAGCGGCGGAAAGAATCGCTCAAATAATCGCTAACCAATAACTTCCCTGCGAATTTTAAAAGCATGAAAGCAATAAATATCATTCTGGTAATTGCCTTGCTGGTTTTTTGGGCAGGAGATGTATTTGGTCAATTTCGGCCGTTTGAGTTGAAGAAAAAGCGGCCGGTTAATACCAAGTCGTCTGAGGAAAAACAAGCTGAAGTGGTTCCTGAGGAAGAAAATCAGGCGGTGCTCCCGAATCAGAACGACAAGATTCAGCAGAAAGAAGTTGAACCTGTTTCGAAGATTAAATCTGAAAAATTACCTGCTCTGAATAATCCAGGCAACGATGTTAGCACGGTTTTTCAGGCTGCTGATATAGCCGACTGGCCTGAGTATCAGGTGGGCACCGATAGTTGTCGCGTATCACCGGCCATTAATTTTGGCCCTCGTTATGAGTTGAATCTTCATCGTGTCAGCGTTACCTTTTCCGGCAGCGGCACCGTAGAAATCGGTCTGGCCCACGACGCTGAAGGCGACCTGAATACCGCCCTGGGGAAAAATCACTTGCACAGTCCCTTTCAGAAAGTTCAATCCGACCTTGAAATCAAGATTGTCTCAAATTATCGCGGTGAACATAACGCCTGGATTATGCTGAAAATCAGCGGCAGCGTAAAAATTTCCCAAATCCGCTATACCTGCTGGCGGGGCAAGGACACTCTTTACGGACACGTAGCTGGTGAATTTGAATTTCATCAGGTCAAGCTGCCCTTTCGGTTGATGTTCCCGAAAAACTACGATCCCAAGAAGAAATACCCATTGGTTCTTTCCGTTCACGGTTCCGGAGGGGTTGGTAGCGACAATGTCAAAAACATGGAAATGGTTATTCTGGGGACATCTTTGTTTACTCGTTATTACGATGACAAATCATTCGAATGTTTCAGCCTGGTACCACAAGTGCTTCCCCAATCGGCAATCCCAGCTCCATTCTGGCCTAAAGGAACTCGCGGACAACCCGATCGGCTTTTTCATCCTGACTGGCCAATAGTTAACGCTGAGGGTTGGTTTGTTCAGGGAAGCCTGGCATTGATAGAGGAGATGATTAAGGATCCGAGATACAGCATTGATTCGGACCGGGTTTATTATTCCGGTTTTTCATTGGGAGGTAAGGCCTGCTGGGAATTTTTGAAGGCTGATCCGAATATTTTTGCAGCGGCAATGTGTGGTGCGGGTTGGGCCATGGGCAGGCCGGTGGAAAATCCAACCGGCGCTTTGCTGGAAAGACTAAAACAGGAAGTGCAAATTTATAAGCATATTCCGACTTATATTTTTGTAGGCGAAAAAGATCGTCTGATGTTGATGGGCAGTCGGGCGGTCCACAAGGAGATTCTCGCTCAGGGGGGCCAGAGTAATTATGTAGAATTTCCCCAGACCGACCACGTTGCCACAGCCGGTAAAGCCTGGACGAATCCGGAATACCTTGAATGGCTCTTTCGGCAAAAACGGGAAAAAAACAAAAAAGTCAACTGACAAAACTGGGATAATTCCCTTACTGACAGGTACATAAGTGTTTTGGTAGAATATTCCCTGGTGGGTGTTGAAACTTGCTATATAGAAATGATTATGTATAATATAGTAAGATAACGAATATGTAATCGACGCCACAAAGTACAAGGTGGTCCGATAGGTTTTGAATTAAGTGACAGTCTGATAAACGACAAACATGAGAAGATACTTTTTTCTGAAATTATTAGTGTTGGTTTGTATTTGGATATGCCAAAACAATCCGGCTGGTGCCCAGGTTCAGGGCAATAGTGTTATTCGTGGCCCGACAGTCGGTCAGGTTGGAGTAGGCGCGAGTGTAATATCAGGGTTTCGCGCTTATTCGAGCGGTATTGAGTTTAATGCCAACATATACAGCAGAAGCCAGCCAAATCCACTAGCGTTTAACCAGCGAAATGCCAAGGCCCAGACGAACATGGGCGCTCCCAGCCTTTCATCTCGATTGAATAGACTTCGTCCAGCCGTTGCCTCCGCCCGATTGACTCCACCCCGGATCAACCGAGGGGGTGCTTTCCAGAATCTGGATAAACTGTTAGCCTCAACACCTACAATGCATTCGTCCCGGGCTTTGGCAAATAGCAGGATTGCTTCTGTTGAAAACCAGCTTGGTCCTATCGCGCCCATTCGGGGCACAAATACCCAGGGTTATCAATCAAAACTTTTCATGCCATCACTATCGTTATCACAAAGAGGAACGCTTTCCTTAAAGCCCCGGTTAAGTAAGAGGAAAACCCTGTCCCAGCGACTGTCCATGGTGGAATCCGCCCGAGAGATGAAAATCACTGAAAAACGCCGATCGATAAATTCCAGAAGGAAAAGTTATTTACAAAATTCCATCAGTAACTCATCTTTCTTTCGAACCGGATTTTTAAGTGGCTCAAGACCCACGAGCTCTTTTTTAAGACGATAGCTGCACTATTGCACTTTATCAAATAATCTGTTTTTTTTTAGCCAGATTCACTCAGGCATTTTCTGAGGCAACTACGCAATTAATTCACACCGTGCTATAAGGGCCGGGATTTTACCTCTGAAGAAATCAATATTCCGAGGGGTGTTTAGATGATTAGCAAATTGATGGTTTCAGCAATAACGGTGGTGTTATTGGCTTTGGTTAGTTCTCAAGTGAAAGGGGACTGGCAAAGTTTTCCTGTCTGTGAAGCTGTTAGTGAGCAAAGCGAACCGGATATTAGCGGGGATAGGGTGGTTTGGACCGACAGTCGTATCGGTGGATATGATATATATTCATATGCTTTGTCAGAGCCGAATGAATATCCCATTGATACTACCGGAGGTGATCAGAGCCAGCCAGCGATTAGCGGTGATATTATCGTATGGACGGATAACAATAATATTATTGGCTATGAATTATCGGGCACGGGCAAATTTACTATCTGTGCCGACGATGCGGATCAGAACTACCCGGCGATAGACGGCAATATGGTTGTCTGGCGGGACAAGCGTAATTACAGTGAAAACAGCTATGATATTTACGGCGGTGATATATCCGACATTTCCGAGCCGAACGTGTTTGCAATTTGCACCGAGTCCCACGGCCAGTATTATCCTGATGTCAGCGGTAATATAGTGATATGGATAGATGTTCGCAATAGCGGTTCCCAGCCCGACATATATGGTTATAATCTAAGTACGAAAGAAGAGTTTGAAATATGTACAAATAGTTCGGGGCAATATTATCCTAAAATCAGTGGCGATGTGGTTGTCTGGATGGATGACCGTAATGGCAACAGTGACATCTATGGTTATCGGATATCCACTAAAGCCGAGTTTCCTATTTGCACTCACAGCGAAAAACAGAGCAATCCGATGATTAGCGGCAATCTGGTCATCTGGCAGGATGAGCGTAACGGCGATACGAACAGTGATATTTATGGTTATGATATTGAAGGGGGTAGTGAATTTCCAGTCTGTACCGTGAGTGGAGTACAGATAAATCCGGCGGTAGATGGCGATACGGTTGTATGGCAGCAGGGAACCGGTAGTAGTGCTGATGTGTATGGTGCCTATCGACCTACGTCGCCTTCGGTACTGACGATTCTTTCACCCAACGGTGGCGAGATGCTGTTGGCGGGTACAGCGGCCGAGATTACCTGGCAAAGCAGCGGCCCGGAAATCGAAAACGTGCGACTTGATTATTCCATCAATATGGGTGGCAACTGGAACCTCATTATGTCGAGTATAGCCAATACCGGATTATTCGAATGGAATCCGATTCCGGCGGAGAATTCGGAGCAGTGCCTGGTTCGCGTTAGTGATGTCGGAGGTTCCAGTACGTCCGATGCCAGCAATGATGTATTTACCTTATTCGAATGTTCCGGTTCACTGATTGCCGACCTTAACGAAGATTGTTTTGTGGATATAAAGGATTTTGCCCTGTTTTGTCAACAGTGGCTTCGGAGCGGTAATCCGTATGATCCTACCTGGCCAAACTAAAAGTAAAAAATGGACTTTGTGGTTTTTTAAAAAGTTATTGTAGCAAGAGCGTGGCACTATGTGTTATGTTCTATATTTTTTTCCCTAACAGAACTTAATAATCTAGAAGGTAATCGATATGGAAAAAGCTTTAATTACTGGAATCACCGGGCAGGACGGCTCTTATCTTGCCGAATTACTTTTAAGCAAAGGTTATGAAGTGTTTGGCATTATCCGGCGCAGTTCATCTTTTCACACGGGTCGCATCGATCATCTGTACAAAGATCCGCACAACGAGACCAGACTTAAGCTGATCTATGGTGACCTGACCGACGGCGGCAATCTGCAATCCATCCTCAATGATGTGCAACCGGACGAAATTTACAATCTCGGTGCTCAAAGTCACGTACGTGTCAGTTTCGACCAGCCGATCTTTACTGCTAATGTTGACGGTTTAGGTACTTTAAGACTGCTCGAGGCGGCCCGTTCGTTGAAAAAAAAGGTGAAATTTTATCAGGCTTCCAGCAGTGAAATGTACGGCAAGGTCCGTGAAACTCCGCAGACCGAAGAAACGCCCTTTTATCCTCGCAGTCCATATGGCTGCGCCAAGGTTTATGCTTTTTGGCAGGTGGTAAACCATCGTGAATCTTATGACATGTTTGGTTGTAACGGCATTTTGTTTAACCATGAATCTCCCCGGCGTGGCGAAACTTTTGTTACCAGAAAGATTACCCGCGCCGCTACCCGCATAAAGCTGGGTCTTCAGGACAAGCTTTACCTGGGTAATCTGGACGCCAAGCGTGACTGGGGATTTGCCGGTGATTATGTCGAAGCGATGTGGCTGATGCTCCAACAGGATAAACCCGATGATTATGTTGTTGCCACTGGCGAAACACATTCGGTGCGTGAATTTGTCGAAGAAGTGTTCGGGAGCCTGGAGTTGGACTGGCAGCGATATGTCGAGATCGACCCTCGCTATTACCGGCCCGCCGAGGTCGATCTGCTGCTGGGCGACGCATCCAAAGCTAAAAAAGTTCTTAACTGGCAATCAAAAGTTACTTTCAAACAATTAGCGAAAATGATGACAGATTCTGACATGGAAATTGCTGAAAATGAAAAAATCTTAAAAGATCACGGAAAGATTAGCTGATGACTGATTTTTTTAAAAGTAAACGTGTAGTAGTAACCGGCGGGGCGGGATTTCTGGGCAGTTATGTAATCGAAGGTTTGCAAAGACGAGGCTGCGAAAATATCCTGGTTCCCAAAATTGAAGATTACGATCTGGTTAAGCTCGCCGACATTGAAAAAATGTATAATGACATGCAGCCGGACATAGTCATTCACCTGGCGGCAGTTGTCGGCGGCATCGGTGCGAATCGTGAACACCCCGGTGAATTTTTCTACAAAAACCTTATGATGGGCATCCAGCTAATTGAACAGGGCCGGCTGCGTAACCTCGAAAAATTTGTTGCCATCGGCACCGTCTGTGCTTATCCCAAGTTTACCCCGGTTCCGTTCAAGGAAGACGACCTTTGGAACGGTTACCCGGAAGAAACCAACGCTCCCTACGGTTTGGCCAAGAAAATGCTGCTGGTTCAGTCCCAGGCCTATCGAGACGAGTACAACTTCAACTCCATTTTCCTGTTACCGGTCAATCTATACGGCCCGCGGGATAATTTCGATCCGGCGAGTAGTCATGTTATTCCGGCTATTATCAAAAAATGTGTTGATGCGGTTGAAAACAATTCCGATCACATCGAATGTTGGGGAACCGGCTCAGCTTCGCGCGAATTCATCTACGCTGCCGACGCCGCCGAAGGAATTCTGTTGGCCGCCGAACATTATGACGGTTCTGAACCGGTCAATATCGGTGCGGGTTTTGAAATTACCATCAAAGACCTTACCGAAAAGATTGCCCGCCTGACCGGCTTCGAAGGCGAGATCCGTTGGGATGCTTCCCAGCCCGACGGTCAGCCCCGCCGCTGCCTGGACACCACCCGCGCCCGCGAGCTTTTCGGCTTTACCGCTCAAACCTCTTTTGATCAGGGACTAAAAAATACCATCGAATGGTATAATCACTTCAGAAAGAAAATCAAATAAGTTAATCTTAATATCATGCTAACTTTTGAGGTAGTAACGAGAAATGATTTTGTTTATCAAGAAATTGTTAAGAAAAGTTAACCTTGTGATTGTAAATGCCATGGGATTGAAACCTCCTCAGGATATACCCGTTGAATTAATGAAACGCTACACTCTGGACGGACAGATTTCTGTTGTCAAAAACTACTATAATGACGTCGGTCTGACGATTTTTCCAAAATTATTCACGCAAGGCAAAATTAAGCGGTTCACAAATATAATAAAAAATCGCCAGGATGGCAACTACCGACAAACAGACACCTGGCTTTATCAAGCTATAGAAAAATATCCAATCCGCGATAAATCTTGCGTGATAATGGGCTCGATTTCCCCATATTACGAAAGTGTATGTTTGTATTACGGCGCTAAAACAATTACCACAATCGAATATAATAAAGTAATTTCGTTTCATCCCGCCATCATAACGATCCGGCCGCATGAATTCGATCAAAATCCCGAGAGCTTCGACATTGGAATATCAATCTCATCTTTTGAGCATGATGGTTTGGGTCGTTATGGTGATCCTCTCAATCCTGAGGGTGATTTACAAGCCATGCAAAAAATGAAAAGCATTATAAAAAAGGGCGGCTTGCTTTTTTTATCGGTTCCCATCGGCAAGGATATGGTCGTGTGGAATGCTCACCGGGTATATGGAAAAATTCGGCTGCCTTTGTTAATAGAGGGTTGGAAAATCATTGATACTTTTGTGATGGATAACGAAAAACTCGAGCAACAGGATGAATCCGGCAAATTTCAGCCGGTATATGTTTTGAAAAATATATAACCTGAATCAATCGATCATCTAACTTATTGGAAAGCTCCTTTTAATAATGAGGCATTTGCTTTCAGGCGGCATAAAAAAAATTATCCACCAGGGATTCGGCTCGCAATTGCGGCGCAATGTAGTTTCCGGAGTAATTTGTGCTTTTGTAAACTTCATGGCACTGGCCGTATCTTATCCGATATATTTGCATTTCCTTGGTTATGAAACGTATGGAATCTGGCTGGTTTTGACAACGGTTTTAAGTTTTGCCCAAATGGGTAATCTTGGTATAACTCCAGCGGTGACCAAGCTTGTTGCCGAAGAATATGGCAGTGGCGATATTAAGGGAATTCAAAGCTATGTTTCAATGGCACTGATAATATTGAGTACAATCGGTGCGATAATGTTAACGGTCATATTGTGCTTAAAATCACCAATTATTGCCCTATTCAAGATGATACCCGAGAATGAATCTACTGCCCTTTGTATTCTACCGTATATAGGCCTGCTCATAATATATGTCTTTGTGGTACAGGTCTTAAATTCCACACTAACAGGTCTGGGGCGAATGGATCAGGCCAATTACCTTCGGATAGTTAGCCGGCTTGCGGCAGTGGTTATAACAATCGGGCTTCTTGTGACCGGAATAGGAATCGAAAGTTTATTAATTGGAAATGTAGCATCATATATTATACTGCACATTGGTAGCGTGTTTTTCATAAAAAGGACCGTACATATGCGCCTTTTGCGAATCAGAAACTGGGATGGGAAACGCCTGGTAAAACTCTTTCGATTCGGAGGAGGAGTCTTTAGCAGTTCCTTAATGGTGATGTTTCTTGATCCCTTTAACAAACTGATGTTATCTCGTTGGGCGGGTGTAACATCGATACCTGTTTACGAGATAGCATATAAAAGCAGCGTGATGTTACGTGGTCTGATAGAGACTGGTTTTCGAGCTATCGTTCCAGAGGTCAGCAGGATAAGTGTTGGTGCAAATAACACTACCAGGGACAGAATTTCCAAAATCAACCACAAAACAATAAAGATTATTATCTTTATTGGAGGGCCGATATTTGGTATTATATTGGCAACCGCTACTCCAATATTAAAATTGTGGCTTGGTGATAATTATCTGGATACATTTCCTGTGGTCTTTAGAATAATGTTCATAGGCTCATTCTTTGGCCTATTAGGCTCTGCGCCATACTATATAATTATGGGATTAGGTCGCGTAGGTAAATTTGTCTTTATTGTAATGGTGCAATGCGGATTGCATGTGGGAATTATCTTAGGATTCATTTTTTTGAGAGGCTCTCTCTCGGTAATCTCGGTGGCAATAGCTATCATGTTGTCAATGTTTATTTCATTAATTCTTATATCCATGATAACAAAACGAGCAATAGCAGATATTGATAAAAGAGGATAGTAGAAACAGCATTTGTATTATTGATAAAGAGAAGCACGGTACATGTTGCTTAAATTCAGGTTGTGCTAAATTCGAAAAAGATATATATAGGTAAATCTGATTTGTCATAACTATAATGATCGTAGAAGGAAAAATGTATGTCATATATAATTATACATATAAAATGTATATTAAGAAACATATTGCCTGCATTTATGATAAAACAAATGGTCCGAGTAAAAAATTCATACTTTGACGGATACGCATTGAAGTCATATTCTCAAGACGGAGAGGATATGATTTTGCAAAGATTTTATGGACACAAATCCAAAGGCCTATATGTTGACATTGGAGCTCATCACCCCATGCGATTTTCGAACACATACGTGTTTTACAAAAAAGGCTGGAGCGGTATAAACATTGATGCTATGCCAGGGAGTATGAAAATATTCAAGAAATTTAGAAAACGAGATTTAAATCTAGAAGTTCCCGTATCAAACAGCTCACAGGAAATGACATACTACATATTTAATGAAACTGCCCTTAATACTTTTTCCAAAGAGCTATCGGAAAAAGCCGTTGATGAGGGAAAATACGTAATAGTTGATACCGTAAAAATGAGGCCAAGGAGTCTTTCTGATTTGTTGGATGAGCACTTAGAAGGACAAAAAATCGACTTTCTTGATATAGATGTGGAAGGTTTAGACTATGAAGTGCTTTTGTCTAATAATTGGATAAAATACCGGCCGACAATTGTACTTATTGAGCAACTTGCGACTACACTGGATGCTTTGGTTAATAATAAAGTGTCACAATTCATGAAAGAAAAAAGCTATTTGCTATACGCCAAAACGGTTAATACTGCATTTTATATAGATTCGCAATACGAATTAGAATCGCTATACAGATAAATAATACTAGTAGGTATAAAAAAGCATGTGGCATGGGGAAAGCTATATTAATCATTAATAAGGAAGGAAAGTGTCATATGAGTTTTTCAATAATGAGTTGTGATTATAATGGTGAACTATGTACCAGTAAAAGTGTAACGCTGTTAATCAAAGTCTAGCTTGCTGAGCAACAACATGAGTAATCCCGGTTTGCAATATATTCTCGTTTATTCTTATGCAATTCAGGCAATCTGAAAAGGATATTTTTGTGACTAACACAGATCATGAAATGAATAGCATTCTCTTTTGTGCTTCATCACGGACAGGTTTTCATGGCGGAACAAATCGGTCAAGTCAACTTTTGGAATTGCTTTCGGAAATAGCAGAAGTAGAATTAGTTGGTCCTATAGGCAAGAAAGAGGCTATGGATGCGAGAAGAAATATGAAGGCTGTATTATCGCCGGGATTTATCCCATCCATGATCAAGTGGTTATGGATTTATTCGCGAATATATGACTTGAGAACAAGTATCGGTTCGGCGATTAGATGTATACATCGCAGGAGAGATGCGAAACAGCAGATTTATGAATGTGGAAGACCAAGTTTGATAGCGATAGAATATTTTAAATACTTCCTGGATTTAACCTTTTCCAAGAGCACAGATTGCATTGTCATGGGCTTTCCACAGAACATAGATGCTTTAGCTCAGGGCAATTTTGGGAAACAACGTAAACATCTAAGACAACTCAAACACGAAATTTCGATGTATCGCCGGTGCAATGCTGTATTTACAATTTCTCAAGAAGAAGCATGGTTTTTGCGAAATGCCGGAGTTAACGTTTATTATTTGCCGTATATACCCCCACAAAATCAAATGACAATCATTCAGAATGTTGCTCAACTGCGTAAGAATACATCTGCACGCCATAATTTATTGTTGAGTACTACGAAAAATCTGCCAACGAAGCACGGTACTCTTTCTTTTTTGAACCATATACACGATAAAAAGGTTTCATTTAACCTGCCTCTTGTAGTAGCAGGAGGTGGCACGGCAGAACATTGTTCTTCTTTTGCCAGTGAGAACGTTAAGGTTCTTGGAAAAGTTACAAATGAGACACTAATTGACTTGCTTGCCCAAGCTAATACACTAATAATACCTCAAGAATGGGGCACAGGGGCATTAACCCGTGTTATAGACTGGGCACTTGCCGGAATTAATATTGTTTGCACCAGGCATGCGGCAAGAAGTGTTCCTTATTTCCCTAATGTGCATATATGTAACGATATCAATGATATGATCGAGTTAATAAACAGTCCGCTGCCTCGATACCAAGGTGTTCAGGATGTGCCGGAGGAATTTAAAGAATCGATTGAATATGCCAAGATTTATATTAGCTCGTTACTAAAAAAATAGATGAATCATCATATGATCGCCCAAGCACTTACACAGATGCTGTCTAGGTTTGCATATATAATTAGACTGGAGACTATTCTATGAAAACGGCTATGATAACGGGAATAACCAGCCAGGATGGAGCATATCTGAGCAAACTATTGATAGAAAAAAATTACAGAATCATCGGGCTTGTAAGGAGTTCAAGCGATTCAAATTTAAAGGGGTTAGACTATCTTGGCATTAAATCTAAAGTTGAAGTCGAGGAATGCAACCTGTTGGATATCACAAATGTTATGATGGTGTTAGAAAAATATCGTCCGAACGAGATTTATAACTTAGCAGCCCAAAGTTCTGTAGGAATATCTTTTTCCCAACCTGTGGGAACAATAGAATTCAATACCATGTCGGTGTTATACTTGTTGGAAGGTCTAAAAAGATTTGATAAAAAGGTAAGGTTTTATCAGGCTTCAAGCAGTGAAGTGTTCGGAAAAGTCAAGAACTTGCCCGTTACTGAAGAAACCCCGATACATCCGCTCAGCCCATATGCGATATCAAAAGCAGCGGCGCATTGGATAACGGTGAATTACAGGGAAGCGTTTGGTTTATACGCGTGTTGCGGAATTTTGTTCAATCATGAATCTTTTTTAAGAAGGAAAGGCTTTTTTGTCAAGAAGGTTATCAAGGAGGCCCTTGAGATTAAGCAAGGCAAGAGAGAGTTTCTCAAAGTAGGCAATACGGATGTTCGAAGAGATTTTGGATATGGACCGGAATATGTTAAAGCTATGTGGCTGATGCTCCAAGCAGACAAGCCGGATGATTACATAATATGCTCGGGAAAATCATTATCGCTAAAAACGATTATTCAGTATGTATTTAACCGGCTTGGAATTTCGGAGAAAGCGCTGGTTATTGACAGTAATTTATATCGACCGACTGACATGGTCGATATTTACGGAGACAGTACGAAAGCTAAAAAGGAACTGGGATGGAAATATGAAATGGATTTTTTCGATGTATTGGATGAATTAATTACACAAGAAGAATCACAAAAATTATGATATTCATTACCGTCGGATAGCAAAACAGCATTTAACAGATGATAGCAGGGATTTGCTTTCAGAAACGCCAAGACTTAAGATGAAATAACATTATAACCATTCAGGCATGAAATGGACTGAATGGTTTCAAAGGAATTGCCATGAAACTGCGTTCTTTCTTTAAAATATTTTCCGAACGTATGGCAGAAGTCGACCTACTGCCGGTTCTCCTAATATTGTTCATTGTACTGGTCATCCTCATCTTAGCGTTGCGTAAGTGGGGTGCAGGGCTGTTATTGACTTGTGCCTTTGTGTTAGTTGGATTGCAATTGACCAGATCTAACGTACTTAATGGATTAGTACTTGTAGGACGTTTTATGCTTATATTCGTTCTGACTATGTACGCTTTTTTCAGCTATCGGAACAAGCGTCCATTTTCTCCGATTCTGGCAGCTTTGGCAATTTTGCCTGTTGCAATGATATTAAATTCTATACGGGCATATAATTTTGCAGATGCTGCTCTCCAATCGATGTTATTTATGTTTATGTATATCGGCCTGATTCTGGGCGGCAGAAAAATCCTGGGTGATTCCCGCGGGCGGGCAATTTTCACACGAGGCCTGATGCTTTTTTCGATTATCATGATTTGCATTCAGCTACCCTACTTGTCAGAAGCTGAGGGTTTGTTTCAAGGTGTATTCGAAAATGTTGTCGGCATAATGATTATCGGTGTGACCGGAGCCATTATCTTGTTCTGGTTTGCTATGAAGCATAAATTTGCCAGCCCTCGCTTTATTTTCTACATATCGTTTTTTATGCTGTCTTTTGTTCTTGTGCTTCTAAGCGGGGGACGGGGGGCTATAGCCGGAACCTTGCTTGGCATATTGGTAATTATGGCCCGTCGGCTCCGAAGGAATGTTGTCATTTTTCTGGCGGCGCTAATTATATTGGCGCCTATCGGCTTAAAAACCGTTTCTTCTTTTGCCGGTATTGAAACCGTTAAAAGAAAACTATTTTCTACCCAAAGTTCCGGTCGAACCTATTTGTGGAAACTTGCCTGGGGCGAAATCCAGCAAAATCCTATTATTGGAGGAGGAACCGGTAGCTCAACTGTCAAAGGCATGACGACGGCAGGAAAGGCCTATCATAATTCTTACCTTGAATTTGCGGTTGAACATGGGATCCCTGTTGCGTTTATGTTGCTATGTGCCTATGTCTGGTTACCATTACGCGGTTTATATCTTATGCGTAAATGCCAAACCGAAGAAATGAAGGACATGGCAAATTTATCTGCTGCATTTCTAGCTGCTTATATTTTCTCCAGCTTTTTGGGTGGTGTACTAATTATTACCACCGGAATCCTAACAACCTATACTGCCTTTGCTCTGCAGGAGGGTGTCTGGGCCGAGCAGAAGGAATTGGAAAATTACCTGTTGTACGAATATGAGAACGATCTTGACTGGGCGGAGGACGCGCAACATATTCCAACTTATGGATAAGCAAAACACTCCAAAAGAAGACCGATAAGTAACTTTAGAATTCAGCGGTATATACTGATTGCAAAATGAGAATGCCCCGCCGCCGGCAGGTTGCGCATTTCGTATTTATAAAACAATCAGTTTTTTTGGCACGGTCCCTGTCGGGAATAATGATACCCATTGCGAAACTTACTTGATTAGCGGTTGATTTCAGCCGATTGTAGGATTGTATATATGTCTAAAAATAACCGATACATTCCCAGTTACTTCTCCGCAATATTCAGCCCGAAGGCTAATGCACAGCCCGAAGAGGTTTTACGTGAAGAATTTATCCGCGAAGCCGGAATAACTCCCGGTATCACTATTCAATGTCCGGATTTTATTGGACTTTTAGCAGTATCGCCTACGACAAAAGTTGCTACGAACCAACAACATCAAATTACCCTGGTTCTGCATGGCGAAGTTTTCGGGTTTTCCGCTAAGAATCCCGCACAATATCTGCTGGATAGATATATTGAATCCGGGGAAGACATTGCTCCCGATCTCAACGGCTCATTCGCAATCCTGATTATTGATCAACAGAAAGATACGGTGCTGGCAATTACTGACCGAGTGAATTCAAAAAATGTTTTGTTTAGTAGGTATCAGGATAATTTCTACATTTCAACTTCCCCTGATTATCACCCCACCGCAAAAATGTCTCCAGATCCTGTTGGTGTGGCTTGTTATTTAGCGAATGGCACCACTCATAACAACCGTACGTTGTTCGACGGTGTAAGAATTCTCGAAAGAGCTTCCATCAGCTATCTGACGCCGTCCGGATTGAAAGAAAAAGTTTATTGGAAATATGAATTCACGTATTCTTTAGCGGGTATTGATGAAAAATCACTTCGCCGGCAACTTACCGATCTGCTTTTCGATAGTGTAAAAATCAGGGTACATGACGATCCTATTGCCTATCTCTCACTAAGTGCCGGATTTGACGCTACTACTATTCTTGGCATTCTTAAAAAACTTAATTCGCCCGATATTCGCACAATTACCTATGCCTTCGGAAATCCTGCACCAAATTCCGATGCTTATATTGCCGCTAAAACCGCTGAGATCTGTGGGGTAAACTGCCGAATAATGAATAGTCACAGAGGCGATATCCTTTACAGCATTAAAAAAAATGCCGAGTTAGGTGCGGGGATGACAAATTTCTGCGATGAGATTGATGTCTGGACCGAATTGGCCGACGAATTAGCGACTGCCTCGCCGGCAGCTTTTTTCACCGGCGATGCCTGCTATGCTTTGGCCAGCGGCGTACAATTACAATGCCATAAGGATGCTCTTCGACACGCCGGAATTATTGATTTCGGCGATCTTGCCTGGATGAAATCTCTGCTGCCCGATGGTGTATTTGACGTTTTTCATGATGGATTAAAACAGGATATTGCTCAGCTCATAGCACGTTGTCCAGACATCAAGGATTTTCATGATTCTAAAGATTTTTTCTATCTTGATCAACGCCTGAGTAATACCGTCCAGCCCTGGCGAAACTATTTCCAGGGCAGATTCATTACGGTAAGAAACGCCCTGCTCGACAGTCGGCTACTGAATTTCATGCAAGCTCTGCCCGGGCATTTCAGGCGAGATAAAATTCTCTTTAGAAAAACCGTCACAAATTTATTTCCCGAATTATTCTCCATGAACCGGGCTTCTACAACCGGATCGATAACCAGTTGGCGTTCCGAGTTCATTACCCAGCATAAGCAGGTTGAAGAGCTTATTGCCTCGCATACCAGTCGACTCGATGACCTGATTCCGCCGCAAGTTATCCTGAAATTACTTCGTGATATTCGCAGTTGGAAACACAGCCGCTACAGCCCCAGAATTTTACCCTCGCGTTTCGCTTTTCGTTTTCTCCAGGGAACAAATCTCTACAATAAAATCCTGGATCGTTTTCCCATTGTTGACCTGAAAACCCTGTTGCGCAGATTGTTAGTTATGAGACTGGTTTTGAGATAAGTCTTAATGCAGCAGCAATACTCAATCATTTATTATTAAGCTAAAAAATATGACAAATTGGCCAAAAATCAGTATTATAACACCTTCGTATAATCAGGGTGTTTTCCTTGAGCAGACTATCCGTTCCGTATTGGAACAAGACTACCCAAATCTGGAGTATATTATCATTGATGGTGACAGTACCGATACCTCTGTCGATATCATCAAAAAATACGACGACAAACTTGCTTACTGGGTCAGCGAAAAAGATAATGGTCAAACTGATGCTATAAATAAGGGATTCAAAAGATCTACCGGCGAAATCGTCGCCTGGCTAAATAGTGACGATGTTTACTGCCCAGGTACCTTGCAAGCGGTTGCCGACGCCTTCCTGGCAGATCCGAATCTTGATTTCGTCTTTGGGAACAAACTTGCCGTCGATGAAAATGAAATAACTTTCCGAGATGATCGTCATACCCGCTTTAGCTTTGCCGCTTTAATTCTTCAAGGTTCTATACTTTCCCAGTGTGCTTCATTCTGGAAAAGAAAACTCTTTGAAAAGCACGGCTACCTGGATGAAAGTTTACGTTTCTGTATGGATTATGAATTTTTCTGCCGAATTGGACAACATATTAAAACCAGGCATATTCGCAAAAATTTTGCCAAGTTCCGTTGGCACAGCGACTCCAAAAGCTCTACTATTCAGGATGTTCGACTGGATGAACACAACATGATAAAAAATCGCTACTTAAAATCCGCCTGCCACGGTTTTCCTCCTGCAATCGTTCTGCTATGGACTTTTATCTATCGCGCTTTCTGGTATGTCCTCCAGGGCGATGCCCTTTATGTCGGCCGCGGAATTTGCCGTAGAATTCTACCCCGTTCTTTACGTCCAAAATGGCTCTAAGGCATATAGTCAGGTAAGACATCATGAAAAATATTACCTTAATAATTATTGTTTTATCTCTTTGCTTATCCGGCGGCTGTTTGCGATTCAGTCATGCCCAGGAATTAGCTTCTTTTGACTTTCTGGAAAAACTATCTCAACTAGAACCGTTGCCCAAGGTACACTATTCCTGGCCGGTACCGGATTATGTCAATGACGCCCATCTGAATGAATACACCCGGATTACTCACGCCTTAACCATCTCCGGGGAATGGGTTAAGGAACCCCATCTCGACCGCTGCGCTCGTATCTGTGCTCAGGTAAATAAAACTAATCCCAAAATACCCGCCACCTTAGCAGTAAATTTCAGTCCCTGGCACATCCGTTTCAAAAATGATCTGCCCCCCACAGACAGAGGTGAATCCTATTGGAATCATCTTGCTTTCTTTGAAGAACGTTGCTATCTGATTAAAGATTGGCTCCAGCTCAGCAATACGAGAAACGAATCTGACATTTCAATTACTGCTGTCACCCTTGACTCAGAACGATTTGTCGTCCGCGAAAACGATCCCGTATGGAACGATGCCATCCGTGAGGCCTTGGATCAGATTCACATCATGACCAGAGAATTTTTTCCCGATGCCCGCATCGAATGGTATGGCCGCGGCATTCAGCACAATCAATCTGAAACCGGATGGTCAAAAGGCGGTTTTTGGACCGGCGAGGAAATTAAATCGCCTTTATCCTGCTCGCTCTACACTGTCCCTGAATTTGAACGTACGCGGGAAACCTTCCGCAGAACTTGCATGCTGGCTGATCAAATGCAAATAAGTGATGTTACTCCCTGGGTAGCTCTGGCTGCAGGTGCTCAGAGGCATCTCACAAAATTCCAGGTCTGGAAGACCGACTGGGATTACGACCTGGTTTACTCCTGGATGATTGGCGCAGAACTAAATCATCCCTGGTATGCCGAAAGACCTGATAGATTTGCCCATTACGATCGGGCTAAAATAGTTATTTTTTATCCGCCGCCTTTCGACAAGCGTACCCCAAACTGGTCTAAGCACTTTATTGCTTATGTCCGCGGCGCTATGGGCAACACAGATTTAACCGATCTGGGATATGAACAGGATTAATTCAATAATTCACTGGAACCTTATTTAAACAAATATGAATAATAAAATTCATCACAAAGTTTGTCAAATCACCACCGTCCATCCCATCAATGACAACCGTGTCTTCCATAAGGAATGTAAAACCCTTGCTCAAAATGGTTACTATGTCAACCTGGTAATCCAGCATGATAAAGACGAAACTATCGACGGTGTACATGTACTCGCCCTGCCCAAACCCAAAAACCGCTTCAGCCGAATCTTTGGCCTGACCTTCAAAGCGATGCGTCGCGCCCTCAAGCAAAAAGCGGATATCTACCACTTCCACGATTCAGAGCTTATCCCCGTTGGCATCATGCTGAAACTGCTGGGAAAAAAAGTCATATACGATGTCCACGAAAACGTACCAAAACAGTTCATGAATAAGGACTGGCTGGGAAATATCTACTTTAAAAAAATTGCCGCCGCCGGTATGAGCATCCTTGAAAAATTCTGTAAAATTTTCTTCGATGTTATAATCGTGGCCCGTCCCGATATCGCTGAACACCTTAGTTCCAAACGCACCAAAGTAATCCTCAATGCCGCCGTTCTGAAAACCATTGATGAGGCCCCGGATATCAAAATCGAAAAAACCAGACCCGTGGTTATTTACGCCGGCGGCATCACCAAAATCAGGGGTATTACAGAAATTATCCAGGCCATGGAAATTCTCGACGGCAAAGCCGAGCTTTGGCTCCTGGGACCTTGGCAAATTGAAAGTTTTCGGGACGAATGTAAAAAATTACCCGGCTGGAAATATGTAAATGACCTGGGTTACAAACCTGTTCAGGAAGTATTCAGCTACATGAAAAAAGCTGATATCGGTATCGTAACTTTCTGGCCTGCCCCGAATCACCTGACCACCTTACCCAATAAACCTTTTGAATATATGTCCAGCTACCTCCCCGTGATTATGTCAAATTTCGATTACTGGCAGGAAATTTTTCAAGGGTGCGCCATTTTCACTGACCCACAAGATACCCAACAAATCGCCGAAAAAATTAACCTGCTGCTTGACGATAAAAATCTCGCAAAAAATCTGGCAGTTGCCGGAAGAAAACTTGTAGAAGACAAATATTCCTGGGAAGCCGAGAGTAAAAATTTACTACAGATTTACCAGGACCTGTTAACTAAATAAATCCTGCTTCATCAATTTTATTCCTCGGCATTACAATAATATTACATCATTACCTTATATTAACTTCTTCCAGCATATAGGATTTCTACAATGCATATAATGATAGTTCATCAGTATTATCTCCACGAAAAAGGGGCCGGGGGTTCACGCTGGAACCAATTCGCCAGATACTGGGCTCAAAAGGGACACAAAATAACCATCATCGCCGGTATGCTGGAAATTGCTTCCGCAAAAAAATTCCCTGAGTACAAGGGAAAATTTATAGTTACCGAACATGACGCTGAAAACATCACTGTCAAACGATGCCATGTCAGTGAAGCTTACAACAAAAATTTCCTTGGTCGAGCCTGGGCCTACTTCTCCCACTTATGTAGTGGCACCATTGCCGGTCTGGGAGTAAAAAAACCTGATGTCATTATCTGCACTTCACCACCCTTAACCGTTGGCCTTACCGGTTATTTTCTCAGTACTATTAAAAGAATTCCCATGATCTTCGAGGTGCGTGACCTCTGGCCGGAATCGGCTATCGATACCGGGGTCCTTACCAACAAATCTCTTATCAAAATGCTTTATTGGCTTGAAAAAAAGAGTTATAAATCCGCCGCCTGGATCAATGTCCTGACCCCTGCCTTCAAACAAGCGCTGATTGAAAAGAAAAACATTCCCGCCGAAAAAATCAGCATGATTCCCAATGGCGCTGACCTCGACATCATCTTCCCGGGGCCAAAGCAAAACTGGGTTCGCGAAAAACACCACCTTCAGGACAAATTCATAGTTACCTATGTCGGTGCCCATGGCCGTGCCAATGCCCTCGCTCAACTTATCGAAGCTGCCGATATCCTCCAGTATCAAGACCCGCAAGTCCAGATCGTGCTTGTCGGCGACGGCATGGAAAAAAAACAACTCATGGAGCAGGCGAAAAAACTCAATCTCCAAAACGTAACTTTCGTTGACCCGGTCCCTAAATCTCAAATCGGCGACTACATCAACGCTTCCGACCTTTGCACTGCCGTACTAAAAAAATGTGATACCTTCAAAACGGTTTACCCCAACAAAGTATTTGATTATATGGCTGCCGAAAAAACCACTATTATCGGCATTGATGGTGTCGCCCGTAAACTTGTCGAGGATGCCCATGCCGGCGTCTTCGTTGAACCGGAAAATCCCCGACAATTTGCTCAAGCCGTTATTGATCTGAAAAATAATCCTGAAAAGAGGATGGCTTTCGAAAAAATCGGTCGTGAATTTGTCACCCAACATTTCTCCAGGAAAGTACTTAGTGAAAAATATCTGACTGTTATTGAAAATCTTGTTAGGATAAATAATAAATCTTAATACCTGGATAGATAGTACGAAACTCATCGAAGACTCCGGCACCGGGAAATTTGTCCAATTCAAAAACGATCAACAATTAATCGATGCCAACTTGTATATAAAAATATTGTCAGTGATTTAGCTTGGAACAGAGGTTCAATATGATTGATGCCATAAAAAGTGTTATTGTTCTTGGGGCCAGTGGCGCCGTAGGCAGTTTGTTAGGCGGCCTTCTTGCCCAACAAGGTTTAAAAATTTATTTTTTAAGCCGAACCTACGAAAAAGCAATGTCTGGCCTGAAACGAGCTGTTGCCCAGGGACGTTCGGAAGTAATTAGTCGAAACATCGTGTGTGGAGACTATGAACATCATCTTGAAATTGCACTGAATGAAGCTGACTGGATAGTTGAGTGCGTTACGGAAAACCTGGAAATAAAGCAAAAAATATACGAAAAAATAGACCTACACAAAAAACCCGATGCTATAGTAAGCTCGACAACATCCAGCTTGCCCCTGTCAAAATTGCCGGAAGTAAGGTCTGAAAATTTCAAAAAACACTTTCTTTCTACTCATTTTTATAATCCTCCGGGGAAAATGCTGGCTTGCGAAATCACTTCAACACAAGATACCGATCCTGAAGTTTACAACTTCATGAAAAGTTTTATCGAACATAAACTACGTCGCGTAGTTATTCCCACCAAAAACGTTGCTGGTTTCGCAGGCAATCGAATTGCATTTCTGCTTTTTAACCAAATAACTGTATTGGCAGAAAAATACGGTGTTGAAATATTGGATTATCTGATTGGACCATACACCGGCAGGATAATGCCACCATTGGCTACTCTTGATTTAGTGGGACTGGACATTCACAAGGCAATTATCGAAAACCTTCATGAACACACACATAATGATGCACAATATTCGTTTGTCAGTCCGGACTACATTAACACCATGATTCAAAATGGGTGTCTGGGCAATAAAACGACCGATAAAGGTGGATTCTATAAAAAACTGGCGGGGGGAAAATTAATGTTCCTTGATCCTGCAACTTGTGACTATGTGCCTGCAATTGAACCCCATTTCGCCTTCGTGGAAAAAGCAAAACACAAAATCCATTTGGGATTATACAAAGAAGCCTTTGATGCCATCAAAACAGACCTCTGTAGAGAAGCTGAAATTGTTATGGACATCCTCTGCACGTATATATCATATTCTTATTCTCTGATTGGCGAAGTTACCGAGAAAAAATGTGGCATAGATGGAATCGATAAAGTAATGTCCTACGGATTTAATTGGGCGCCGCCAAGCTTGATGGTAAATATGCTTGGCGGAAAACAATGCGTTTTAGAATTATTAAAGGAAAAAAAATATGATATACCTGAGCCTCTGATAAATTCCCTTGAACCGGAATTTCATATTTCCAGCGCGGGTAAATATTTCCTTGCCAGGTAAGTTTTATGGAGATAAAATAAATGGATGATAATCGAGTATATATATTGGGCGGGTATCAAACGGATTTCGCCAGAAACTGGCATAAAGAAAATAAGCATATTTCCGCCTTAATGCGCGAGGCATACTATGGCAGCATCGAAGCGGTAAATATTGACCCCAGCGATATCAAAGCCGCTTTTGTTGGTAATTTTGCCAGTGAACTTTATTGTATGCAGGGACATCTGGGTGCATTTTTCGTGGATTTAGACTCTTGTTTTACTGGATTACCCACATGCCGTTTCGAGGCCGCCTGTGCTTCCAGCGCGGTAGCTATACTCTCGGCTATGGCCCACATAAATGCCGGCATCTATGATTTGATTTGCTTGATTGGTGTTGAACAAATGAAAACTGTAGATTCGGCCAAGGGAGGAAGTTTTCTGGGAGCAGCTGCATGGTATGAAAATGAAGCCGATGGGATAGAATTCCCTTTCCCTAAACTTTTTGGCAAACTCGGTGATGAATACGATAAAAGATATGGACTCGATGATGCCTACCTGGCGAAAATTGCTGATATCAACTATACCAATGCCAGGAATAATCCTAATGCTCAGACCCGCAATTGGTTTATGAACTATGAACATGCAAATACAGTCGGCAAGTATAATGCCCCGATTTATGGAAAAATCAAAGTTACCGATTGCTCGCAAATAACTGACGGGGCTGTTTGTTTATATCTCGCTTCGAAGGATTTTACTGAAAAGTATGCCAGGCAAAGACACTTTGATCTTAATAATATTCCTTACATCCTGGGGTGGGGACACACAACCGCACCAATCGAATTTGCCAAAAAAATTGCTGATTCAGCCAAAAACGAATATGTTTTACCGGTAACACGACAGGCAATTTTAGATGCATATAAACGCTCTAACATAAAAGATTGTTGGGATCTGGATGTCATTGAGACTCATGATTGCTTCACAACCTCTGAGTACATGGCTATTGACCATTTTGGTCTCACCAAACCCGGAGAATCATGGAAAGCAATTGACGAAGGCGTCATACAAATGGAAGGCAAGCTGCCCATAAATCCTTCGGGTGGCCTGATTGGTTGCGGACATCCAGTTGGAGCCACGGGCGCAAGACAAATACTTGACGCATATAAGCAGATTACCGGCACCGCAGGCGATTATCAGGTAAACGGCACAAAACGGGTTGCTACTTTAAATATTGGCGGCACCGCCACAACAAATGTCTGTTTCATTGTGGAGAAATGCCCACTTCACCATTAATCAGCTTCTCAGTTATATAAACTTATCGTGAATCTACCGTCCACCAATAATCCACTCGTGATCCATTTCTTCATAGATTCACTTTAAATCGTAAATATGATCATACAATAAATTACCAGCTTTCGCTGGACCGGATTCGCCGCGATCCACGGGGAGTTTCGACGCTCCCGTTGGTCGCTGCGGCTTTCGGAAACAGCGAAATACAAATTCCTATACATTTAAATTACATGGAGCAGCATTATTATGTTGGGATACTCAAAAATAAAACACGATGTTTTCATATTTGAAAAACAGACGGAACCCTTTGAAGCTAAAATTAAAATCAACACCTTATGCCTCCCGGTAAATCAATTGTCAAAAGCACAGTGGCATGACGTAAAAAGCCTACAGGGAAAACTGGCAGTATCTTACCTGAAGTGGCGATATGGCTCACCCGAAACATATGTCCTGCTGGCTTATGCTGATAAGGCTTTGGCTCACATTGGATGGGTTGTTCCTGCTAAAAAAATTATGTCACGTTATCCTTTTGTTACAAAAAATTCTTATTTCATAATCGCATGCTTGACGTCGCCCGATTTCCGCGGCATGGGTATTTATCCCTCCCAACTACAAAAGATTGTAAATTCAGAAATCCCCAACCAGTTGTATTGGGGTATGGCAGCATGTGATAACATACCAAGTTTGAAAGGTATCCATAAAGCCGGCGGGATTAAGGTCGGTGAATATGTCCAACAAAAATGGTTGTATGGCTGCTTCTCAAAAACCCGGAGCTGTTCCGTTAATACGCACATAAGTAGTTAAATTCCTTAAAGGTAGATATATGGAAAATAACATAAATCCTTTTAAAGATGAATACTGGGTACCTCGCGGCACCAAAAAAATCCTCACCTACTTCGGTCCTCACCTCAAAAATAATCTGAATCCCCAGGAAGTAAAAAACTTCGCCAAAAAAAAAGGAGCCTGGGGACTCATCTGGAGCTATGATCGGGATTACACTGACCGGGGCCACTGGTATCATGTCGTCTGCGACACACCCGATTTCGAAGCTTCCATGATCAAAAGCAAAAACGCTCGTCATAACATCCGCCGCAGCCTGAAAAGATGTCAGTTCCGCCAGATAGATTACCCCTGGCTGGCCGAAAATGGCTATGATGTGTACGTCCAGGCCGCTTCCCGGTATAAAAATTTCCAAAAGGAATCAAAATCTGAATTTTACCAAAATGTCATCAGGCACGCCGATACGCCCGGCAGCGAAGCTTTTGGTATTTTCACTGAAGACAAACTGATTGCCTATGTCACTCTTTTCATAACCGAAAAAAATGTTCGCGGAGACGTCGCCCGCTTCGATCCCAATTACTCGAATTGCTATCCGATGTTTGCTCTCTATTATTCTGTCGCTAATCACTACCTCAAGGACGGCAATTACAATGAAGTTGACTGCGGCACCAAACCCCTGCTGCATGAAACAAATATCGGGGATTTCCTCACGCAAATCGGCTACCGAAAAACCTATTGCCGTTTTGGCTTGTATTGGTCTCCAACAGCCCGCTTAGGTCTGAGCTTTCTTAGAACTTTCAAAATTATTTTTAAGCTAATTCTTCCCGCTCGACATTATTCCATTTTAGAGGGTTTGCTTTTAACGCAGGACCTGGCAAAAGATACTAAGCCAAAATAATACATATCTGTACACAATTCATTATCCGCCTTTAAAAAAGCACTACACGTAGAGCTATGTAAGTGAAATCGCACAAAAAATATTATTATAAAAATATTATTTTTTTATTAACAACGTTTAACTTTTACAATTCTCTGCATGTACTTGCTACACAACAACTTGCAACAATTTTTCTTGAAACATACCAAAAACCCACTTTTCAGAGGCTTTTCTGAAAAATTAAACTTGATAGATCACTTATCACCCGCTAGAATCCAATGACTGCAGAGTACCTTCTTTTTTCCACGTTGGTATAAAAATAATACAGCAGTAACATTACGCGAATGATTAATACGGCTGCCATGACCACAAAAAAAACGAAATTTATAACTAAACTGAAGAATGTTCCTGAATTAACCGCTGACGAACAAAGCATTTTAGCTGACGTTACCGATAAATTCGAATTCCGGGCGAATGATTACTATCTTTCCCTGATCGACTGGACCGACCTCAACGACCCCATTCGCAAACTTATCATTCCCAATCCCTGCGAACTGGACGACTGGGGATCTCTCGATCCTTCCGGTGAAAAAAATTACACCATAATGCCCGGCCTGGAACACAAATACCAATCCACCGCTCTGTTGCTGGTCAGTAACGTTTGCGGCGGCATCTGTCGCTATTGTTTTCGCAAACGCGTTTTCATCCACAAACAGGATGAAATGCTCTCCAACTTAGAAGCCGCTATCGATTATCTCCGCCATCACCCCGAAATCTCTAACGTCCTGCTCACCGGTGGCGATCCCCTGATGCTATCTACCAACAAACTCCAAAATATCATCGAGCCACTGCTCCACATCGACCACATCAAAATCATCCGGCTGGGCACTAAAATCCCTGCCTTTAATCCTTATCGCATCATCGAGGACCATAAACTAATCGAACTGATGTCTAGCGTCGGCTCAGCAGGCAAGCAGCTTTATACAATTGTGCATTTCAATCACGCAAACGAATTAACCGATCCGGCCTGCCAGGCTCTCCGGCTCATTCACAAAACCGGTTCCGTCCTGGCCAACCAAAGCCCCATCATCCGCGGCATCAACGACAATCCTCAAAACCTGGCTGATTTGTTCAATAAACTGTCGTTCTTCGGCGTGCCCCCTTATTATGTCTTTCAGTGCCGACCCGTCCTGGGCAACAAAGGTTATGTCGTCCCCATCGAGGAGGCCTACCAGACTTTCGAACAGGCCAAAGCTCAATGCTCCGGCCTGGCTAAACGCGCCCGATACGCCATGTCTCATGAAACCGGAAAAATTGAAATCGTCGGCCTGACACAAAAGCACGTGTACTTCAAATACCACCGTGCCGCCCTCGACGCCGACAACGGAAAATTCATGGTCTTCAATCGAAATCCCGACGCCTATTGGCTCGACGATTACGATCAACCCATCGAGCAATTCCCGTTGGAAAATTTCCAAAACTCCGAAGCTGTTTTATAATTCGATAATTAGCAACAGCAAAAAAAGCCCCGCTCCTTTTTCGGAACGAGGCTTTTTTTCGTCAAATTATTCAGCTCCCGATCAGGGTATCACCTGGTTCAACGGATAAGTAAATATCCCGGAAGCTCCGGCTCTTTTCAGCTTAGGGATCAGATCCCTTGCCGCCGATTCTTCTAAAACAACTTCCAATGCCAGGAATCTCTTGTCCGCCAGCTCGTTTACCGTAGGTGACTTCTCCGATGGCAAAATCGCCAACGCCGCCTCCAGCTTCTCCGCCGGCAGATTCATCTTCAATCCCACCTTGGCTCGACCCTCGATCGCTCCCTGCAGCAGCATCGCTATCGACTCAATCTTCTCCCGCTTAAAATCGTCCTCCCACGCCTGCTTGTTCGCAATCAATCTCGTCGTGCTCGTCATCAACGTATCGATAATCTTCAGATTATTCGCCCGCAAACTCGATCCCGTCTCGGTTAACTCTACAATCCCGTCCAGCAACCGCGCCTTGACTTCCGTCGCTCCCCAGGAAAATTCCACCTTCACATTCACCTTCTTCTCGGCAAAATATTTCTTCGTAACGTTAATCAACTCGGTCGCCACAATCCCGCCTTCCAGGTCCTCAACTTTTTCAATCTTGCCCTCATTCGGAACCGCCAGTACCCAGTGCGTCGGCCGCGTCGTCGCCTTCGAATACATCAACTCACAAACTTCCACAACATCAGAGCCGTTCTCACAAATCCAGTCCTTGCCCGTTATCCCCATATCGATCACTCCGTCTTCCACATAACGGCTCATCTCCTGCGCTCGAAACATCACACCTTCCAGCTCCGGATCATCTATCGACGGAAAAAAACTGCGATTGGACAACTGCACATCAAAACCCGCCCGATTAAACAAATCAAACGTAGAATTCTGCAGCGATCCCTTCGGCAATCCAATTTTCACTTGCTTACTCAATTAAATACTCCCAATCCTTTCTGTATAACTCATATTAAAAATCCCTGACAAAGCTTGTCTCCGACCCGATCGGGAATGCACCACACACTGCGTTTATTGGCCATTAATCCGACCAAAAACTCATTTTGCCGGAGCGAACAAATTTTAAAATCAAGACTTCTTCTTGGTAGTTCTCTTTTTAGTTTTTTTATTGCTGTTGGTCGACTTCTTTTTTGTCACCTTCTTTGCCGACTTCGTTGTCCCAGACTTCTTCGTCTTGGATTTCTTCGTCGTAGCCTTCTTGCTTGCCGCTTGTTTCTTGGCAACTTTCTTGCTCTTGGCCGGCTTGAAATCATCCGCGTACTGACGCAATAATGCATAAACCTTATGAATCCTGCTCGCCGTAAACTGCCTCTCCAAAAAACCCTGCACTTCCGCCTCGCTCGCATCCTTGTCCACAACTTCTTCCTCACGCAGCATGGTCAGCATCTGCTCATTTATCGGAAAAGCATGACCTCCTAAACCAAACAAGGTCGCCCGCGAAACCATATATGTCGATGAACCATCCAGCGACTCCAGATAAGCCTTGCCTTCACGCTTACCCACATCCTTCAAATGCTCCAAATCCAGACAATCCTCCTTGCTATATATCGATTGCAACAATGCTAACAACTGTCGCGCCGCATCGCGGCTCTGCGGAAAATTCTTACCCAAAACTTCCATCACTTCCGAAATTCGATGCACCCGCAACTCATTGTAATCAACACAACTACTACGCAGCTTACTCAGCGCCGTTCGAGCTTTACTTTCGGTCGTGTACACCGACAAACAAGCCAGCAATATCTCCGTTACAATATCCTGACCTTCCATAACCTCAACTTTACCGCCGGAACGTTGCAAACGATTGCACAACTTCTTCAGCTTCGCCCCGTATTCACTGCTATCTTTCATGCTCAGACTCCGAATCTTCCTCTTCCACGGAAACCTCTTTTTTAACATCCGACTCCGCTAATTCCGCTGACACCTGATCAATTAACCGTGATATCTCAAAACCTTTTTGCAGCGAATCATCCAACTCAAACTGCAACGTCGGACAAACTTTCATCGACAACCGCTTGGCCAGATGCGACTGAATATATCCGACCGCACTTCTCACGCCCGAAAAACTCAAATCTCGCTGCTTGCCTTCCACTCCTATAATACTCAAAAACACTCGCGCCCGACGCAAGTCTGTCGAACACTCTACCCGGGTAACACTTATTATTCCCGTCACCCGCGGATCATTCAACCGGCTCTGAATTATCTCACTCACCGCCGTCTTAATACCCTGGGAAACTTTTTCTAAACGACGTGATACCATCCTGCTTAATACGTCTCCATACTATAATCCACCAGTGTCAACTGTGGAATCCGCCTCACAAAGTCAACAATCGTACTCAGCGATGACTCCACAAACCGCTTCTCATTAGCAACCGTCGCCACCGCCAGTATCGATGTGCGTATCACGTCGTTATGCCCCACCTCCGCTATCGACACATTATACTTATTTCCGATCCGGTCTTTCAGGCTCTTAAGCACCCGCCGCTTATCCTTCAAACTCCTCGCCTCAAATATGCTGACCTGAAATTTTAACACTCCCACAATCATAGCCCACTCGCCACCTGACTACTTACCCACCGGCTCCAACTCCAACTTGCGGCTGATCTCCACCATCTCATACGCCTCCAGCATATCGCCCTCTTTCAAATCGTCGAAACCATTCAGCTTAATGCCGCATTCAAAACCGTTGCGGGCTTCTGAAATATCATCTTTGTGCCGCTTGAGCGATTGAATCGTCATGTCATTACGAAGCACAATCCCTTCTCGAACCAGACGCATCTTCGATGACCGCTGTATCACACCTTCGGTAACATAACAGCCCGCAATCGAACCCAAACGCGAAATCTTGAAAACCTGACGTATTTCTACCCGACCCAACTGCTTCTCCTCGATCCGAGGCTTGAGCATCCCTTCCAACGCCTGCTTGATATCATCGCTAATATTATATATCACCCGGTAATGCCTTATCTGAACACCCTTGGCATCTGCCAGACTCCGGGCGTGCTCATCCGCCACCACCTGAAAACCAATTATTATCGCATTCGAAGCCTCCGCCAACAACACATCGCTTTCGCTGATACCTCCCACCGCCGAGTGCAAAATCCGCACCGCAACTTCTGAAGTGTTCATCTCCGTTATCGACTTGCACAAAACATCTACGCTCCCCTGAACGTCCGCCTTCACAATCACATTCAGCTCGCGAATCTCTCCCGCCGCTATCTCCGTAAACAAATTCTCCAGCGTTACCAGACGACGACGGGCCAAAATCTTCTCCCGCTGTGTACTTCGCTGCTCATCTGCTATCTCCGCCGCCCGCGGAATGCTCTCCACTACAAAGAACCGATCACCGGATACCGGAACTTCGTCCAGACCCGTTATTTCAACCGGTGTCGCAGGACCCGCCTGCTTCATCGACTGGTTATTGCTCCCCGTCATCGATCGCACCCGACCGTGACTGCTGCCGCTCACAATTATATCTCCCGTCTTCAGCGTTCCCTGCTTAACCAGCAAACGGGCCACCACCCCGCGACCAATCGCCATCTCCGATTCCACCACCCATCCGGTCGCCGAACATTCTACCGGAGCCTTCAGTTGACGCAACTCCGCTACATAATCCAAATGCTCAATCAGATCGCTTATTCCTTCCCCGGTCGTCGCGCTGGTCTTGACCACTTCCGTATCACCGCCCCATTCCGTCGGCACTAGGTCATGCTCCGCCAGTTGACCAAACACCCGATTCACATCAACATCCGGCAAATCAATCTTGTTCAAAGCCACTACAATCGGCACCCCCGCCGCCTTGGCATGACTTATCGCTTCTTCCGTCTGCGGCATCACCCCGTCATCCGCCGCTACCACCAACACCACAATATCCGTCATATTGGCACCCCGCGCACGCATCGCCGTAAAAGCCTTGTGACCCGGAGTGTCCAGAAACGCCACACGACGCTCACCGTCATCATACAAATATGAACCAATATGCTGCGTTATACCACCCGCTTCACCCGATGCCACACTCGATTTGCGAATCTGATCCAGCAATGATGTCTTGCCGTGATCAACATGACCCAAAAACGCCACTACCGGCGGACGCGCTTGCAACTGCTCCTCTACAACCTCCTTGTCAACTTCCTCTCGCAACTGATCCAGAAGCAGCACTTTCGCTTCAACCGTCAATTCCACCCCAAGTTCCAATGCCACCGCCTCGGCGGCCTCCGTGTCAATTATCTGGTTCACCGTCGCCATTACCCCCATCTGCATCAGCTTACTCATAATCTCCGCCGCTCGCACGCCAATCGCTCCGGACAAATCCTTCACCGTAATCGGCTCCTTGACCGTCGCTTTCTCAATCCGCACAACCTGCCTGGTACTACCCTGACTTGTACTACGCTCCTCATCCTTGGCCATCCGACGGGCTCGACTGGCCAATTTACCCGCTCCTGCCGCCGCCAGACGCGCCTGACGCTCCTGCAAGTCACGGTCTCCTCGTTGATGGGCGGTACCTATCTGTAAGTCGCCCGCTTCAGAACCTCGACCTCGTCGGCCGGTTCGTGACTTGCTTCGCTTGCCCACCGAACGAATTGGCTTTTCCATATCGTCCAGACTCGCATGACGACTACCTTTCTTGCCCTTACCAACTGACACCGAACCAAAATTCTGCAGATCCTTGTCCGATGTTTTCTCGCCTGTCGCCTTATCCTTACGCGGCGGACGTGGGGTACCTCGACCTATATATTCCGGTAACACATCCGGCCGCTCCACCCGAACCACCTGCGGACCCGATAGCTTCGCCGGCTCCGGAACATGATCTACCTTTCCTATCTTCTTTACTTTTCGCTTAATAGAAGGATGCGAAAATCCCGGCGCCATCCGAGGTTGCTCTGGCTTTTGTTCTTCCTCATCGCCAACCTCAGCCGCTGCCTCTCTCGCTCCCTTTTCAGCTTGAAGCTCCTCTGCTCCTGTAACTTCAGCAACCGACTTACTCGCCCCGCTCGCAGGGGCCGCCTCTCCTGCTGCTTCTTCAGCCGCCGCTATACCACCATCCTCAACTTCCGCTAGATCCTTCGGACTTTTACGCTTGGGTTTTGACAACTTGGACTTGGCTTTTGCCTTGACCTTCATCTTGGACTTAACTTTGGCGGCTGGGGCCTCTTCTACTGCTGTTTCAGCAACAAATCCATCAACCTCTTGACCAACCTTAGCAACTGCCGCTTCAACCTCAACCGGTTCACTCACTTCTTCCGCCACAGTTGCTGCTGTTGGCAATTCCGCAACCGCCACCTCGCCTTCCGTCGTTGATACTTCTTCCGAATCAGACTTCTTCTTGCGCTTGCGAGTCTTCTTGGTACGCACCTTCGCCAAATCGACTGACTCCGTCGTTTCCACCGTCAAACTTTCACCACCCTCGGTAAACCATTCCCGAATGGTCGCTTCCAGACCCGCCGATAGCGTGCTCATGTGATTCTTAATGCTCAGACCTTCAGCCTGACACTTAGCAACTATCGCCGTGCTTTTGACTCCCAGTTCTTTCGCTAATTGGTGGACGCGTCTCGCCACGCAAAACCTCCAGCTTAGGACGTATAAAATAGATAACTTTTTTACACGTTCCTAATTTATGCTCCCATACAAAACCTGTCGTTAATTCACATGGGCAGTAACCTGCCAAAACAAATCTTGTTAGAGCCGTTAAAAAATCCTATTCTTTCGCTTTATCCTCTGAATCCTGCTCTTCCGGATCAACATCTTTCGAAACCGCTTCCTCCGCAACAGCATCTTCTGATTCAACACTTTCCGAACCTTCTTCTAACACTTCCGGTTCTTCGGAATCTTCTTCCGCTAACTGCTCCGACGCTTCATCAGCCGCCGTTACATCTGCCGCTTTAGCTTCCACATCTCCTGCCGCTTCACCTGAAACTTCATCCACCGATTCGCCAATATCAATCGTACCGCTGGCTAAACTCGATAAAACCGAAGCCGCCGGTTTTTTATCGCTCACCTCATCCGCCAGCACCGCTTGCGCCGTGCTCTGCTCCTTCAACGTCGCCTGATGACGTGCTTCTTTCGACGCCGACCGCACCATTTCCAACGCCAACGCTTCCTCCAGCTCCAACGACTGCATCAAAGGCTCCGGCCCCACCTCTTCCATATCCAGCACCGAAACAATCCCCAACGCCAGCACCTTGTCAATCAACGTATCATCCACACCTTCCACGCTGCGCAGCGTCCGGGATAAAATATCCATCGATTCACTGTATTCCCTGGGTGTCAAAATGTCGATATCCCAGTTAGTCAACCGCGCCGCCAACCGAACATTCTGACCGCGCTTGCCAATCGCCAGCGACAACTGATCCTCCGCCACCACTACCGTCGAACGATTCAACTCAAAACACAACGCAATGTCCCGAACCTCCGCCGGACGCAACGCGTTGCCTATCAGCACCTGCGACGATTCATTCCAACGCACAATATCTATCTTCTCCCCGCCCAGCTCATCCACAATATTCTTGATCCTGCTCCCTCGCACTCCCACGCACGCACCCACCGCGTCCACCTTCGTGTCCGAACTGATTACCGCCACCTTACTGCGATAACCCGCTTCACGAGCCAACGCCTTTATCTCAATAATCTTCTCCGCCACTTCCGGAACTTCCTGCTCAAACAACCGCTGAATAAACTCCGGATGCGTCCGCGACAAAATAATCTTCACCTGGTTCGGCGCTTCCTTCACCTCAATTATCACCGCCCGAACCCGCTCACCCGGATGATGCGTCTCGCCCGGTATCTGTTCGCTCCGCGGCAAAATCGCTTCCGCCCGCGACAAATTCACCACCGTCGTCCCACCTTCAAATCGCGCCACCGACCCGGTTACCAACTCACCAATCCGCTCCTGGAACTCCGTATATATGCTGCCCCGCTCATCTTCTCGTAATTTCTGAATCATCACCTGCTTTGCCGTCTGGGCCGGAATCCTACCCAACTTGCGAATATCAATCTGCTCACCGTTGACAAATACATAAAACTCTCCCGATTCGCGATCAATCTGAACTTCCACACCCTCAGCTACACCAAAATGTTTACGCGTCGCCGAGGCCATCGCCGCTTCCAGATCAACAAAAATGCTCTCGCTGTCTATATTCTTATCCCGAGCCATTCCATCTACGATTCGCAACAATTCTTGATTCATCAACCAATATCCTTTTATCCTGGAGTACCAAGCTACTTCTCAAAAACTTAGCTGCTCAATATTCTGCCGTTCCTGCCGTTCCTGCTCAACCAAAAGCACTCAAATCAAATCTCTTAATTACTCAACCATCGGTCTGTCTGAGTTAATTATCTCTTACCCAACCAACTCTTACACTTCCTTATAAAACAAAAAAAGCGGGCCCTTTCGGGATACCCACTTTCAAAGCTCTACAAAAAAAATGCATAAGCTCACTACTGCCGCATTTCTTCACCTCCGTTTTCCCGCAGCTTGCTCTGCCGCGCCAAAACGCAATGCGAAAAAATACCGCCGCTGGGGGTATCTACGCCATCTCGGCCGTGCCGCCCTTGTCTAGGCTCCGCACGCACCGGACTAACTCTCTAAACCTGTAAGGTTACTGTTGCTGGTCACGTTCGCTCCAACTTCATCTGGTTCAAATATATGAATCCTGTTCAACTCCAGCTTCACCGTCACACATTCTCCTGCCTTCAATCCAGCTTCAACACCGCAACGGCAAACAATCCTACTGTCGCCAAACTCCAAATAAACATCCTGGATACTGCCCAATGGCTCAACTACTTTTACTACCATCGGCAACTCTCCAGTGCAACCAATACTCATTCTATCGCATCCCCCACCACTTGGCAAGAGGTCTTCTGGACGAATACCCAAAACCATCTCACTTCCCACATATTCCTCCAACATACCATTAAACCGCTCTGGCAGGCCCAAATCAACGCTCCCCAACCGAAATACCTTCCTGCCCGACACCTCCTCAATCCTCCCATTCAAAAAATTCATCCCCGGCACTCCCAAAAATCCCGCCACAAACCGATCCACCGGCCGCCGATACACCTCCACCGGCTCCCCTTCCTGCCGCACCCGCCCCTTATTCATCACCACAATCCGCTCACCAAGGCTCATCGCCTCTTCCTGATCGTGCGTAACATATATTGTTGTCCTGCCCACCCGCTGATGCAACTGTTTCAGCTCCGACCGCATCGCCACCCGCATCTTCGCGTCCAGATTACTCAGCGGCTCATCAAACAACAACACCCGAGGCTCCCTCACCAACGCCCGCCCCAACGCCACCCGCTGCTGCTCACCACCCGATAACTGCCGAGGCTTACGCTTCAGTAATCCCTTTAACCCCAACAACTTAGCAACATCTTCCACTCGCCCCTCAATTTCCTGCTTACCCACCTTCCGCATTCGCAAACCAAACGACAAATTCCCAAAAACCGTCATGTGCGGATACAGCGCATAATTCTGAAACACCATCGCCACATCCCGTTCACATGGCTCAACCTCATTCACCACCACCCCGCCAATCTCGATTTCCCCCTCACTAACCTCCTCCAGCCCCGCTATCATCCGCAGCGTCGTCGTCTTACCGCAACCCGACGGCCCAACCAGCACCACAAATTCACCATCCGCCACCGCCAAATCCAGCAAACGCACCGCCGCCACACCTCCCTCATAAACCTTACTTACCTGCCTCAGCCGTACTTCCGCCATCTATTACCCTCATTTTTATCAAAAAATCATCATTTAAAAAAAAGGGGTCAGGAACCTTTTTTTTAGTTATTACTATAAAATGGACTTCAGCCCATGCTGAATCACTATAATTCTGTCGGCAAATTATACCCCAACCGCTCTCGCCTCCGAAAAAAATTATTTTTTCCTTCTTGACCATCCCCAATTCTTGCTGTATTATTGTACTAGTACATATAGTACAAATAATTTTCGGAGCTACAATGCAGTTTTATCTCGATCAATCTTCCGCCCGCCCGGTCTATCAGCAGATCATCGACAACATAAAACGCGAAATCGCCCTCGGCCACCTCACCAAAGGCCAAAAACTCCCCACCGTCCGTCGCCTCGCCGCCCAGCTCATCATCAATCCCAACACCATCGCCAAAGCGTACCGCCAGCTCGAATCCGAAGGCATCATCTCCACCCGCCCCGGCTCCGGTGCCTTCGTCGCCCAACTCAACTCCACCCTCAGCCATGCCGTTCGTCAAAAAATTATTACCGAAAAAATCGAATTACTCGCCGTGGACGCCATTCACATGCAGATAGATCGACCAACTTTACAATCCTGGCTCACCGACACCCTCGACCGCTTCCAGTTTGAAACCGCCCAACCAGTTAACGATTCAGAACAAAACCCAACAAGTGAGAATCCCAATGACTGAAAACGCTGTACAAATTGATAACCTGGTAAAATATTTCGACGGCCGCTGCGTACTCGACGGCATCGACCTCCAGATCCCGCCCGGCTGCATCTACGGTTTGCTCGGCCGCAACGGCGCCGGCAAAACCACCATCATCCGCATCCTGCTCGGCCTGGATTCACCAACCCGAGGACAAACCGCTCTCTTTGGCTGCGACTCGCTCCAACTTTCCGCCCACGACCGCAGCCGCATCGGTTACGTCGCCGAAGGCCACCATCTCATCCAGCACTACCCCGTCGCCAAACTCATCAAACTCGCCCAGGACCTCGCCCCCCAATGGAACCGCGAACTCTTCGACCACCTCATCAACACCTTCCGCCTGCCCCTCGACCGCAAAGTCAAAAAACTCTCCACCGGCATGCGCGCCCAACTGAACCTCGCCCTCGCCCTGGCCGCCAATCCCGAACTGCTCATCCTCGACGATCCCACCCTCGGCCTCGACACCATCGTCCGCCGCCAGTTCCTCGAACTCGCCATCGACCTCATCCAGAAGCAAGGCCGCACCATCCTCTTCAGCTCCCACATCCTCAGCGACGTCGAACGAATCGCCGACCGCGTCGGCATCCTCCTCGCCGGAAAACTCGTCGTCGATTGCCCGCTCGACCAACTCAAAAACCGCGTCAAAAAAATCCGCCTCATCTTCGATCGCTCCGCCCCCACCGAACTCCACCTCACCGACATCATCAGTCAACAATACGACAACCGCGAACTGATCCTCACCATCGCCAACTGGAACCGGCAAAAACAAACTTACCTCCAAACCTACAACCCCACCTCCCTCACCGAAATCCCCCTCTCCCTCGAAGACATATTTATAGAATGCACCAACCCCAATCCCGCAACCCTCACCATCGAAACTCAAGGAGACCATCCATGCTAACTCTGATAAAACGAGAATCCCAGTCCCTCTGCTTATACCTCGCCCTGCCGGTACTAGTTTCGATATTCATAGCCATACTCCTTTGTCTCGATATCACTCGACGTCACCAGTTCTCCCCTTACAGCCCAATCTCCAACTCCATGTATGAATTCTTCTGGGTCATCGCCTTTATCTTGCCTCCGCTCTGCGTTGGCGTCGGCCTCTATCAGATGCTCACCGATCACTACCAAAAAATTTCACCTTTCCTGCTCACCCACGCTACCACCCGCAGCCGCATCTTTCTGGCCCGCATTACTATAGGCATAATCGCTGTCCTAATACTAAGTCTTTTCTGGCTGGCTCTCTTTGCTTTCCTGATATACAAATATCCTCGATATCTCCCCGGCGCCCTGGAATTTTTCATGCCCCGACTAATCCTCTTAACCATCCTCAACCTCACCTGTTACAGCCTCGGTATCCTGATCGGCCTCTATCGAAACAAACTAATCGCTCTCACCGCCGGCTTACTCCTGCCCTATATTCTTATCTCCTTGATCGCCATCAAAGGCTTCACCCTCACCCCCGTCATCCTGCTACTGCTCATAACCGCCGCCGCAACCATCCGCACCTGGCAAAAATTCCTGACTCAACCTTTATGAAAATTCTTTGATAAAAATGAAGACAAACATAAAACTCAAACCAACCGACTCAACTTGTCATTCCCGCGGAAGCGGGAATCCAGATCATCCGATTACATCCAATATTCAAAATCTTCTTCTGGACCCTGAACCCTGGACCCTGAACCCTGAAAACTCTGTGATCTCTGTGTCCTCTCGCCGCGGCGAAGCGCTCTGGCGAAGCCGGGCTGTGGCTAAAGTCTTTTATTTTTCTTGGCGCCTTTGCGTCTTGGCGTGAGATATCTTTATTCAGGAAAACCATCATGAAACTGAAAAACAACTATTTCATCAAAATCATTACCGTTGGCCTCATAACTCTCACCGCCTACCTTATCCTGCTGGGCCTGGCGCAACGCACCCTCAAAATCATCACCTACGAAACCATCCTGCGCTATGCCCGCCTCAATGAAGCCCTCACCTTCACCCCCTCCCAACTAACCCCGGACCTCGACTCCGAGCCTAATCTTGCCACCCCTTCCAGACTCCGTGCCGAAATCGGCGAAGGCGCGTTCCTGGCCGGCTTTGCCGCTATCGATTTTTTATTCAACAACCAGTGGCCCAACGTCCATCGTACCTACAAAAAGGTTTCATCCTATAATGAACATACCAAAGAAACTGAAATCCGAAACGAACTCAGTAGCCTCATCTATTACGACAATTCCCTGAAACTATTTGTTTACACCAGCCTTACTCAGCAAAATAATAGCGCCTACGCCGGTCCCAACGGCATCGCAAAATCACCCGACAAAAAACTCGGAACCTTCCAGAACCCACTTAGCTACTGCCGAAACCTCACTCCTCAATTATTCGTCTTCAACACCAACCACTCCCGCTTCTTCCGCTTCAACTTCGATAGTATGGAATTTACCCAGGGTCCAAAACTCCCTCCCAATCAATCCTGCGTCAGAGTAGGCGACTTCCATGACCGCCACAGCATCTATATATCCTGGCGATCACCCACTACAGAAAAATATGTTGACCAGTCTTCAAATTTTTACCCAACCATCCGCCGTAGCCCTTCATCCCGCCTACCCGATAAAGTTCTTCACGAAGTAAATATGGAACACAATCTTCAAATTGTCGATTGCAATTTCGACAACGCCGACTTCATCCCCATCCTCCAGCAAAACACTCGCGTTTCTAAACTCGACCCCGTTTCCCTCACCATCACCGACCAACTCGGCTTTCTTGAGGAAAAGTCTTCTACTTCTATGGACGACATCCTTGCCTACGACCTCAATTTCTTCTTTCGCGACGGCCAATACCTCGGCATGGCCGCCGCCCACCTCAATCGCAATGCTCGAAAGGCGATGCTGATACTCTTTAATAAAGATGGCAGTGTCATGAAAATACCCCCTGAAAAAACAGCTCGTGACATTTTTAAAACCGACAAAAAGTTATTTATTAATCGTACTGGATATGCTCGCGTAAACATATTTAGCATTATCGACGATCAGCCCGGCGGTCCCTTAATCCTCACAATTCAATATCTGCTCGACAATCTCCACCCGCCCCTGCTTAGTCTGGCTTCCTGCATCCGCCCCAACCACTTTGACGCCCACACCTCCGAATGTACCATCTTATTCACTCCCAATTCCCTCGCCGCCAATTTTAATCGTTATGAAAATATCAACCGCTTTGAAGAAGTTTTCGCAATCTTTCTATTTCACGGCTTAGCTTTGACTTTCGGTGCTTTTCTCGCTTGGCGAATTGTTCGCGATGCCCGTCAGCTTGGCCTGTCGCGCCAATCTCGAAAATTCTGGATAATTGCCGCTGTCACCCTGGGCCTGCCCGCCTACATCACCTATCGCCTCACCCGCCCCGCCATTACCCGCGTAACCTGTCCCAACTGCGGCCGCCTCCGCCGACCCGATCAACCCAACTGCGCTAACTGCAACGCCCCCTGGCTCCTGCCCGACCTCATCCCCCCAACCTGGAAAGTCACCATTCATTAAATATACATCATGTTAATCCTGTCCGCCGCGTCTGCGACATCGCCCGCCGTGCTCGCGACTGCTCGCCATGCTTCGCTAGTCGTAGCAGGTCGCGACGGATTTTCCTGTCTAAAAAATTATTATATTCTTCATTATCTTCCTGCTGCAACGGGTCATCCTGCTATAATTTATATATTTTCTTATCTTCTTCGTGTTCTTCGTGTTCTTCGTGGTTAAAATTCTTCTCCGCGTCTTTGCGCCTTTGCGTGAAAATTCTTATTCTTTAATTTAAAATTACCATCTCTCTGGTAAGC
>JAFGSR010000249.1 GCA_016934515.1 Sedimentisphaerales bacterium
AAAATCCGTGCCCGCAGGGATGAAATTCCGTAATGCCCCGCTGCTTGCAGGGGGGATAGGAATTTCAAGGATTTTGGTATTTACTTTTGGGCCGTTGATGTTGGTCGTTTTCGCTGCCGTGATGTAGGTGGTACGCCCGTAGTAAGCAAAAACTCGCGTATCGACAAGGTCTTGGTGACGATCAGCGGCCCGATGATGTTGGGCACGATGTAGTGACGGATGATCCAGAATGGACACACACGCCTGCCGCTGTTCATGTCACAGAGCAGGCGCTTTGTCCGTGATCGGCGGAGCTACCTTATGCTGCCTGTTTTTGGGTCTTGACAATGGGGGGGCACGTTATACTTTACTGGTGCAAAGCCTCAAAATAAGCGGCATTGCGGTGGATGACTCTGGATTATTCTCATGATAGTCATTTTTTCAGCGCTGGTTCAGGATCTCATCAAACATGGCTTCGTAAGGGGTACCAATGTAGCGGGAGCGTAATTCATCAAAATTCGCCACACTATTCCTCAAATCGTCACTTACGGCCTTAATAAGAATGCTTGAGTTCAGCGGTTGCCATTCTGCGCCCAAAAATTCAATAAGTCTCCGCATAAACCCTTCTTCATCTACCAACATCTCTTCGTAGTAAACATGAGTTTTGGTGACAGACAGTTTTTCGAAAAACGTTAAAAGCTTCTCGTCAAGCTCTTTTCGCAACTTAATGTGCCATTCAAACTCACTATATTGTATATGGATAGGACCGTATTCCTGCATATTCTGTTTTCGTCGATTATAGTCACCCGTTTTTTTTACCAGCATTTGCGCATAAAGAGTCGAAACAACCGTCTTAACAAGGTTCTTCCTATCCAAATATATTATGCGTATATTTTCCCTCTCAATTAACCGCGCGAAGTAATCTGGGTCTTTAACATCCCGCAACTTCGTTTTAAATCCGGCAAACGGGATATTAACACTTAACATTTCAGCAATTTTAACTTTTTGGCTGGCAGCATTCAGGCCATACAATTGTTCGGAGTCACATACAATATCTGGATGTCCATTGAGCAACTGACGCACATGACTACTTCCCGTTCGGCCTTCAAAGAGAATGATAAATTTTTTCGTCAATTTTCCGGCGCAGAGATTCAAAAATTAAGACTCCTTTGCGGCGGATGGCTTTGGATTATTCTCATGATAGTCCTTGTTCAACGCTAGCTCAGGACCTCATCAAACATGGCTTCATAGGGTGTCCCAATGTAGTGGGAACGCAACTCATCAAAATTCTCAATAATATCTCTTAAATCATCGCTGATGGTTTTAGCGTAGATACTTCGAGTCAGGGGTTGCCATTCCAGGCCAAGGAAATCGATAAGGTTTCGCATGAACGTCTCTTCATCTAGCATCAAGTCCTCATAGAACACCAGGGTTTTGGGCGCGGTTAGCTTGTCATAAAAAGCTATCAGCTGTTCATCAATCGCTTTACGGATTCTAAGGTGTGCTTCAAAGTCTGGATATGCCAGGGGGATGGGTTCGAAAACTGCTGTATTGATCTTCAATCGATTGTAGTGCCCTGTTTCTTGTCGAAGCTTTTGGGCGTAAAATGTAGAGACAACTGACTTGATAATGTTTTTTCTATGGAGGCATATTGTAAAAACCGTGTCGCGCTCGATCAAATCGAACAGATAATCCTGATCAATGACATCCCGCAACTTCGTCTTAAATCCAACTACAGGAGCATTGGCCGAGAACATTTCAGCAATTTTTGCTTTTTGAGCCTCGTCATCCAACCCGTATAATTTCTCATAGTCACAGATGATGTTTTCATGATTATTAAGAAGCTGAACAACATGGCTGCTGCCCACTCTGCCTTCCATTAGCATAATGAATTTGGTCATTCTGTACACTCTACTTTCCTGAATGGTCACCCGCACCACTAGACAGCTTCCTCACCACCTGCACCGTGTCAAAGTGCGCATTGATTATACCAAGCGAAGATGAGGAAAAATAGTAAGGGATATACGTACACCCCAGAGCTTCAAAGCGTCTACTTAAATCGCGATGCGAAAAAACGCGAAAGACCAGTATTCTTTCTTCAGGCCGCACCGGGTCCCCATGATAGTCAGGCTCTGTGAGATATTGGATGTTTCCGTTCTCGTCCAATTGGGCCTTTATCTGATCATGTTCCAAATAAGGAGCGACCGGCGTTGTGAAACAATACACTCCACCGGACTTAAGCACACGAACAATCTCGCCCTCAGCTTTGGGCACGTCAGGGATATGTTCCATCACTTCGGCGGTCAACACGATATCAAATGTTTCATCAGGGAACGACAACCGCTGCAAATCTTCATGACGGATATTGTTCACTATCTCCCCTGACGTGTATTGATCCCCGAAATACTCTGAGAAGTAAAAGTGGTCGGGTTTGATGTGGTTCCGGAGATAATTAAAAATCGTCCCGTTTGCTTCCGCAGTATAAATGGTAAGCCTATGATCGTTGATATACTGACAAATTTCCTCTAAGGTGGCATGAGGCACACCCAATAAGGCCATTGAAAGTCCGCAAATTAACTGCCTTTGTCGGTTGAATGTGCCTGTTTTGGCATAGACTGTTTCACGAAGATTGGTACCTTTAATGGTGAAAACCGTTTTTTCTCCAACAAGATTGCAATAACCCTCCCAGTCTGTGTCCGGGGAGGCGAGTTTTGGCATACTACTTCGTGTTACCCCATTGAAGACTTCGTAGTCTATTGAAACCTGCTCCAGTTTAAATCGAGGGGCAAGTTTTATTTTTTTTAAGACATCCATAAATTGACGGTGAACCGCATCATAACCATGTGTGGCCAGCATATGCTCGCGGCCCTTTTTTGCGAGTTTATGCCACAGATCAGAGTCTATTAGCAGTCGCTCAATGAAACATGCCAATTCAACAGAGTCTTGGCCGATCAGAATATGTTCCTCGTGCGTAAGCCCTAGTCCCTCGGCCCCTATCGGCGTTGTTACAGTCGGCGTGCCGATTGTTAAGGCCAGTAACAGTTTGCGCTTGATCCCAGCCCCATAACGTAAGGGAGCAACCGTAACACACGCACGTTCAATATACGGTACTACCGACGGGACCCAGCCCAAAAGGTATATGTTATCACGATTCCCTACGGCCTCAAATACTTCAGAGGTTGGCCCATTGCCGACGACATAAATGGGGTGCTTGCGCAGGATGGCTGGATCAAGGAGAGGAACTATCTCATACATGAAATACTGGATAGCATCAATGTTGGGAGAGTGTCGAAAATTACCAATAAAAAGAATTCCTTTACGTTCATCAAACTTATAAGGAGACGGCTGTGAAAACTCCAGGTCGGGAAGATCGAAAGCCTTTGTTCGACTGGCACACAAGTTGTTGATTAGTGCCGCTTCTTTCTGTGAGACCGTCAAAACAGTATCAGCCTGGAGATAGGCATTGAGTTCACCGGCAACGTTCTCGGCGAATTCGGGTAGTAACTGATTGTATTCAGTAAACATAGCGCGTGCTTCGCGCAAAAAATGCAAATCGATGCTGTCAATAACAATGTACGTTTTGGGAGAGATAGCACGTATAGGCGGAATAACAAAACTCGCCACATTCCAGAAAGCGATGACGATCAAATCAAATTGGGAGCGCAAAAGTTTATCAAAGTTAGTGCTTAAGGGATAAACCTGGACACCAAGCGTATTTAAATGTCTGACATAGCGCTCTCCAGACTCGTCATGATCCGTAGCGTAGGCTACAGAATAGCCGCTCTGTAGGAAAAGCCTAAGTAAATAATATAACCGGACCCCTCCTCCTTCTCGATCATATTCTGGCAAGGTGGGCGCAACAAAGAGCACTCGCTTGCCATTTGAGGGCAAAGAAGAAGCAGCAAAGGATTTTATTTTGGGGATCGAAGTATCCGAGATCTCGGTAACAGGCTCCGACCATTCCACAACAACTTCCTGATCGTCAACGATTACTAATGCCCAACGCGCCAGCGCCCTCAATACCGCCCGGTCATGTGACGACGGGGCGACGACAATGTCGATCGTTTTATCCAGGTAATGTAGTTCGTTTCCGAGAGGGGAAAAAATGTTATGCCCTGGCATCGAAACCCCGACCAGATCCAACACATAGGGCTGCCGATCATACCGGGCCTGATATTGGTCCAGCAGCTTATTCAAATGAGCTATCAGTTTCTCTGCGATCATCGGTTCATCACTTTGTCTATTGCCTGTGTCAGGTATTGGATACCGGCCTCATACCCAAGTTGATTGACAACTAATTCCTGGGCTTGAACTGAAAGTTTTCTCCAAAGCGTCTCGTTAGTAAGCCCCTGTTCGATATAATGGGCCAGTGTCTTGGGGTCATCGGCGATCAGAGCGTGCTCGCCGTGTACAAGATCAAGCCCTTCCGCGCCAATGCTTGTGCACACAACTGGCAAACCAGAGAGCATGGCCGTAATCACCTTCAACTTGGTTCCTGACCCCAATCTCAGGGGAACAACACTTACGCGCATTTGACGCAGGAAAGGCTCCATCGAGGGGACCCAACCAACCGCTTTGACATGTTTCATCCCCGAAGCGAGCTCGCGGATATCATCTGGAAGATTCGTTCCTACAATATAAATAGGATGTTGTTTCAAGAGCTTGGGATCCATGTGCGGAACAACTTCTGTTAATAGGAACTGCACTTGATCCGCGTTAGGGGGATAGTAGTAGCTGCCAACGATCAGGATGCCTGCTCGTTCCTTAAAGGGTGTGTTGAAGCGCGGCGCCTTTGTGGTATTCGGCACACAGATCGCCTGCTCGCGCTGTCTTCCAATCAGATCATTGATCATTTCTGTTTCTTCAACGGAAACCGTAAAAACAGCATCGGCTGCGGCGTAAACGTTGACTTCGTCTATCATCTCCTGACCGTAATTTGCATCTAGCAGATACCCCTTAACCGCGGCATCCCGCGACATCCGTTGAAAGTAGATATCGCTCGAGTCAACGATGACCTTGGTATGCGGCGAATACCGGCGAATCGCTGGTAGAATTTCAGTTGCTGTTTGCCACAAGGAAACTATCACCAGGTCGAACTGTCCTTCGGCAATGAGTCTGGCCGGATCATCAAAGAATTCATCACCCGCTTCAACCGATCTGGGGCCTGCATAAACGGCGACTCCCATATCCTGCAAACCACGGATATAACGTTCGCCGCCCGTCGTATCCCTGGCGTAGTAGCTAACCGACCACCCTGAATCTAACAATTGCTGCACAATGGTAAATGGTCGCAGCAAACCACCCGTCTCATCATACTTGGGGAGTAACCAGGCAAAAAAGAGTGCACGTTTATGGGGTGAAACAAGCCTGTGTAACACCTCGCGCGTGAACTCTTTGGGACGTGAAGGTTTCGAGGCAAGAACGTCGTGCCAGCGACTTTGGAATTTTTCAGCGTTGGTATATTTATAGTTCTCTGCATTATAGGATGCATGACGGTAGTGCATGAGCACACTTCGGGGCTGATAATACACCTTAAGTCCCCTGGCCTGGACTTTGAAACAGTAGTCTGCGTCCTCATAATAGGCCGGGGCAAAAAAGGTATCGAAACCGCCGATATCCAGGAACAATTCTCGCGGGGTTGCCAGCAGGGCTGCTGAGCAGTAGTCTACTTTTCGTGTAAACGAAAAGAGAGGGTAAAACGGCAGGAGATCATCTTGCCCAAAGTTATAACCGGTAGCATCTTTGAAAAGGTGTCCCCCAGCTTCCTGCAAGGTTCCATTCGGAAATATAAGTTTTCCACCGACTGCCCCTGCATCAGGGTGAGTTTTGAACGTACCGATCAGGTTTTCAAGCCATTTTGGATAGGCAATAATGTCGTTATTCAGAAAGATCAAATACTCGCCTGTGGCCGCCTCAGCAGCCCCATTGCAGTTTAAAATGAAGCCCCGGTTGTCCTTATTACGAAGATTTATAAGAACAGGCCATTCTTTTGCAAACTGTCTCACCATTTCATCGGTGCCATCTGTTGAGACATCGTCTGCCACAATAACTTCCCCTTGGAAATTATCGGGCAGAGTCGCTTTAAGCGACTTCAAACAGGCTTCTGTATACTCTTTTTTGTTATAAACAGGGATGATGATTGAGACACCTGGCAACACATCTGCATCCCTGAAAGTCTCTTTGTATTCGATGCGGATGTCATTGGCACCTGCGACAGCAGCCACCGCATAGCCCGCCACGCGCCGGGCTTCTTTTGAAGCTTCTCCGGGTCGACAAACCACAATATCAACCATCCCGTCAAGATAAGGCAATTCTCTTGGGGATTTGCTAGGCAAAGGAGAGAAAACGGTTACCTCAGGAAGAACCTTCCGTAGATCTAATCCGGTGTTCCAATCCAGGACAGAGACTTCATGATCGACGATTGCCCTACATTTCGTTATCAGTTTTTCGAGTCTGGCGCAAAGACTGTTGTCCTGCTCATCGGAAACCAATGTGTCGGGCGTTACGTGAATAATGCGTTGTGTCCCCGTAAAACGCTGGTCAATGACCTGAATAGTCAACTCAACTTTATCGGCAGTTAGAACCCCAGGCGTTAACTGCCTGCGTATACGATAACCTTTTATAAGGTGACTGATACTTGAAGGAAATTGTGCTGACAGGTCGGGTAAATCTATATCAGCAAAACATGAAGCGGCCTTTTCACCATTGACGAAAAAATTCACCGTATATGGCGGGACACTTTCCGCCCAATTTAACCAGCCTTTGACATACAGGGTTGAGTCTCTTATCCACATGTCATCAATCTGAACGCTGGAGGGGTCTGTCATCAACCCAAAAACCGGCACATCTTTTGAGAATTGGTGGCCATATTCATCTATCGCAATAACGCTGAACTGTGTTGGCCCATGGGGAATGTTTCTGAAGTCAACAACGTCGTCAAATCCAACCTGTTCAGCATCCGATCTGTTCAAGTGCCGGGCGACATCAGGACGCGACAAGCCGTAAGGGACTTCAAAGGTTTTATCCCCCAACTGCACTGCAATACTGACAATGCGGCTGCTGAGACTAAATGCCCATCCGCTTAGTCTGAAAGAGGGATAAACATAGGCATTGGTTACGGGCGTGTCAATATAGCAGAGAAAGTCATCCGGCGTGACGACAGGCCGAACGAGAGGTGTCGGAACCGCCTCAGGTTGTACTTCGTCCACTTTCAAGCGCACATCGATTGGAAGGTATTGTTTATTCCCGGTTTTATCAACTGCCAGAACCGTTAAGGAATAATCCGGCGAGTCCTGCAGAGGTAAAAGCACTGTACCATTAAATGCAGATTCCAATGCGCGTGGATGGTTATAAATCCTGGCAATGTCTGGACGTATGCGCCCATGCTCTAGCGTGCCCAAGGAGGTTGCCTGGAGAAAAACTTCAACGTTAACAATCGGACCCAGTCTTGAGAATGCCCAGCCCGAAATAGACAGCGTGTGAGAATCAAGCGTCTCGCGCGTCTTAGGCGCATCAATTCCCATTCGGATGGGGTGGTCCTGAATAAAGAATGATTGATCACTTTGTTTAGCCTGGCCCAAGTTGTCTTGGGCGCAGATGGTTAAATCATGCTTTCCGAGTTGAATATTTTCTATGTTGAGTTCGGCAGCAAAACCGACCGACACTCTGGTCGAATCTCCAAGATGTGTCGCGACATCGGGACGTGGCAGGCCATATTCTATCTCTACCGTGGTTTGGTTATCTAGCACAGCTTCAACCGCCGTGATTTCTCCCTGAGCAGAGATGACCCATCCTTCGATAAGCAAAGTGGGTTTAAAAACCACTTGTTTCTGTGAGGGGGTGTCGATTTGGATCGTTATATCGGTTGGCTTGATAGATATGCGTTGGGAAAACCGGCCAAAGTTCATTGCATCGTCGTGAGGTTCTAGTGTGAGGATATGTTCACCCGTACTGATATTGGCAATATCGAACACGCCTGTAAACCCAGTATACTCCTTCTGAGGATCGCTGAAATGAGCCGCCACGTCGGGACGTGGCAGACCATATTCTACGTTTCCCAAAAGAATATCATCTATCCAAACACTAATTTGCGTGATGGTGCCAGTTTGTGAAAATGCCCAACCAGAGATAGTTAAATTATTATGGGTAATAATGATATTGTCCAGAGTCCATAAAACAGGGGTCTTAGGATTCCTTCCAAGTCGTTTTCGTCTTAACATTCTCACCCTCTGTTGCAAGAACTAACCTGATTCCCAGAGTCGGACCTATTCATCAACCGAAACAAAGCCGGTCCGCTGATTACGGATAAGCCGTTAGTTTATACTACCTTAATTTATCCAACAGGCCCTTATACGAGTTTTCGCTGATGGAAATACAGTCTCCTGGCAAGGTTTGGAGTCGAGTGGTCAACCTTGTCCTACACCCACCAGGAAACACCCCAATGACAGCTAGTTTTAACGAATGTCGCGGGTGGAATCTGGAAACCAATATGCTGAGCCACTGGAAAGAACAAGGCGATCTGATCCGTCAGGTGGTCTTATAGCGGCGCGACATGAGCTAGGAGCGGGGCTGTGTGCCCGTCTGCATACCAAGTGAACCACTCACACGCTTTGTATTTTCATTAACCATTTGCTGGGAAAGCCGGTTTTCCTGCAAAGCAAAGGACTGGCTTTCCTAAACTGGAAAAACTAGCACAAGGCCCCAACAGACTTTGAATTCGAACATAAGGTAAGCCCCTCCCCACCTGCAAAGGAGGGACTTACCACCGTATACCTTTCTCTTTTTCCTTGTTACAGGGAAAGGGAGTTGACAACTTGCCCAAGTCTCTCAGTTTATCTAGATAGCCCGAATTACGGTTTTTGCCGTTGAAAGTAGAATACCTGAGAACTATTTTGTTCTTTGAGTTCCCATCCCTGACCAGAAAAATACATAATAACATCCCCTGCCGTTACGTTTTCGTTACCTGCCTGAGGAGTAATAAATTTGCCGTTGTCGAAATACCCGGCAAAAACATTAGTACCGAAAGTAACAGGCTCAGTGAATGTCAACTCTTTATACTCATAAGTCGGGCCAACATAGGTTGTCTGGGCGCGGGAAGTTGCGATTGTCAATATGGCAGCCGCACCTACCACAACAACGATGGTGATCGCCAACAGCACTTTTCTGTGGATATACATCATGATAGATCCTCCTTAAACTGGCGAAATACGAACAGATAAAAATCATATTCCAATTTATCGGATTTTTCAACTATACGTTAAAGTGGGGTGTATTGCTCTGTGGCGGCGCTTCTATGAGGAACCGGAACAAGGAGCGGTCAAACCTCAGGTCCAGTAGTTGTCCTACGCCAAAAAAATCTATCGCTGGGGCGTTGTCATTAAACGTGCGACAATGGTTGTTCCGCAAGTTTGGTGCAACAGGGTCATGGCGGCTGCAAAACGCGCAACCGTAGCAGATCGAACTTGGCACGCCCATCCATGATGCGCTTGATGACTTTGCGGTGATTGACTTGACCTTCGACTTGGCCACTGCTCCAATCAAAGGTCAGGGATGCCCGAACTGCCGCATCATCGCGGTGTAAACTATGGGCGAAATGCCGGAGAGCAGACACC
>JAFGSR010000250.1 GCA_016934515.1 Sedimentisphaerales bacterium
ACCCTAAAATTGCCATAAATACCTTAATTTACAATATATTATAATGGTTTTTGTGGCGAACGACTTTTGACGCAGGCGTCAATTATGCAGGATCTCAACAAGTTCTCAGCAGAATGAAGGTATTATCGGTTAGATATTATCATTTTCCAGTAAATCCTGCAGAATTTGCAGGTTGGATTTTTTAAGGATGGGATGGATGATTTCGGGAGCGATTTCGGCAAGGGGCTGCATGACGAAGATTCTCTGGTGCATGAGAGGGTGGGGGACCTTGAGGTAAGGCTGATCAATGATTTGTTGTTCGAAAAGCAGCAGGTCGAGGTCGATGGTTCTGGGGGCCCATTTTTGTTTACGGGTGCGTCCGAGTTGTTTTTCGACTTTGAGGAGAAATCCGAGCAGTTCTTCGGGACTGTAGCGGCTGCGGAGCCGGGCGGCGGCGTTGAGGTAATTATCCTGCTGGGCGGGGCCACCGACGGGCGAGGTTTCGATAAGTCGGGAGTGACAGATGACGGAGATGAAAGGGCTGTGTTCGAGCAGGGCCAGGGCGCGGCTGATGTTGCGGGCGCGGGGGCCGAGGTTGCTGCCCAAGGCGATATATGCGGTTTTTTCGGAAGGTGATACCATTTAGGGTCCAGGGTTCAGGGTCAAGGGTTCAGGGGTATTTTTTTTGTAAAGGCTGGTGCATATTTTATTCCTGTAATTTGGGTAGGTGAATTTTCAAGGCGTGGAGCAGTTGTGATTCGGTGAAGTCGGTGACAAAGATTTCCTTTTGGGTGTTGTGGGTGCCAGAGGCGATCTGGATGGCGGATTTTGAGGTTTTGAGGGTTTGGCTGAGTAGTTTTATGAGTTCTTTGTTGGCTTTACCCTTTTCTGGGGGTGTGGCGAGGTTGATTTTGAGGGCGTTATCGAGCAGGCCCTTGATGGCGGTTCGAGAGGAACCGGGGACTACTTTGACGGCGAAACGAATGCCGTTTTTGGAGGATTTAATATGCAAAGCCATGTTGATTTTATAAGAAGCATCCATGAAGTGGTCAATGGAAAAGCGAAAAAGTGAAAAAGCCGGGCGATATGGGCGGGAAATTTTTTTCGGTGAAATATTTGTGTAAACTCGTGTTAACAAAACACTTAATCGTGATCAGGGGGAATATATAACAGGAAAAAAAGTTAATATAACTGCTTGCAATATAAAATGAAGCGGTCATAATGAATAATTGCAGTTGTTTGATGGTGGAATGTGAGTGATTAGTGGCAGATGCCGCCCGGAAAAAGCGCCGGCAGCGGTCATGAGATAAAAGTGCATAGTTTGAGAGATTGTGCCCCAAAAGGAGACTGTATGGGACCTATTTTGAGTTCTTTGGTAGAATTGCAGGCAGTTGAAACTGAACTACGCAGAAAGCAGCAAAGGCTCAAACAGACTCAACAGGTTCTCGTGAAGCAACAGCAGCAAATTACCCAACTCCAGGAAGCGCTCAAAGCCAAGCATGAAGAGATCAAGCTGGTGAGGATGCAGCATGATAAGCTGGAGTTGGAGTTGAAAGTTCGAGAAGAAGATATATCCAAGTATCGTGTGGCGTTGAATACGGCGCGGACGAACAAGGATTACAGTGCTATATTGACGCAGATCAATACGCGAAAAGCGGACAAGTCTAAGCTGGAAGATCAGATTATTTCGTTACTGAACCAGATAGAAACCGATCAGGGAGTTTGTGGTGAGATTGAGGCTGATATAGAAGTTCAGACCCAGAAGCTGCAAGAGATAAATCAGAACGTCAGTTCGAAGCAGCAGAAGTTTCAGGAAGAAATTGACAAGCTGTCGAAGCAGCAGGCGGCGGCGGCGAGCCAGGTGCCGGATAAGGAGAGAAGTCTTTTTTCGCGTTTGGCGGAGCGTTATGAAGGAGAAGTGCTGGCTGAGGTTACGAAAGAAGGCAAGCGGAAGAACGAGCACTCTTGCGGGGGGTGCTATATGCAAATTACGCTGGAATCGGTGAACGCTTTGATGACCAAAGATGAAGTGGTTATCTGTCCGAACTGCGGTCGGATTCTGGTGTTGGATAAGAATCCGAAGCAAGAAGCGACTGCTTAAGAAAGAGTTTCTGTTGCGTTGGTATGCTGTGCATACTCCACCTGCTGTACCGGGGTGAAATTTCGATTCCTGTCGATCAAGTTTTATTTGTTCTGAAAAATGAGTTTCCGGCAGGTTACAAGGCCAATAATCATTATCCCTGACGCATTTTGTAAGGGGATATATAGGTTGGAATCAGATCTAAACACGAGGATTACCGGGATATTCAGCAATGCGATTAAGGATTAAAACGGATGGTGGTGCGCGGGGCAATCCGGGGCCGGCGGGTGCGGGGGTGGCGATCTGGGATGAACAGGGGCAGTTGGTGTTGGAGCGGGGATTTTTTCTGGGGCGGATGACCAATAACCAGGCGGAATATGAAGGGCTGTTGCGTGGCCTGGACGCGGCGGGGCAACTGGGAGCGGATCAGGTTGAAGTGTATTGCGACAGTGAGTTGCTGGTTAAGCAGATTAACGGTGAATATCGGGTTAAAAACGCCGAGTTGAAAAAGCTTTTTGAAAAAGTGGTGGGATTACAGAGACAGTTTGAGAGTGTTCGGGTGCGACACATTCGTCGTAGCGAAAATGTCGATGCCGACAAGTTGGCTAACTTGGCGATGGATGCCAAGGCTGATGTCAATGGGAAGGTTAGTGAAGAAGGGGGAGAAAAAGTTGGGGCGGCTGGGGCGAGCGGGGCAGGTGCGCAGGAGGGGGATTGTGTTCGGCAAGTGGTGCAGTTGCGTGATCTGGTGCGATACAACGGTGCCAAACCCAGTTGCGAGGTTTTACACCGGGAAGGGCGATTGACGAGCGAGTTGATCTGTTTGAAGGGTGATCAGGAATGGCAGATGGGGGGGAAGGTGAGCCAGGGGACGATTACGGTTATGTACGGCAGCGGTACGATAGAAGTGGATGGTCAAGCGATGGCGGTTGCGGCGGGTTGCTGGCTGCATGTGGAGAGAGTGGGGGCGATTCGGTTTCGGGGCAACGGGCGGGATGATATGACAGTTATAGTAAGCTACCAAAGCTGAATTGCTGTAAGTGGTTGGGAAACAAGAAGTTGTGAATTAATTCCGAAGAGATATGAATTCCTAATCCTCGGTTCCGGAGGTTAACCAGTCGTTTTTTTTTTTTGCAAAGTACCTAAAAAATTTTCAACTTAAAAACCTTAATATTAGCCCAAAAACGTAGGTCGGCCCTAATCAAGGTGGACTTGAGGTTGAAAAAACACTTGCAGTTGCAGCTTGGGTTCCATTATTATGCGGAGTCGATAAAGAAAAGAGAAGAGATTCGAACAAGAGAGAGAAGGCAATTCAAACGTAAGGAGAGCAAGAGATGTCTAATTATTATTTGAGGACTGTTAGTGCGCTGATTTTGTGTGTAGGACTTAGTAGCATGTTGTCCATCGCCACCGGGGCACAAAAGGAGGCCACGTGGACCGGCGGCGGCGGTGATAACAGCTACGATAATCCTGACAACTGGGATATCGACGGTGCCGGCAATCCCGGATCAGAAGTTCCGATCAATAACGGTACGGACACCTATAAAGTTATCATTCCCGCAAGCGTTACTGTCAATTTCGATGTAGCTGATCCCGGATCGGGCACCAACACCGTTGACGAGTTTGCCCTAGGCGCCGGCAGTGTGTTTACGGTTCAAGCGTCGCTGGACCTGGACGTCATCGGTGCAGCCGACGTAGGTGGTCTAATTAACGTTAATAACGAAGGTATTTTCAATGCGCCTTCAGCTGCGTCGAACTTTACCGGCAACAGTGCCCGCATTCTTGTGCAGGGCAGCGGGGTGACTACAGCGACCCTGGGGGCCGGGACCTATGACAGTCGCGGCGTTAACAGTGGTACGATCCTGTTGGCCGACGGTACCAGCAGTACACTCGATTTGTCCAAAGTGGGTCTTATCAACGATTCGTCCAATCAAACCTTTGCCCAGGTTCGTACTATCCAAGCAAGCAACGGTGGAAGTATCAACTTATCGAGTATGCATACTTTGCTTGGTGGTGCCGGAGATGATATTACGCGAATTACCGAATCTGCCGGTGGCACGGTCAATCTTTCCGGCCTGACTACTGTGACCGGTAACGTCAACTTTGTTTCAGATAAGTCTAATTTCTCCTTGCCCAGCCTTTCTACTGCTGGGGCTATTACCTTCACGCTCAACCCAGCTACGATTCTGGATCTTCCTGAGCTCTTGCAGCAGACAGGTGGTGCTTACGATCTGCCGCCAGTGGCAACGGTGAATCTGAATAAGTTAACGACACTGAACAGTGCGACGGTGACAATGAGCAATGCCGGTGCAGTATTCAACGCCCCAGTATTGGCTAACATTGACAACAGCTTCTTTAATTTGTCCGGCGGGGCAACGCTGGCTCTGCCGAATGTGACAGCTTACACGGGTACCGGTTTTGACAATGGTGCCTTTTTCTCGGCCGATGGGCTTAACACGGTGCTGGATTTACAGTCAATCACGACTTTGGACAGCAGCTCCAACCGTACCTTTGCCCAGGTAAGAACGATCTCGGCTTCGGCCAATGGCTTGGTGGATCTTAGCAATCTGGAGACTATACACGGTGGTACCGGTGATGACATAGTTGAAGTGAAGATGAGCGGCGGCGGCGTGGTTCGGCTGGATAACCTCACCACCACCACCGGAAACGTTAGATTCAACACCGATACCGATCTGTTACTCGATAAACTGCAAAATGCCGATTCCCTGTTTTTCAACGTGCAGCCGGGAGCGCAGGTAGATCTCAATGCTCTGGTCAGCCAGTCAGGGGGTGCCTATGAGCTGCCTGCGGGCAACATATTCAATATGCCGCAACTGACGACCATGACCGGCACTACTGTGACCATTAGTGACCCCGGTGCCACTTTTAACGCACCCTTGCTGGGCAACATCGACAACAGCTTTTTCAATCTGTCCGGCGGGACAACGCTGGCCCTGCCGAACGTGACTGCTTACACAGGTACGGCTTTTGACGGTGGTGCCTTTTTGTCAGCCGATGGTATTGGAACGGATATTAATTTACAATCAATGACGACTTTGGACAGCAGCTCAAACCGTACCTTTGCCCAAGTGCGAACGATTACTGCTTCGGGCAATGGTCAGGTGGATCTACGCAATCTGCAGACGCTTCATGGCGGGACCGGAGATGACATAGTTGAAGTGAAGATGAGCGGCGGCGGCGTAGTCCGGCTGGATAACCTTACCACCACTACCGGAAACGTCAGATTTGACACCGATATTAACCTGCAACTCGACAAACTGCAGAATGCCGATTCCCTGTATTTCACTATGCAGCCGAACTCGCAGCTTGACCTTGGTGTCCTGGTCAGCCAGTCCGGCGGCGACTACGACCTGCCCGCGGGAGCCACGTTCAATTTGCCACTACTGACGACCATGACCGGTACAGCCCTGAGTATCAGTGATTCCGGAGCCACTTTCGACGCACCCTTGCTGGGCGACATCGACAACAGCTTTGTCAATCTGTCCGGCGGTACAGCACTGGCTCTGCCGAATGTGACTACTTACACCGGCACCGCCTTTGCCAACGGTATCTTCTTTTCGGCACAGGGAGCTAGTACATCCCTTGACCTCTCGGCCCTGCAGAGCATCGACAGTGCTGTGAACCATACGTTTGCCCAGACACGGACGATCCACGCGTCCGAAGGTGGTTTCATTGATCTATCAGCGGTGGACACTCTACAGGGAGGCACCGGCGATGACTGGCTGCGTATTCTGGTTGAAAGTAGCGGCCAGATCGATTTATCGGCCCTGCAATCGGTTTCGGTCGGCAACGTTATTTTCGACATCGAAGCTGAAGGCTCGCTCAAGCTCGGCGATTTCACTGTTACCGGCAATACCACCTTCAACATCAACGACGCGACCAGTGGCGTCGATGTGGCGGGCTCACTGCTGCTCGATGCACTTGCGGAGTTTAACGTTGCAACCGCCGGCGGTATTAGCGTCGGGGGTAACTTCTCCTTTGCCACGCAGGCTGAAACCGCTTTCAGCAGCGCTGCCGGCATCCTGGCGATGGACGGTGCCGGAACTTTTGTTAATCCACAATTCCTCGAAGTCGGAGGCGAGGATCTTGGCCTGCCCGCGAACCTGACCGATCCAACAGTCATTCCGGGTGATAACGGAAACTTTGCAATCGGCCAACTCATTGTGGGCCAGGAGGGACAATCCACCATTGTTACTTTGTTAGATGCGATTGACAACGGCAATCGTAGTAGCCTTGAAGCGCTTTACCTGCCCGGTTTCGGCAGCGACGGACTGCAAATTCTCGGTGGTTCAACACTGTTTATTGACGCGATCAATGTTTATGCATTCCTGGATGGCGAATGGCTGCTCTTGAACGATCAATTCGTGGGCGGTATTACCCAAATCAGTATGAGCTCGCTTACCGACAATCCTGCTGCGGACGGCTTTATTACCATCATCCCCGAACCAGCTACGTTGAGCCTGTTAGGCTTGGGAGGCTTGGCTTTCTTACGTCGCCGACGGGTGTAGAGCAAGGTTGATGTTTTCTAGGAGAGAACACGAACTACCAGGTCTCCCATGCCGGTGAAGAATGCCAGGTCAGCGGCGGATTTGGCTTTTAAGTTGTTCGTGGCATCTTTGTAGGCAATGGATTTAAACTGTTGGGTGGCGATGCCGAATTGTACGCCGGAGTTATCGGTTTGTGCGAATCCTGCGGCAACTTTGCCAAGCTCAGATGCAGCGATATTGGAGTTTTGCAGCCAGATGGCTTGCCCGGCAATGCCTTTGAGAGTTACACTTTTGATGGCAACCCCGGCGGAGAAGTCGGTGGCGGAGGTTGGTAATTGCGTTACCGCGTTATCGACGCCGGCGAAGAGATTACTGTTCAGGATGCGTCCGGCAGTAACAGAGCCAAGGTTTGCCTGTGAACGCACGTCTATGTTATCCATGGTGCCGGTGACGCTCAATTTGGACATTACAGTTGTTTGAGGGTTTGAGGACTGTGTGAGTGTAATGCTGCCGTCGATGTAGTTGCCTTTGACGCTGATGTTTTTAATCGTGTTTGCGGTCAGGTTACCGGTGGCATCTTGTTTGGTTGACAGACCTGCCAGGTTTCCGGTATAGACTGCTGCCCAGATACCGGAAATGGCATTTGCAGTTATTTTTCCGCCATGCCCATTGACCAACCAGAGACCACCTGTGATTTCATTTGTTACTTTGACCGATCCTAACGTAAGTGCTACGGAATCATCGGTTAAAGTCATTGAGGCGGGGAACTTCTGCTGGGAAGTGATTTTGCCGAGCCAGGGTGCTTCAATCGTATCTAAGGTGGCGTCGTTGTCGGTCCAATTGGCGCATGCCAGAGATTTGATAGCGGTGTCAGAATCGATGCTGAGGTCGGTAATCTCGTTAAATTTCATCGAGACGGGGCCCGGTACTTCAGTGGATTGGCCGATGGTGATGAGATGTTGATCGGCTACGTTGTGTAATTCAAGTTTTGCCAGGCCGCCGTTGACGGTCAGATTGCCGCCGAGGTTGATTTGTTTGCCTTTGATATCTTTGGCTGAGCCGTTGATGTTTATGTTGTCCACCAGGATATAACCATCGCCTCCGCTTGCTTTGAAGGACAGCGAAGTCGCGGATCCGGTATTATCCAGCGTGATGTCGGCGATAGTAGCGCCGAGACCACCGGAAACGACTACCACACCCCTTTGGGGATCGCTTGCGCTTATACCGTCGCCTTGGAAAACGACTGAACCGTTGGCGGATTTCAGGCTGATGGTCGCTGTTGTTCCATCCGGTTCCGTGTAGCTTACGGCTTTTACGATTCCGTCAACAAAATTTACCACTACGCCTTCATTGTCAGAAATATTGACGGTAGCGGAAGCAGAAGAGCCAAAATTATAATCCAAACTAGCCTGGAGGGAGACCAGAACGGTTTCCTGCCCTTCGGTAATGTCATCGTCAATCGGCGTGATGGTAACGGTAGTGGAAGATTGGCTGGCGGGGATGATGACGGAAGTTGCGATTGTCTGGTAATCGGTGCCGCTGGTTGCGGTTCCCGCGACGGTATAATTTATGGTCATGGGATTATCAGTTGCACCTGTGCGGGTGAAGGTGAATGTACCGGTGTCTGGTCCTGCTTCGGCGGCCTGGGCGTCGGTAGCGGTTACGGAAACTTCGGGAAATCCGCTGCCGCCTTCGACGCCGAAATTAACGACGCCGGCGGCTTCACCGGAGATAAAGTCGATTTCCATATTTGCGCCGTCGACGCGCACGGCGGCAGAGCCGGTGCCACTAAAAGAATCGCCGGTTGCTGAGACGATGTAATCTCCGTCTGTGATAGGTATTGTCCAACCGCCAGCCGAGTTGGTTTGCGTGGAACCGGAGGTGGTGCTGACGGTGACGCCAGAAAGCCCTTCGTTGGCATCGTAACGATCGTTGTTATTTTTGTCGTTATATACCACGCCGGTGAGAAATTGATCCGAAGTATTTTCGTAGGCAGTGTGAATAGCCCAGTAGTTTTTATAGGTAGAGCTGCCATTGTAATCCCAGCCGGCGCCGATTTCGCGGTGAGTATCCCAGCCGGGCATACCGAGCAGATGTTGCCGGTGGCCGGGTGGAACGAGTCCTATGTCTTCCAAAAGTACTTGCAATGCTTTGGCTGCATCCGTGGGCGCAACTCCCACGGGTGGATTTCCATAGCCGGCGGCGATGGATTCAATTTGATTGCCGTTTGGGCCCCAGGGCAGTGGATATCCGGCATCAATAGCCATTTTATTGGGCTGATCCCCGGTGACCTGACTGGTATGGCCGAAGTAATCGTACGTAGCCATTTCCTCGGCGTGAAATCCGGATGACGTAACTAAAATGGAATTGACGGCCAGGGGCGGCTGCGGGTTGATCCCTGACAGGCTCTCTGAAAAACCTTCATCAATTGCATAGCCTTCGGGATCGCTGCGGGCCAGGTTGAGCAGGTAAATAAATAATTGTTCTTCCGGATCGATATCATAAACCACTGAGGCGGAGGGGTAGAATTGTCCGCCATTGAGTAGAACGCGAGGTTCTAAGGATTCCAACTGTAATGTGGGCTTGGAATTCGATTTCATGATTTTCGCTCCTTAATCAAGATAGGAAAGTTTAATATACATGAGGCGGCAAAAAATGCGAATATGTAAGCGGTTAAAAAACAAGAACTTGCGAAGCACGCCCGAGGGGATTCGAACCTCTAACCTTCGGTTCCGTAGACCGACGCTCTATCCAATTGAGCTACGGGCGCAACGGGCTGTTGCCAGCCTGAATTAAGTACTATAACATGCTGGGCAAAAATATCAAGTCTGAACTTTTTGGAAAAGTAATTAGGTTATCGGGCAAGTTGAAGTGAAGCTGGTGGGTTAATGGGGCCTGATGTTGGAACTCGGGTAATCGTGTCAGGGAAAGTGAAGTTGGTTGGTTAATCGGGCCAGGGGAAGTGCAGTTGATTGGTTAATCGGGCAGGTCGAGTCCGTTGGGGCTGATGGTTAATGAGCCGACGGTGTGGAGGCCGATGGCGATGGCACCGTGGGCGTGGATGCCGATGGCGATGGCCCCCCAGGCCCAATAGCCGATGGCGCAGGCGCCGAAAGCCAAGGCCCCCAGAGCGAAAGCACCCATGGAAAGGATTCCCAGAGCAATGCCGGCGATGGCGATGGCACCGACACTTACGGCGCCAACGGTGATAAAGCCCACGGCCAAGCCGCCGACGGCGACGAATCCCATGGCGATATCGCCGATAGCGATGATTCCGCGAGCAACACCATTGGCGCTGATGCCGCCGCGATTGATGTGAATGAGCGGCAGGCCGAGAATTCGTATTCGGCTGCGATATTCGAAACCTATCAGGCGGCTGTTGATGGCGGAGCGTAATTTATGCTGATCCGATTTATTCGCTAGTTCCATGGTCCCGGTCTTGCTTTTTAAATTGGTTGCGTTCAGAATTTTTCGCAGTCTGATCAGTGTTAACGATTATCAATTTGTGGGCCCGGCTGAATTGAGCCAGCCCGAGAGAGCAAATCATAAAGCCGCTGACTACAGTACAGCAGACAGCGGCGATATGCAAATGTAAACTTGCGGTGGCGGCGGCGGCGATAAGGATGGCGGCCTGGGAACCGAACATTCCGAAGATCAGGAAGAGAAGATCATCGCTGTGGTTGAAATAATTTTTCATGCTCAAGAAACGGCAAAAAATTATCCCCAGCAACAGCACGATTCCAGCTAGCAAAACCAGCAAGATTCTGCCGATGGTGCTTAGGTGTTGGGGTGCGGCGGGGTAAGGGCTGTTGGTGGGAAAGGGGCTGTTGGTGTGATTTTGCAGCAATTGCCGGAGAATTTCCGGGGGGATTTCGGAGGTTTTCTGTTGGGGCGGATTTTTGCCAGGGGGAGACGGGGCGGAGTCGGTGCTGGGTGGGGGTGGCGATGGTTCAGAGTCGGCGGCGCGGCTGAGTGGGGCGGGGGTGATGTTCAGGAAAATGATGCAGAGCAGGGTTGAAAATTTGTAAAAACTGAAGTATTTCATTAAAAACTGTTTCCAAATCACCTGCTTTAGGAGTGGTGTCAAATATAAGGTTGACCGAGTTAAGCTGCTGTGGTAGCGTACCACGCTTGAAGAGTGTTTGTCCAGAAATAATGTTCATCGTTGACGTTTTAATAGAGATTAAGGCTGATTTTATGAATACGTGTGTAATAGGATTGCAGTGGGGCGACGAGGGAAAGGGTAAGGTTGTTGACCAGCTTAGTGAGACGGCGGATGTTATTATTCGGTACAGTGGCGGGGCCAACGCCGGTCATACCGTGGTCCGCAGCAGTGAGGAAGAGGCTTTCGCTTTGCACCTGCTGCCCAGCGGGATTTTGCACGAGAATAAGCTTTGTGTAATAACCAACGGTGTGGCGCTGGATGCCGAGACGTTGCTGGGGGAGATACAAAGGCTGGCGGAGCGGGGGATTTCGGTGGGGCAGAATCTGAAGATTTCCGGGCGGGCGCATCTGGTGATGGACTATCACAAGATACAGGACCGGCTCAGCGAAGAAGCCCTGGGCAAGGACAAGATCGGCACCACAATTCGAGGGATCGGTCCCTGTTATGCTGACAAAGTTACCCGGACAACAGCGGTGAGGGTGGCGGATCTGCTGAACAAAGAGCGGTTGCATGAAAAGTTGAAAAGTATAGTTGAATTGAAGAACAAGATTTTTGCGGCGTTGTATGCCAATCCGGAGCCGGTGGATTTTGAGGGGATTTACCAGAAGTGTCTGCTCTGGGCGGATGCCTTGGGACCGATGATAACGGACACCACAGCTTTGCTGCACCGTTGCTGGCAGGATAAAAAGGTAATGCTTTTCGAAGGTGCTCAGGGGACGTTGCTGGATCTGGATCATGGTACTTTTCCGTTCGTGACGTCGAGTAATTCCAGTGCGGTTGGTCTTTCGGCGGCGTCGGGATTGCCGGCCAAGGCGGTTGATCGGTTCCTGGGAGTGGCCAAGGCGTACAGTACACGGGTGGGTTCGGGGCCTTTTCCATCGGAACAGGAAAACGAGACCGGTCAATACATTCGCGATAAGGGACATGAATATGGCACAACGACGGGGCGACCACGACGCTGCGGCTGGCTTGATGCGGTAGTGCTGGATTATTCGATTCGGATTGGCGGGATAGACGAGTTGGCTTTGCAGCATCTTGACACCCTGCGAGGGCTGGCGGAGTTGAAAATTTGCACCGCGTACAAGCTGAACGGTAAAAAGCTGGGTTTCTTTCCGGCGGAGGCGGACGTTCTCGATCAGGTTGAATGTCAGTACGAAACTTTTCCGGGATGGGATGAAGACCTGACCGGGATAACCGATTTTGAGCAGCTTCCTGAAAACGCTAAAAATTATGTTTTGCGTCTGGAAAAGATTCTGGGTATTCCGATTGTTATGGTGGGGATCGGGCCCAGTCGGGAGCAGACGCTCATCAGGCAAGCAAAATAAAGTAAATAATCCTTTAAAGGCAGGTTTATGTCCGAACCAGAAACAAATCAGCTTCATCCGGATTTGGGTATTCCTTGGCAGAAAATGCCCCGGCACGTAGCGGTAATAATGGATGGCAACGGCCGTTGGGCCCAAAAACGGGGTTTGCCGCGGATCGAAGGTCACCGCCACGGCAGTAAATCAGTGCGCTCGACCATTACCGCCGCTGCCAAGCTTCGGCTGGAGTGTTTGACTCTGTATTCGTTCAGTACCGAAAACTGGAAGAGGCCGGCGGAGGAAGTCAGTGCTTTGATGGAGCTTTATCGTCACTATCTGATTTCCGAGCGGGCAATGATAATGAACAGCAATATTCGAGTTCGGCACCTGGGTGACGAGACTAATTTGCCCGAGCCGACGTTGCGTGAATTGCGGGAGACGGTTCGACTGAGCAAGGACAATACCGGGATGACGCTTTGTCTGGCTTTGAATTATTCGGGTCGGCACGAACTGGCCCGGGCAATTCGTAAGCTGGCGGGTGATGTGGAAAACCAAAGGTTGAAAGTCGGCGATATAACCGAGCAGCTTATCAGCGAGTCACTTGACACGGCGGGATTGCCCGATCCGGATTTGCTGATTCGGACAGCCGGTGAAAAGCGCATCAGCAATTTTCTGCTTTGGCAGATTTCTTATGCGGAATTGTATGTGACGGATGTTTACTGGCCCGATTTCACGCCGGAAGTTTTGGCCGAAGCTGTTCTGGATTATTCCGCCCGGGACCGGCGATTCGGCGGATTGCTGCCGAAGAATTTGTGATGGCTGGGTGAGCGGTTGAGCACCCTGACAAAAAGTGTCTCGGAAAGTTGTTCGGATTTTCTGTAGAGTTGTGATTCAATCTTCAGTATGAAATTCAATCGGATAAGGGGATTTTGTTGAGTTCCACTTTAGTTAAGCGAATTTTTTTTGGAAGTTTAATGATTGGCGTTGTGGCGGGTATTATCCTGCTGGACGGTATTTTGTTTGGCAGTGGTGCCGACGGTTCAAATGTTCAATCGTGGCGGGGAATATTGGTGGCGGTTATTCTGGCGGTGCTGGCGGGTGTTGGTTGCGCCGAGTTGCAGCATCTGGGCCGGGCGGGGAATTTCAATCCATCGCTGTGGGAGATGGTTGTCATTACCACTGCGGTGATTACCGAACCTTACTGGTCAGGCTGGTTGAAAATCAACAGCGGTTACTGTCTGGCGGCGGTATTGATGATGGGGATCTTTCTGGCTGGCTATCTACAGGTGAGGAGCCGGGGCATTTCCGGGACGATAGCCAACCAGGGATTCACAGCTTTTGGGGTAATTTATTTGGGGCTGGGGTGCTGGTTTATTTTGGCGATTCGCCGATTTCATCCGCATCCAGCGGGGCTCTGGGATGAACTGGGGTATCTGGTGATGTTTTTGACCTGTGCAAAGTCTTGTGATATAGGGGCTTACTTCACGGGCCGGTTTCTGGGGCGACACAAATGGGTTCCTGCCATCAGCCCTAAAAAAACCTGGGAAGGGCTCATCGGCGGGATAATTCTGGCTATGATAGTGGCTTCGCTTTTTGGGCGATTATCGGGTATAATGTCAGTGACCGCGGCTTTGGTGTTTGGCTTGCTGATTGCGGTGGCTGGTCAGTTGGGAGATTTGCTGGAGTCGATGCTCAAGCGTGATGCCGGCTGCAAAGATTCGGCGGGCTTGATACCGGAGTTCGGCGGCGTTCTGGATTTGCTGGATTCGGTGATAGCGGCGGCTCCGGTAGCATATTTTTTTCTGGTGATAGTAGCTGGAGCCGACGTACAAGGATAAGGAGCTTTTGAAGCAACGTTGGAACTTGATTTAACGTTAGAAAATCCTGAAAAACGAGTGCAATTGTTCGGCCCGGCCGATGCTAATTTGCGGTTGGTTCGGGAAACCTGCAACGTCCATATTACCGCTCGCGATGGAAATGTTCGACTGACCGGTAGTAAAGAGTCGGTGACTAAGGCGGAAAAGCTGTTGCGGCTGATGCAGGGCCGACTTAAAGTGGCTGATCATCTCAGCAAAGAGGACATGAAAGAGCTGATATTGCGGGCGGCTTCGGAACTTTCGGCTCAAAGTCGTTTTCAGATTAATGTTTATGTCCGGGGGCGTCAGATTACCGCCCGTACCGAAGGTCAACAGAAATATATCAAAGCGATCCAGGATAACGATCTGGTTTTTTGCACCGGACCGGCAGGCACGGGCAAGACTTACCTGGCGGTGGCTTGTGCGGTAGCGATGTTGAAACAACAACAGATTCGTCGGATTGTTCTGGCGCGACCGGCGGTTGAGGCCGGTGAAAAGCTGGGTTTTTTGCCGGGTGATCTGCAGGAAAAGGTTAATCCTTATCTTCGTCCGCTGCTCGATGCGTTGGGCGACATGATGGAATACATCCAGATTAAAAAGTTTATTGCCAACGATATTATTGAGATAATTCCTCTGGCTTTTATGCGGGGTCGGACGCTTAACGACGCCCTGGTTATTCTGGACGAAGCCCAGAACTCTACCACCGCCCAGATGCTGATGTTTCTGACCCGGATGGGCAACGATACCAAGATGGTGGTAACCGGGGACAGCAGTCAGTCTGATCTACCCGATGGACAATTGTCGGGGCTGTCTGATGCGACAATGCGGCTGAAAGGGATCAAAGGTATTGCGTTTGTAGAACTGAAAGAGACGGATATAGTACGACACCGGCTGGTGCAGAACATTGTCCGGGCCTACGATAAAAACGGCAACGGTAAAAACAGCAACAGCAATAATGGCTGAAAGCTCTGTCAGTGCTGTATTTGGAATAATTAATGGCTGTTAAAAAGAAAACCAAACGAACTTCCGCAATCAACGGCCGATTCTCCGGTCGAGCCCGAGGTGTTTACGACGGAGATATTCTGGTTTCGGTGGGGATGGTGGTCTTGTATGTAATTTTCTCGGCGGTAATTTTGGTGTTTTCCGTCGAAAATTTTAAAGGTATTATGCAGTTGCACTGGGCCGGCGTTCGGGAATTTTTGCTGGTTTTGGCCTTTATGGCGATTTTTGCCACCGCCTTGAGTTTGTATGTAGCATCCTGTCAGCCCCGGATAGTGAAAAATCATCTGCGCGGCTTGGTTTTGTTGGTTACGTTGTTGATTATGACCGCGATTGTGAGGTTGGGTGTGGTTCGCGGCTGGTCGCCCTATCTGGTGGTGGTGCCGGTGATGATTGTGGCCATCATGATGACCATCGCTTACACTCAACGGTTCGCGTTGGGGATCGGGTCGTTTCTGCTGTTGGTTAGTATCTTAGCGTTGCATGAAAATCCCGAGCTGATAAAACATTCGCTGGGTGTGCTCTTTACCGCCGGCGGCGCGATGGGAATTGCGGTTTTGTCCCTGCGTGAGATTCGCAGCAGATCCAGACTCATTCAGGTTTGCTCGCTGGCGGCGCTGGTGGTTTTCGTCATGATCTGGCTGGTGGGATTATGGCAGGGCTTTGAATATCAGGCGATTTTCCAGGATAGTGCCAAGGCTGTTGTGGGTGCCATAGCGGTGGGATTCACTCTGCAGGGTTTCTTGCCCCTGATTGAAAAGATTTTTCGAACCGCAACCAGTCTTACCCTGCTCGACTACAGCGAGGCTAACAAACCGCTGCTCAGGAAACTGGCCGTTGAGGCACCTGGAACATTCAATCACAGTTTGCTCATCGGTATGCTGGCCGAAGCCGCCGCCGAAGCCTGCGGGGCCAATGGATTGCTCTGTCGCGTAGGCGCATATTATCATGACATTGGCAAGCTCAGCAAACCCCGTTACTTCGTGGAAAATCAGGCGGAACGATTTAATCAGCACAAGGAGTTGTCCCCGACCATGAGTCGGATGATTATCATCGGGCATGTCAAGGACGGCCTGGAATTAGCCCGCCAATACAAACTGCCTCGGGTGCTGCATCAGTTTATCGCCAGTCACCACGGCACGACGCTGGTGGAATATTTTTATCACGAAGCTACCAAAAAGGAAGCTCAGGTCGGCCGGAGTGTTACGGAAACCGAATTTCGTTATCCCGGTCCCAAACCCCAGACCAGAGAAGCCGCCATCGTTATGTACAGCGATGCCGTCGAAGGTGCCACGCGGGCTATGCAGGACCCCACCCCCACCCGCATCGAAACTGTTGTGGAGGAAGTCGGCATGCGTCGGCTTCAGGACGGCCAGTTTGACCAGTGCGATCTGACCATGCGTGAGTTGAAAATTATTTCCGGCAGCCTCATTAAAAGTCTTTGCGCGATGTATCACAGCAGAATTGCTTATCCCAAACGCGAAAAAACTGAAAAAGGCGACAATGTCCGCCTGGAATCGATTAAGGCCGGTGATGCAGAATAACGTAAAAACTTTAAAACCATCAGAGCTGCGAGACCAATAACGTCAAACAATTATGGGAATTAATATTGAAATAGCCAACTGTCAGGATTCGCTGGAAGCGGACGCTGAGCAGTTGCGTGCGACAGCAGCGGCGGTCTTGCGGGATTGTGGGGTTGACAGTGCCCAGGTAAGTATCGCACTGGTTGACGATGCCGTGATCAGAGAGTTGGAAAATCGCTATCATGGTATTGATGAAGCAACCGATGTTCTGAGTTTTGATATGCGTGATGAACCAAATGAAAAATCAAATCCATCAGGAGAATCGGACTTGGAAGGTGAATCTGAATCGGCAGGTGAATCTGAACAGGTCCCGGAAATGGATTGCGAGATTGTCATTAACGCTCAGCGGGCGCTCTCGGTCGCTCAGTCCGGCGGGTACGAACCACTAGCGGAATTGAATCTTTATCTTGTGCATGGGCTGTTGCACCAGTTGGGTTTCGACGACCGGACCGCCGCCCAGGCCGAAATGATGCATAAAAAAGAAGACCAACTGCTGAATCAAAGGGGATTTGGTGATGTTTTTTACCGGGGAAATAAGGAGTAGTTTTTGTGGACGATCCTGGCTCGTGGGCTTTGATAATTTCCGTTTTATGTATTGTTTTGACCACCTTTTTTTCCGTGACCAATCTTGCGCTGCGCCATCCATTGTGGACGAAGCTGGAAGAAGCCTTTGCTGTAAAAAAGAAACCTCACAGTGCCCAGTTTATTCGGCAACATTTGGCCCGGCTGATCTATACAACGGCCGTGTTTCGCCTGCTTGCCAACCTGGGCCTGTTGTTGAGTCTGATCTATCAGTTTAGCGCTAATTTTACCGATCAGAACGGGCATAGACTGGTTACTTTGCTGGGGGTGTTTCTGTTTTCGGGGATAATCCTGATGGTTTTTTCGATAACCATTCCCCACACCTGGGCCAAACACATGGGAACCCTGATTCTGGCGAATTGCTTTGGAGTATTGCGGGTGATGATGTTTTTGGCTTGGCCGATCATTAGCGTGATGCTCTTGCTCGATCCGCTGGTTCGCAGATTGTCCGGGGTAACTGCCGAGGATGCCGCCGGCTCTCTGGAGGAACGTCAGGAAGAGCTGCTCAACGTTGTTGAAGAGCAGGAAAAAGAAGGAGTGGTGGACGAGCAGGAACGCGAGATGATTGAGTCGGTGCTGGAATTCGGCGATACCACTGCCGGGGAGATTATGACTCCGCGGACCGAACTGAGTGCTATCGACGTCAAATCCGGCTTTAGCGAGGCGGTTGAAATCCTGGTTCGCGAGGGGCATTCCCGCTACCCGGTTTACGAGGAGAATATCGATAACATAATCGGCATGTTGTACGCTAAGGACCTGCTCGTTGATTTGAATAATCCCGATCAGTCATCTGGAATTCAGCACCGCCTGCGTAAACCTTATTTTGTGCCCCAGGTCAAGAAGTTACCCGATCTGCTGCATGATTTCCAGACCCAGAAGGTTCATCTGGCTGTGGTGCTGGACGAATATGGCGGCACCGCCGGTGTGGTAACCATTGAGGACATTCTGGAAGAAATTGTGGGCGAGATAACCGACGAATATGAACCGCTCCAGCCCGAACCACTCAAAAAGCTCGACGATAACACCTTTGAAGTAGATGCCCGTTACGAAGTGGATCAACTCAACTGTGAGTTGGATATCAATATCCCCGAGGATGAATCTTACGAAACCATCGGCGGTTTTGCTTTTGCCAAACTCGGTTCGATCCCGAAGATTGGCCGGACCTTTGAACACGACAACCTGACATTCACCGTTCTCGACGCCGGACAGAGAAAGATCAATCGACTGAAAATTGTCAAATTACCCCCGCCGGATCAGCAGCAGGAATGATTCATTACGGGGAAAATCTGCCCCGTTCTTTAAAAACCATCAATCAGCATGACAGCGATAAAAGATCAGGCAATCTGTCTTAGTACGCGAAAATATTCCGAGTCCAGCCAGGTAGTTACCCTGTTTGGCCGCGAACATGGGAAGATTAAAGCGCTGGCCAAGGGTAGCCGCCGACCAAAGTCCCGCTTTGGCGGCGGGATCGAGCCCTTGACCTGCGGCAATGTAATTTTCAGCCCGGCTTCGGCTGAGGCGTCGCTGTCGTCTCTGATCGAATTCGACCTGACTGAATCATTCGCCGGCCTGAGAAATAATCTACTCACCCTGCACTGCGCTCAATACGCCGGTTTCCTGCTGGGTGAATTCACTGAAGAACTGGATCCGCACGAGGAGCTTTTTGATAGTTTTTGCGATTGTCTGGAAAACTGGCAGGGGACTGATCGGCCGGGTGAACTGTTGCTCTGGTTTATTCTGACGCTGCTCGAGAAGATCGGGCTGGGTATCCAGTGGCAAAGGTGCTCCGCTTGCAGTCGCGAACTGCCCACCCGCAGGCGTTTGTATTTCAGCAGTTCCGTTGGAGGCCTGATTTGTCCGGATTGCGAGCCGGCAGTGATAGAAAAAAAATATATTGATCCGGTGATTCTGGAAATCTTCCGCGATCCCTCCAGGGTATCATCGGCCAAGAGCAACCAGGTAGTTGACGCCCTCGATCTGCTCAATTATCATCTGCGTGAGCAACTGGGCAAGGAACCCAAAATCATGATTTTTACAAATCAATTGCTCAGGCAGCAGCTAAGGTAAGACAAGGTAGGCTAAGGTAAACTGCAGTAAGATAAGCTAAACTATAATAGGGTAAGGCAAATCAAGTGACAGATTACCAGGATAATAGTGACAGTTGGATGCCGGATAGCGATTTTGATGATGATTGTCCCGCTCCGGACGATGAGGATTTGCAGGCCCAGGATGAAGATCTGCAAGAGTTTCAGGGGGAAACTCTGGAAGAAGCTCCGGACGATTCGTTGAAATTTTGCGATTTTCAGCAGTGCTGTCCCAACTGCCGCCAGCCGATTACCCCGGAAATGGATAGCTGCCCGTTTTGCGGCGACATTATTTTTCGGCATCTTACCGATGGGATTTTTGCCCCGAAAAAAGGGATTTTTACAAAAATTTTCGCTGTTATCATTGTTTTGCTGGTGATAATGGCTTTGCTTGGTCTGTTGTTTAGCATGCTTCCTTGAATACGCCCAGAAATTCTGGTAATAGATCGTTTGATTTTTGACACCACCGGATTCTTCCGCCTCAGGCAAGTCACAATTCAAAAAGCCTATTCATGGGTTGCCAATCTTAATTTCTGGGCCAATCAACAAAAAACTGCATTTTCAGGCAAAAAACGCATTGAAATTAACCTGTCCTGTGTCTCCTGACGATATATAATATCATAGGCTGTGGGTCTCCCAGCATTGCTGGGACAGCCTGGCTTGGAGGGTCCGGGTAACGGCGAGCTCGGATCCTCTACTTTTTTGCGCATTTATGAATCATTTCATATCTTCGGCGTTGCCTGAAGTAAACGTTTGGGGTGGATATTACTCCTGGATCGGGCTGTGATATTGTAGGTAAAAATAACTTAAAGCCTTGTCAATAAGCATGATAAGTCAATTATTAAATAATTGCTCCAGGCGGATTGCCGCAATGGTACAGACTTTGCTCAATACACTTATGTAGAAGAGAGGCGGGGCGAGTCTAGGACGCCCCGGTAACTGAGAGAGATTTCTGTCTTTCCGTCGCCACCATCGGGAAACCAATATGAGGCGAGGCAGTTTTGTCTATCCATGCGAGAGTATCCGGCAGGGTAGCTGTATATACCAGTAATTCCAGCCAATTGCAGCACGTCAGGGCAATCCTCCAAAACTGCTGCGAAGATACAATCTTATACGAGTCGCTATCGGCTTTGGAAAAACTGCTCAATGCACCAGCCCCTGCGGTTTTGGTGTTGGTGGTCTCTGAAGAATCCCCCGCCATTGCCAATTCCGAACCGACAGAGCCAACTTTTTCAGCAGAACCAACTCTTTCTGCAGAGCCAACCGGACCTGCCCGGCAGGCAGAGTTTGTTGGGCTGGTTGATTTTCTGAGGCGGTTTCGTCAAGGTTATCCTGACAGCCGGATCGTTGTCGCCACTCCTGAAAAACTATCCCTGGATAATCTTTGCCGAATAATTTCAGTGGGGATTGAAAGTGTAGTTAATTATCAGCAGTCGGATTTTCCCGAGATGCTGCAGGAGCACGTCTGCCGGGCATGGGACAATTACGTTTGCAAGCTCAAGCAGGAAAAGTCGATTCGGCGATATTTCGATAGTGATGGCATGGATGGCTTTGTCAGTGCCAGTGTAGTTTTGCAGAAGGTAGTCAATCGGGCGATCCGGGCGGCCAGGATTTCTGACGCCAGTGTGATTGTCCAGGGTGAATCGGGCACGGGAAAGCAGCGTATTGCCGAACTTATTCACAAACAGGACCCGAAACGGAACAAGTATAACTTTGTTTGTGTAAACTGTGCAGCCATTACCGGTACCTTGGCAGAGAGTGAATTGTTCGGCCATCGCAAGGGCGCCTTTACCGGTGCGACGGAAAATCGGCTGGGTTATTTTCGTTCTGCCGACAAGGGTACGATTTTGATGGACGAAATTGGTGAGCTGCCTTTGAGTTTGCAGCCCAAGATTTTGCGGGTGCTCCAGGAAGGGCTGGTCATGCCGGTCGGTTCGGATAAGGAGTATCACGTCGATACCCGGATTATCGTGGCGACCAACCGGGATCTGGAGCAGATGATTAAGGCGGGGCAGTTTCGGCTGGATTTGTACCAGAGGCTCAATGTTATACAGATAACGGTCCCACCCCTACGTGAGCGGACGGATGATGTTCCGGTGCTGTTTGAGGTGTTTTTGAGGAAATACGCGCATTACTACCCCGAAGTTATCGAGCGGGTGAATCCGGCGGTTTACGAGGTGCTGGCAGGGGCGATAGGCCAGGGTAATGTTCGTGAATTGGAGAATATTGTTCGACGGATTCTGACTTTTAAGGAGTCAGGTAATACTATCGATCTGGTTGATTTACCGGACGAGATAATAGCTCAGACCATCCCTCAGGGGGGTATTGAGTTGGATTCGCAGGTGTCGCAAAATACTATAAATCAGTTGCTGAACGGTTCGGCCCGGTTGGGTCAGGTGGTGGATGGCTATGAACGGACGATTCTGTCCCTGCTGTTGAATAGCAATCGCAATCAGTCGGCTTTGGCGGATCGGTTGGGAATTACCCGGCGAACATTGTACAACAAACTGCAAAAGTACAACTTACGCTGACTGAAGATTTCGGGGTGGGAAATTGTTTTCCAAACTGTGCAGAAAATTTCACATTGAGGTGATTGGTGTTTTGTGGGGCAGTTGAGGGGCAGTAATCCTTATTCATTAGTTTCAGGGGAGATTCTACAGGTTTACTGACGGCAAGGATCGTTAGGTATGGGAAATGGCTCGGCGAAGCTGGGAAGAAAATTTCTCGATTAATAAGGTGGTTTTTTTGTTTAAGGAAGCGATAAAAAGGAAACGCGAAAAAACTGTTGCGGTAAGGCGGCACATTCAAAGGAGTTACGTTTTGTCTGGAAAATATCAGTCGCCAAAGAAGTTGCTGGCATGGACATTGCTCTATTGAATAGCAGAGGAAATGTAAGCTGTTTTGGGGCCGGTCGAAAGATTGCATTGAGTTTGAAATGTAATTCTGTCGGGTCTTGGAATAGTTTCTGAAGGAGTTGGAAAATAAGATGTTGAATGCGGATGTAGTGTCCGGTTCGCTGGTAAGTTTTGATTTACGCAGCGTGGTGTGCCCGGACTCGGAAGACATTTTGTGCAAAGCGTCTGGTAATCTTGAGTTGTCCGGGACAATTATGCTGTTCAGTGACGATGGCAACAACAAGGATTATTATGCTGTTGTAGAAGTTGACGGTATAGCGACGCCTCTGATTGTTCCGGTGAGTAATATTCGCCGGCAAGTTAAGACGGCAAGCTAGACCAGTTGGAAAGGGTTTTGTTCTCTGACGTGGCTTCTTGAAAGCCGGCAGAAATATAGAATAGAAGAGAAGGAGTTCCGAAGGTTACAAGTGAGAACGATATAATTAGCGATACAACAATTTAGCTCTCTCTCTCTCTCCCAGGCCTTGGTTGAATTGCTTGCAATATTACCAGGCTTGGAAATAGATCAGCCCCGCGGTTCGCACGAATCAGCGGGGCCGATTCTTTTTTAGGCCCAGGCGATACAGGGAAAAAGGACCATATAAAGCGGGGTGGACAGGGGCGGGCGGATTTGCTATAATGGCGATTTGTGTGTTGCGTCTATAATTCTTCTTTTAACAGGAGCATACTATGACAGTGAAAGTTTTTTTAGATGAGAAGGACATTCCGCGTCAATGGTACAATTTGGCAGCAGATCTGCCGACGCCGATGTTGCCGCCGTTGGGGCCGGATGGGAATCCGGTTAATCCGGAAATGCTGGCGCCGGTGTTTCCGATGAACCTGATCGAGCAGGAAGTGAGCACTGAGCGCTGGATCGATATTCCGGAAGAAGTGTTGGATCTATTGTATCGTTGGCGTCCGAGTCCGCTGCGTCGGGCGAAGTACCTGGAAGAAGCTTTGGGTACGCCGGCGAAGATTTACTATAAGGATGAAGGTGTCAGTCCTCCGGGCAGCCACAAACCGAATACCGCGGTGGCCCAGGCCTGGTACAACAAACAGTTCGGTATCAAAAAGCTGACTACCGAAACGGGTGCGGGGCAATGGGGCTCAGCGTTGAGTTTTGCCTGTGCCCTGCTCGGGCTGGAGTGTAAGGTGTATATGGTGCGGATCAGTTTCGACCAGAAGCCTTTTCGTCGATTAATGATGGAGACGTGGGGCGGTCAATGTTTGCCCAGTCCGAGTGAGACGACCAATGCCGGTCGCGAAATACTCAAGCTGCATCCCGAGACGCCGGGTTCGCTGGGGATTGCGATTAGTGAAGCGATCGAAGCGGCGGTTACGGATCCCAAAGGGGAAACGCGCTATTCATTGGGTAGTGTGCTCAATCATGTGATGCTGCACCAGACGATAATCGGGCTGGAAGCGAAGAAGCAGTTGAAAATGATTGGCGAGAAGCTGCCGGACGTGGTGATTGGTTGTGCCGGGGGCGGTAGTAACTTTGCGGGGTTGTCGTTCCCGTTTGTGGCCGATAAGATTAACGGGGCGAATATCAGGATTGTGCCGGTAGAGCCGACTTCGTGTCCGACGCTGACGCGGGCACCGTTTGCTTACGATCACGGCGATGTGGCGAAGATGACACCACTACTGCCGATGTACTCGCTGGGACACACGTTTGTGCCGCCTCCGATTCACGCTGGTGGACTGCGTTATCATGGGATGGCGCCGCTGGTGTCACAGGCGACAGTGGAAGGTTTGCTGGAGCCGGAGTCGATACCGCAACTGGAATGTTATGAGTCGGCAGTGCTCTGGTCACGGACGGAGGGGACGATCAGTGCACCGGAGACCAGTCACGCGATAGCGGCAGCGATTCGTGAAGCCAAAAAGGCCAAGGAAGAAGGCAAAGAAAAGGTGATATTGTTCAACTGGAGCGGGCACGGATTGATGGACCTGACGGGCTATCAGGCGTATTTGTCGGGCCGGTTGGAAGATTTCGCGCTGCCGGAGCATGAGATGCAGGAATCACTCAAATCAATGGCCGATCTGCCCAAACCGCCGATGAATAAGTCGGGTAAGTGGTAAACAGCTATTTGTTTGGCAAAAACATAAACGGCAGGAAGGATTTTTCTTCCTGCCGTTATTTATGGTATGATAATGACATGAGTATTACGGAACACGACAAACGAAAGATTCGCTGTCGCATGCTGGGACATGAAGTGGAGTTTGGCTATTGCCGGACACCGGGGGGAGAAAGCCCCTGTCGGAAGATTTTCGATTGTTGGCATGAGAGATTTGAGGTGGTGGAGTTTATTCGGGCACATTACAGCCCGGAGCAGATTGAAAAGATGATGGCTCCGCCGCCACCGAAGATGGTCTCGATTATCGAGTTGATCCAGCGTGCACAAGAGCAGGCTGTCGAAGATGATGGTTCAGCCGACAAAGCAAATCAGTCCTGAAGTTGTCGCTGAGGGAACGGTCTTCCGGGCAGGTAATCGAGAAGCAGCCGGATGGCAAAACCGGGCAGAGTGGGGCTTAAGTAGTTATATTACAGATGTTTATGCCTGATGTTTCAAGAGGGGCTTTATTGAGTAGCTTTGCTCGATCTTATATTCTTTGACTTGACAAGCCGGCTGATACAGGGTTCAATGCTGGTGCAAGGGTATTCTTTAGACAAAAGTTTTCAAGCGAAAGGAACAACCATGAAATATTCGATTAGCCAGTTGTCATTGGTGCGGGGATTTGTCAGCGTAGTGGTAATAATGGTAGTTTTGGCGGGGTGTCAGCAGGCCGGGCCGACTGATGGTACTCAGACGATGGCTGATCCGCTTAAACTGGCACCCGGGGCGGATTTACAACGAAATACCGAAGTGCAACTGGTTGAGCAGATGGCACAGTATCGGGCCAAGTACCGCGAGCACCTGGTGGTCCTGAAGCAGTTTTACGATCAGCAGGGTAACCAGCTCAAAGCTGACTGGGCAGCGCAGGAGCTGAAAGAGCTGGATTTGTTGCCGCAGCGGGAATATCTGGTAATAGCGGAAGTTTCCGGGCCGGAGTTGCGTGCCGGTGAATCGATAGTGGCCGCGGATATGCTCTATCAGGATGCCATGAAACAGGTCAAAGAAGGCCGGGGAATCATGGCGGCGGTGCTGGTGGACAAAAAGAAGCTGACCAAAGCGGTGGACATGTTTAACAGCTTGATTACGAATTATCCCAGCAGCGACAAAATAGATGATGCGGCGTTCCAGATTGGCGAGCTCTATCGGCATTATCTGAACGATCCGACCCGGGCGTTGCTCTATTATCAGCGGGTTTGGCAGTGGGATCCCCAGACGACGCTGCCGGCAAGATACGCTGTAGCCAGGATTTATGACGATATTATGCACGATCGGATTAAAGCGCTGCAGTATTACGAGATGGTTATCAACCTGGAAAGCGGCTACCCGGAAAATGTCGTTTACGCCCAGAACCGCATTGCCAAAATCAGTAAAGAACTTTCCAGCAATTAAGAAAAAGTGCGACTCGTAGAGCCGCGTTAGCGAAATCGCAAAAAAACGGTTGGCAGGTTTTTCCCGCCGGAATTATTATTCTACCGGGATTATTATAGAATTATCCGGGGGGGGAAAAGATTGCAATAAACCTTCTGGAATCCGTTCTAAAGCTGATGGGGCGGGACCTTGGAGCCACTATTTTTCCGGGGGTAAATTTGCAATTCAATGGTTGCAAATGTGCAATTACATGTTATAATAGTTGTATTATTGCAATGCCGAGATAATGTTACAAGAAAGCGTATGTATCTGTATTATGTTGTTATTAAAATACTTACAAGCTTAGATGGCTTTGCTGCGGTAAAAGGTATGGAATTTGCTAATTAGTTAACTTTGTTGCAGTGAATTGCTCTAAATCTAAGTTTATTGGCTTTTATCCTGAACGAGAACCGGGATAAGCCAGGTAAGGAGTTTTTACCATGAAAGTTGCAGTTACCTCACAAGGCCAAACGTTGGATTCAATGGTGGATCCTCGCTTTGGGCGGGCCAAATATTTTATTTTGGTGGATACTGAAACCGGAGAGTTTGAGTCAGTGGACAACAACCAAAACTTCAATGCCGCCCAAGGTGCCGGAATTCAGTCAGGCCAGAACGTGGCTAATCTGGGTGTCGCTGGAGTTATTACCGGTAACGTAGGCCCCAAGGCATTCATGACACTCAATGCTGCTGCAATTAAGGTTTTTTTGTGCCCGGAGCAGATGACCGTTCAGGCAGCGATGGATCAGTTAAAAGCCGGCAAATTGCAGTCGGTTGAACAAGCTAACGTGCAGGGGCACTGGATTTAGACAATGAAAACTTTTTTAGAATGCGTACCCTGTTTTGTAGGACAGGCATTAAAAGCGGTCCGATTAGTTAGCGATGATGAAAAAATTCAGGAAGGTGTTTTACGCGCGGCCCTTGCCGCAGCCGCTAAAATGGATTTTTCTGTTAGTCCGCCGGTAATGGGACAGCAGATTCATCGTATCATCCGGGATCTTCTCGAAAATGAAGATCCTTATTTTGATATCAAGCAACGTTCAAATGCTGTCATACTTGAGCTTTATCCTGAACTAAAAGCCCGAGTTGACAGCTCAAAAGATCCGTTTGAAACTGCGGTTCGTCTGGCGATTGCCGGAAACATTATTGATTACGCGGTGAACACCGATCTCGAAGAAACGGAAATACTTCAGGTAATAGAAGATGCACTAAAAACACCATCTCCGTTATTGCGTCTGGATGAATTTCGACGCGCGATAACCCAGGCGAACAAAATTCTTTACCTGGCGGATAATGCGGGAGAAATTGTACTTGATCGGCTTTTGCTTGAGCAGTTACCACGGGAAAAGGTTACTTTTGTGGTTCGGGGTTTTGCCGTGATTAATGATGCCACCAGAACTGACGCCCAGGAGACGGGCATTACCGAACTGGTGGAGGTGATCGACAATGGATCGGGTGTGCCGGGGACGATTCTTGAAACCTGTTCGGATGATTTTCGCCGACGTTTCAATGAAGCCGATGTTATTATTGCCAAAGGACAGGGCAACTACGAAACCTTGAATGATGTTGACCGGGAAATTTTCTTTTTGTTTAAAGTGAAGTGCCCCGTGATCGTCAGAGACACCGGCGAGGAATTGGGTAATATGGTTTTGCAGAAAAGCTCGGTTAGTAATTATAAAGGTGTGCGGGAAATGCCTGCCTGATTGAAAATGAAAACCATATCGCCCGAAAATAATGGTTAACATTTTAATCCTTGAAAAATCATGGACGCTATAACAATACAACCGATTGGCGAAATCCATTCGCCTTATAAAACACCCGGGAACATGCCCATCCAGGGAGTGTTTGGACCCGATGTAGAGGCCTGGATTGAGCTAAAGGAGGAATATGTTTCTGGTTTGAAGGGACTGGAGGGGTTCAGCCACGCTGTTATTTTGTATTATTTTCATCAGTCCCAGCGCGAAGATTTGCAGGCTATGCCTTTTCTTGAGCAGGTCAAACACGGCATTTTTGCCATCAGAAGCCCCCATCGGCCCAATCATCTGGGGTTTTCCATTATCAAAATCAATTCTATCGTCGATAACAAAATTTACTTTTCCCAGGTAGATATCCTGGATGGCACGCCGGTGCTGGACATTAAGCCTTACGTTAAGTATTTCGATCAGCGAGATAATGTGAAATCAGGTTGGATAGACAAGCACTTTAAGCATGGAAAAATCCCGCACTCCACCATCATCAGGGAAAAAACCAAAGATGAAGCAACAAAAGCATGACGACCGGGATATTATCCTGGACAGTATTGCCGATGGGGTGTTCACGGTGGATGGCCACTGGATAATAACCTCCTTTAATCGTGCCGCGGAACGAATAACCGGGGTAAAGCGTGTCCAGGCAATTGGCCAAAAGTGTTTTGATGTTTTTCGGGCGGATATTTGCCAGACCGCCTGCGCCCTCAAGCACAGCATTGAAACGGGCAACGAAATTATTGATCGACGCATCAATATTCTCAACGACCAGGGGCAGACGGTTCCGATCAGTATCAGCACAGCGGTTTTACGCGATAAAAATGGCCGGGTAGTGGGCGGGGCGGAAACTTTTAGGGATCTGTCGGACATTGAATTGCTGCGCCAGGAAATTCGAGGCCGATACACCTTCGAAGACATCATCAGCCAAAATCATGACATTCATCAGTTATTTGAAATCCTTCCCGATATTGCCGCCAGTGAAAGCACCGTGCTGATTGAAGGCCCCACCGGTTCCGGTAAGGAAATCTTTGCCCGGGCAATCCATAACCTAAGCCCCCGCAAAAAAAATAAATTCATAGCAGTCAATTGTGGTGCCTTGCCGGATTCGCTGCTGGAATCGGAACTGTTTGGTTATGTCAAAGGGGCGTTCACCGATGCCCGAACAGATAAGCCCGGCCGTTTCGCCCTGGCCCAGGGCGGAACTCTCTTTCTGGATGAGATCGGTGATGTGTCGCCCTCGGTCCAGGTAAAGCTGCTGCGGGTGTTGCAGGAGAAACAGTACGAACCTCTCGGCGGAACCACTACACAAAAAGCTGATGTCCGTATCATTGCAGCGACCAATAAGAACCTGCAGCAACTTACTTCACTGGGGCGATTTCGGGACGATCTTTATTACCGTCTTAACATCGTCAAAATCTCCCTGCCGTCGTTGGCCCAGCGGCGGGATGACATTGTGCTTTTGGCGGAGCATTTTATTAGAAAATTCAACGTCAAAAAAGGCAAGCATATCGAGGGTATCTCCGCCAAAGCCATTGCAATTTTGATGAAACATGATTTTCCCGGCAACATCAGGGAGTTGGAGAACATTATCGAACACGCTTTTGTACTTTGTCGCGGCAAAGAGATTCGTCCGGAGCATCTTCCCCTTGAACTGGCAGGAAACATTGATAGCGGTCATCTCATGGAAGTCAAATCAATCAACATCATGCGCGATCAGAATGAAGCCGGAATTATCAAAAATATCCTGCTCAAGCATAGTGGTAAGCGCAGCGCGGTGGCTGCGGAGCTTGGAATCAACAAAAGTACACTTTGGCGCAAGATGAAAAAATACGAAATCAGCTATCCCCCAGACGACCAGACCGAACAATAGGATTGCGATATTGCAATCATCTAACCGTATTTTTTGCTTTTGCACGCTTGTTTAACGGGTGGGTATGGTTCATTTCAAAAATACATGTCCTTATTAAAAAAAGACTTACAGCATAATTACTAATTCGTGATTTTTACGGCACGGCGTTTGCTATTTGAATTACCAGAGGTTTTATTATGCACAAAATTGCAATAGCACTTTTTGGCAGTCGCGTTTCGCCGCGTTTTGACTGCGCGCCCGGATTCAGGGTCGTTGAGTTGGATAATGGAACCATTAACAGCAGCCGGGAAGTTTATACGGAAAATTTTAATGCCGCCCAGCGCATTAGTAAGCTCAGGGAATTGGGTGTTTCTACGCTGATTTGCGGCGGAATTGACATGTTTTCCGCAGGACAACTGGATCATCACGGCGTCAAAATCTATTCATGGATAACCGGTGAAGCCCAAGACGCACTTGAATGTCTGCTCCAGGGCAAGCTGCAGCCCGGTTTTATGCTAGCTGCCGGTGGGCGCTGTTGTGGTCGGTGGCGGTTTCGCCAGGGCCGCGGTACCGGCCCGGGCAGCGGCTTCGGCAACTCCCGGGGCGGTGGTCGCCGAAAGGGTTGGTATAATCCTTAGAATAACTGATGATTGCAAGAAACTAAAACTTAACGTTTAGAAAAAAATGAAGGTGGTGATTTTTGTGCCAAGAGGTGATGGAACAGGACCAATGGGGCAGGGACCGGGAACCGGCCGGAGAAAATTGGGTACTAATCGCGGAACGGGTCCGCAGGCAGCGGCAGGCCGAGGTCGGGGCGGTGGACCTTTAGCCGCTGGGCCGGGCGGTGAGTGTGTTTGTTCAAAATGTGGTTTCAGTGCGGCGCATTCTGTGGGCCAGCCCTGCAACCAAAGGCCATGCCCCATTTGCGGTGCGGTTATGACGAGGAATTAAGGATGCCTCAGATAATCTCTGACAGGCAAATTGATTATCACAGGTTTACAAAGTAACTTATTTTTATAAGGAGAATCATCATGCCAGGTGGAGACAGAACAGGGCCCGCAGGTATGGGGCCAATGACAGGAAGAGCGGCAGGTTATTGCACCGGAAATCAGGTGCCCGGTTTTGCCAATCCCGTTGCCGGTCGAGGCTACGGTTTTGCCGGTCGAGGTTACGGCTTCGGCGGAGGCGGTCGGGGCCGAGGCGGTATGGGAAGACGTAACGGATTCTACGCTACCGGTCTTTTTGGTTGGCAGCGTTTCGGTGCGGTCAATCCATTCGTCGGTAATGTACCACGCGGGTTTGGAGCCTTTCCCGGTGTTCCAGAGACAACTAAAGAGCAGGAACTGGAGTACCTGAAAAGCCAGGCACAATATCTCACTGGAGCTATGGATGACATCAAAAAACGCATAGCCGACCTTGAAGCTATGACTGACCAGCAAAGCACCAGCCCGGAGTAATAACATGATAATCGCCATCGCCAGTGGAAAAGGCGGAACCGGAAAAACTACCATTGCGACAAATCTGGCTTTTGCTTTTTCTCGGCAAGGCCGGCAGGTGCAACTGCTGGATTGTGATGTAGAAGAACCAAACTGCCATATTTTTGTCAAACCGGAATTGACAACTTCCCAACCCGCAACCGTTGCGGTGCCCAGGGTAGATGAAGAAAAATGCAGCGGTTGCGGCACTTGTGCCGAAGTTTGTCAATACAGCGCGATTGTTTGCATCAAAGGCAAGGTTATGGTTTTTCCGGAGATGTGTCACGGTTGCGGCGGTTGTATGCGTTTCTGCCCCGAAGCTGCTATTGACGAATCGGCCCGGGAAGTAGGCCTGGTCGAAACCGGCTCCGCTAAGGGGTTTCACTTCGCCCAAGGCAGACTACGAATTGGCGAAGTCATGGCTCCACCGTTAATCAGCAAGGTCAAACAGTCCGCTAACCAAAGTGAGATTACAATCATCGATGCCCCGCCGGGGACGTCCTGTCCGGTAATCGAGGCGGTAAGAGATTCGGATTTCATCGTATTGGCCACGGAACCAACACCATTCGGCCTTAATGATTTGAAGCTGGCCGTCGAAATGGTCCGGGTTCTGAAAGTCCCCTTTGCCGTTGCCATCAATCGCTGTGATGTCGGTGACCATGCGGTAAAGCAATATTGTGAAAAAGAAGGAATTAACATTATTTTGGAAATCCCCAACGACCGGGCTATCGCCGAGACTTATTCCCGGGGTGAATTGATCGGCCAAAGCCTGGATAATTACGCAGCAGTTTTCTCCGACCTGGCCAATCGCCTTATGGATCAGACAATAGTGAACTTTGGTTAAAAGGAATCGCACGTTAAAAGGAATCGCTCAATGAAAGAACTGGTAGTAATCAGTGGAAAAGGTGGCACCGGAAAGACCAGCATTGTTGCGTCGTTTGCCGCTTTAGCTCAGAACAAGGTGTTGGTTGATTGCGATGTGGATGCAGCCGATCTTCACCTGGTGCTCGAACCCCAGGTCGAATACACCGAAAACTTCAGCGGTGGCAAACAAGCGAAAATTATAACCAAGCAGTGTATCGGTTGCGGTATGTGTTATGATGCGTGCCGGTTTGGAGCGGTTTGGCGCAGCACCGATCTGGATGAGGTGCTCAGTGTTGTTTATCAGATCGATCCGATTTCTTGTGACGGCTGCGGAGTTTGTGTCCGTCTCTGCCCCAGCAGTGCAATTTCCTTCGAACCGGAAATCAACGGCCAGTGGTTTCGCTCCCGAACCCGTCACGGCCCGATGATTCACGCCAAATTAGGTGTTGCCCAGGAAAACTCCGGAAAGCTGGTATCCCTGGTCCGCGAACACGCCCGAAATTTGGCCCAACAGCAGAATCTGGACTTAATCATTATCGATGGCTCACCGGGCATCGGTTGCCCCGTGATTGCTTCGATTACCGGCGCGGATATGGTTCTGGTGGTAACCGAGCCGACTTTGAGTGGACAGCATGATTTGGAACGGGTTGCCGAGCTAACCAGTCATTTCAAAATCGAAACCATGGTTTGCATCAACAAATGGGACATTAATCCTGATATCACCGCCGCGATTGAAAAAATGGCCCAAAATCGTAAAATTCACATCGCCGGAAAAATCCGCTTTGATGATGCCGTTACCCAGGCTCTGATTAAAAAATTATCCGTGGTGGAATTTTCGGAAAATGGCGTAGCCGAAGATGTCAGAAAACTTTGGGCCGAGATCGACCGTGCCCTGAAAAAATAATGGTGATTCCAAACTGGTGAAACATCAAAAAACTTGGAGAATATTTTATGAAAATCGCTATTCCTTTAGCAGATGGAAAATTGAGTATGCATTTTGGACATTGTCAGGAATTTGCACTGGTGGACGTTGACGAAAACACTCAGCAGGTCCTTGCTACGCAAACCCTCCAACCCCCGGGACATCAGCCGGGTGTGCTGCCCGCCTGGCTCCATGAGTTGGGCGCCAATGTAATAATCGCCGGAGGCATGGGAATGCGCGCCCAGCAGCTTTTTGTCCAGAACGATATCAAGGTGGTAATCGGCGCTCCTGCACAAAGCTCCGAACAACTCGTCAATGATTATCTGGCCGGTAACCTGGAAACCGGAGAGAACATTTGTGATCACTAAAAGCACCGAAAGTAATTTAGCCGAAGTTCGCCGGCAGGTGCATCGGGATTGCGTTGTCTGTTCTTTCCGGAATGAACAGGGATTGCATTTGGATTTTCACGCGGCTGACAATGGCGAAGTAACCGCCGATTTTATTTACGATAAATCTTACCAGGGCTACCCCGGCTTGCTCCATGGCGGGGTAATCTCCGCCATTCTCGATGGTGCCATGACAAATTGCTTGTTTGCCCGGGGTTGTGTTGCCGTTACTGCTGATTTTCGCATCAGGTTCCGTCACCCCGTCATCGTAGGACAATCGGCCAGTGTTCGAGCCTGGATAACTCGAACCACACCTCCCATCTTCGAAGCAAAAGCACAAATCACCCAAGCCGACCGCATCACCACCACCGCCACCGCAAAATTCATGCAAATACCAAAATAAATTCTTAGAGGTTACCAAAATTCTTAGTGATTACCTTAATTCTCTGGTTTTGATATTATGAGCGGGAAAATTAAAATCACGATTCTGGTCGATAACACCAGCAATCATCCAACTTTGCTGGCAGAGCACGGCTGGGCGGTCTGGATCGAGGATGAAAATCATAAGATTCTTTTCGACACCGGTTGCAGCGGGGTTATTCAGGCAAATGCCAAAGTGCTCGGAATCGATCTCTCCAAAGCAGATGCGATTGTTCTAAGCCACGGCCACAACGATCATTCCGGCGGATTAATGCAATTACTTGATAAAAATAACCAGGCAAAAATTTATTTGCATCCCGACTCGCTAAAACCCAGGTACAGTTGCCACTCCGACAAATCCGTGCGAAATATCGGTATGCCCGCTTTGACTCACCTGCATCTGTCCCAGCCGCAATTCCATGAACGCATCAAATGGACCACCCAGCCCACCGAGGTTCTTCCCGGTTATCTTGTCACCGGACCAATTAGACGTCTGGCTGAGTTTGAAGATGTTGGTGGACCTTTTTTCCAGGATGCTTTTCAGACCGAGCCTGACCTGATTCTGGATGACCAGGCTTTGTATTTTAATTCTGCGCAGGGATTGGTGGTTATTCTGGGTTGCGCCCATGCCGGAGTAGTGAATACTCTGCATTATATCGCGGACCTGACCGGACAAATGGATTTTTTCACCGTGCTGGGTGGAATGCATCTGTTGGTAGCTTCACCGGAAAGAATCGAAAATACCATTAAAGCTTTTCGCGTACATAATGTTCAGCAGATCGGAACCGCTCACTGTACCGGCGCCAAAGCAACCGCAAAACTTTGGGAAGCCCTCCCGGATAAATGTTTTGCCTGCTCCGTAGGAACGCAAATTGAATTCGAACCCGCCACCCAATAATCACCCCTACAATAAGTGGTAACTCAAATTGACCGATATTAGGCCGGTTGGTATCATAAACATTTTATGTACATCAGAAAATTCCCGTCCGCCAAAGGCGGACACCTTAATTTTGATTTTTAATCTTTGATTTTTGATTTCTCAACCAGGCTTTTGGATAGGAGTTCGTTGTGTCATCATGCATTTTTGGTCCTGTGCCTTCGCGGCGGCTGGGCAGATCTTTGGGAATCGATCTGGTGCCGTTCAAAACCTGTCCCTACGATTGCATTTACTGTCAACTGGGCCTGACCACCAACAAAACCACGCTTAAAAAAGAATGGACGCCGCTTACCGAAGCAGTCAACGAACTCAAAAATCGGCTGTCTTGCCGGCCTGATTATATCACCCTGTCCGGCTCCGGCGAGCCTACCTTGTATTCCCGTACCGCTGAACTGATAGCTGGCATCAAGGACATAACCAAAATCCCGGTCGCGGTATTAACCAACGGTTCACTATTGTGGCGGCCTGAGGTCCGCAGTGCTCTTATGCAGGCCGACCTGGTCATCCCCTCGTTGGACGCCGGCAGCGAGCAAACTTTTCAATATATCAACCGCCCCTGTGCCGAAATAACCTTTGACAAAATGCTCGATGGTTTAGTTAAGTTCCGCCGGGAATATCCCGGACAATATTGGCTGGAAGTGTTTTTGATCGGAGGCGTAAATACCACCGAACAGGAAATCAACAAATTGTCGGATCACATTAAACAAATTTCACCGGATCGGGTCCAGGTAAACACCGTTACCCGTCCGCCTGCCGAAAGTTTCGCCCTGCCGGTTCCCAAAGATCAACTGGAAAAATTAGCGTTAAAGCTCGATGACAAAGCCGAGGTTATTGCCGATTACCAAAATGTTCATGCCCAAAATGTCTTCGCCGCCAAACGTGACGATGTTTTGGCACTGCTCAGGCGACGTCCCTGCTCTATCGAAGACATCGCTCAAGGTTTGGGGCTGCATCGCAACGAAGTAATCAAATACGTGGAAGATTTAGCCCAACAGGGTATAATCCATACCGAAATGCAGAATGATCAGCTTTTTTACACATTGTTGTCTTCCGATAAACCAAAATTATTATGAAAGGTTAAGGTTAATCAATGAAAATTCTTGGAATCGCTTGCAGCCCACGGAAAGGACAAACAACATACAAAGCTTTGAGCATTTGCCTTGCCTCGGCAAAGAAAATAGACAACTCAATCGATACCGAATTGATCGAGTTGGCGGGTTTGGATATTCGTCCTTGCGTTGACTGCCGAAAATGTAAAAATGAACTGAATTGCAGCATCGAGGATGATTTTCCTCAGTTGATTTCCCGTTTGGCGGATAAAGATGTTGCCGGCATGATAATTGGTTCTCCGGTATATTTGGGATCGATGACTGCCCAATGCAAAGCCTTCCTGGATCGCTGTGTGATGTTTCGGCGCAATGACTGGATCTTCCGCAACCGCGTTGCCGGTGTCTTGACCGTAGGCGGCATCCGCAACGGTGGACAGGAATTAACCATCCAGGCTATCCAGGCCGCTTGTTTTTGCCATGACATGATTTGTGTCAGCGACGGCCGTAGTACCGCTCATTTTGGCGCAGCACTCTGGAGCGGCCATCCAGATGGTATTGAAAATGATACCATTGGTATCGAAACTGCCCAAAACCTCGGAAAACGTGTTGCTGAATTGGCCTGTCGATTAACAAAATAAGGTTCTCATCGCAAAAAGTTGGTTAAAAAAGAAATTTTTTAGACAGGATAACATGATTGACTTGATATAAAATCCTGTTAATCAAGG
>JAFGSR010000251.1 GCA_016934515.1 Sedimentisphaerales bacterium
AGCGGATTCGCCGCGATCCACGGGGAGTTTCGACGCTCCCGTTGGTCGCTGCAGCTTTCGGAAACAGCGAAATACAAATTCCTATACGATCAAGTTATTTTCATCAACTCTTGCTGGTTTGAGCTTTGGTGCGGGCCATCTGGTCCAGGGCAACAGCGCTGATGATGATGGCACCGATAACGATTAACTGGATATTGGTGGAGATGCCCAGCAAGGTGCAGCCGTTGCGGAGGAAGCTGATCAGCAGCGTACCGATAATGGTGCCGGTGATTGTGCCTCGACCACCGGAAAGCGAAGCCCCGCCGATTACAACCGCGGCGATGATATCCAGTTCGAGGGTTATGCCGGCGGTGGGCTGAGCGGAAACGGTTCGGCTGGTGGCAATGAGCGCGCCGATAGCAACGGCCAGACCGGTAAGAGTGTAAATTGCGATGAGGGTTTTGTCCACGTTGATGCCGGCGTGGAAAGCGGCTTGGCGATTAGAGCCGATTGCATAAGTGTAGCGTCCCAAGCGGGTGAACTTGAGGATGAAACCAGCGATGATGACGATTACAGCGAAAATGATGATGCAGACCGGGATTCCGTGAGAACCAAGCGGAATCACACCGGAGCCCAGGAAAGTGTAGCTGGGCACGTCGAAGGGTTTGCCGTTGTTCATTACGTAGGAGATTCCGCGAAAAGCACTCATGCTGCCCAGGGTAACGATGAAGGGGGGGAGTTTAAGTTTGGTTATCAAGGTGCCATTGAGGCAGCCGCACAAAAAGCCTACCAGGATTCCGGCCAGAGAGCCGAGTAACAAGATGCTGGTCGGATTATCGACCATCCAGTGCATCATGGAAGTGAATGTTCCGGGCGAATCGGACTGGGCAAGTTCGGGAATTGCAACCATGACGCCACCGGCGCACATGCCTACCAGAGCGAGCATGGAACCGACGGACAGATCGATTCCGGCCGAGATAATAACCATGGTCATGCCGACAGCGATGATGCCGTTGACGCTGGAGCGGCTGAGCACGTTAAGGATGTTCTCCGAGGTCAGAAAAATGTCGGGCTTCAAGGCTGAGAGAATGCAGATAATCAAGGTTAAGGTGCCGAAGGGGAGCAATTGCCTGATCATTTTGTTCATTTAATTTTCCTCCACCGCAGCTAAGTGCATTACTTTTTCCTGAGAGGTTTTTTTGGTATCCAGATTGCCGACAAGCCGACCGCGGCGCATTACGAGAATCCGATCGGCAACTCCGAACAGTTCAGGCAGTTCGGAGGAGATGAATAAAATGGCTTTACCCTGCTGGGCCAGGCGATTTAAGAGTGAATAGATTTCGGCTTTGGCCCCGACGTCGATGCCGCGGGTGGGCTCGTCAAAAATCAGGAATTTCGACTCGGCCAAGAGCCAGCGTGCGATCAGGAGTTTTTGCTGATTACCGCCGGAGAGGGTGTCGGCTGGGGCCTGAGGGCCATGCCATTTGATTGCTATTTTGGAGGCCACCTCCTCGGCAATACGATGTTCGCGGGTGAGGTTGATTTTGTGCTTCATGCCGATGATGTCCAGGTTCGGCAGGGTAATGTTCCAACTGCAGGGCAATTGCAGACATAAGCCGGTGCGTTTGCGATCCTCGGTCAAAAAAGCAACACCTTGTTTAATAGCCTCGGCTGGTGAATTGATCCGGACCTCTTGGCCGTCGAGAAAAATCCGGCCCGAGCTTTTTGGGGCCACACCAAAAATTGTCTGAGCGGTTTCGGTCCGACCGGCACCGACCAGGCCGGCCATGCCGACGATCTCGCCCCGGCGAATCTCAAAAGAGACGGAATCGATTCCGACATCGGAACTGAGGTTTTCAACTTTTACGCTAAGTTGGCCCGGGAGAACCTGTCGCTGGGGGAAAAAGTCGTTAAGTTCCCGGCCGACCATGTGGTGAACAATTTTCGGAATATCCAGTTGCTCAATGTGTTCCGAATGCACCAGTGCTCCATCGCGTAAAACACTGACCTCATCAGCCAGATCGATAATTTCTTCGAGCCGGTGAGAAATATAAATTATCGTAAGGCCCTGTCGGCGGAGTTGGCGGACAACTTCGAACAACCTTTGCGCTTCAGTTTCGGAAAGTGAGGAAGTCGGTTCATCCATAACCAGAATGGAAGCGTTGCGGCGAAGGGCTTTTAAGATTTCGACGATCTGACAATCACCGGTGGGAAGTTCTTCGACCCGGGCGGTCATTTTGATGTCAAAATTGTGCTGCTGAGTGAGTTTTTTGGCAAGACGAACCATTTTTTTGTTATTAAGAAACATCGGCAGCTTAGCTTTAGGCTCGGCGCCCAGGAAGATATTTTCGGCAACGGTTAAGTGTTCGGCCAGATCGAGTTCCTGGTAGATCATGGAAACGCCGGCGGCGATGGCCTGGCCCGGATTGGCGAATCTGCATTGCTGACCCCGGATTTCAATGGTGCCGGTGTCGGGCAGATGGACGCCAGCCAGGATTTTCATGAGGGTGGATTTACCGGCGCCGTTTTCGCCGACGAGAGCGTGAACCGTACCGGTGTGAACCGTAAAACTCACTTCGCGCAGGGCCTGAACCGGGCCGAACCGCTTGGAGATGCCCGTCATGCGTAAGGCAATACCGTTGGCAGAACTGTTAGGTTGTGAACGAGTTGAATCGTTAGTCATCGAGTTTCCAGCAATTGCTTGATTAAGGGTTCTTCCATACGATCTTTGGTAACCAGTTCAACCCCGGTGTCCACTTTTTTGGGAATCTCCCGGCCCCGCCTTTTTTTCATAATAGCTTTGACGCCTTCGTAGCCCATTTTGTAGGGATTTTGCAGCACGAGCGAATCAAGTTCTCCTGCGGCCAAACCTTCGACCAGGGAATCCCACGCATCAAAACCGATCAGCTTGATACCGCGTTGGGCCAGGCCCGGACCGCGCAGGGCCTGCAGTGCCCCGGCCGAGTCGGTGGCGTTACAACAGAAAATTGCCTGCACATCGGGATTTTTCATCAGCATGTCCTCGGTAATTTCACGGGAACGGGTTACGGTAGCGGGATTGGGATACTGCGAATCTACAATTTTAACATCCGGGAATTCTTTGGCCAAGGTATCGCGGAAACCATTTTGACGGGCATCGGTGGATCCGGCATTGGGAATCCACGCCAATAAAATCACGTTACCTTTGCCGCCGGTCAACTTTCCTATCCGTCGGGCCGCCATAGCGCCGCCATTATAGTTATCCGTTGCCATGTAGGATAAATACTTTTCGGTATCAATGCCCGAATCGATAATAACGCAAGGAATATTTTTATCATACAACTGTTCAACAATCGGCACCAGTGCTTTGCGATCGTTGGGGGCGAGCACGATACCGGCGACCTGTTGGGCGGCCATGTCCTGGACGATTTGGATTTGTCGTTCCCGATCGGTTTCGATTTCCGGTCCGTTCCAGAGAATTTTAACATTTTCTTCCTTGCCGGCCTGGAGTGCCCCTTTGTAAACCCCGTTCCAGTATGCCGAGGTGGTTTCCTTGGGAATCACACCGATAACAATTTCCCCGGAGTTCTCAGTGCTACCCTTGCGAGAAATACCAATACCGATGAAGATCCCCGCTATCAGCAGGAACAAAACAATCCAGATTACGTTTTTCATGATCTGCGACTCCTAATCCAGTTAAAATGGAAAACCTATCCGCCGCGTTTGCGACACATCGCGACGGGAGCACTAATTCCAAAATCCTAAACAATATCAAATTGCCAAAATACTAATTTTCAAAACAAAACCGGCGCTTTGATTTACAATTTTTTGCTATTTTGCTTAATTTGCAAGAAATCAAAAAAGCCGAACAAAGTTATAATAGCCTGTCCCTGCAGTTGTGCCAAGTCAAAATCATCTAAGAGTTTCCGGCAGAGCGGGCGGAGGAAACGACCACTGACAAATCGCTGCCTGGGGTAGTTGTTTGTCAACAGCAGTTTATCGCCCTGGGAGTTACCTCTGACAAAACCCTTGCTAATCGCAAAGAGGGCCATTATAATGCCGCGTCAGAAACAGTTGTTTCCAGATGCGGCTTCGGACGTTAATTACTTGTATTTCAGGAAGTTACATCGGTCAAACCGAATCATATTCTATTGAAATTTAGATTTGTTCTTTTAAAACTGTTCTAATAAAAGGGTATCACAGATGACAGAAACCAGTCCGGCCGAGAATAATGAAAAAATCGCAAGACCGAAGCTGCTTCCGCCGGGGATCATTTTACCGTTTGTCCTGGTAACCAGCCTGTTCGCGTTGTGGGGCTTTGCCAACGATATTACCAACCCGATGGTCGCCGCCTTCAAGAACATCCTGCTGATCAGCAACTTTGAAAGTTCGCTGGTGCAGTTTGCTTTTTACGGCGGTTACTGCTTCATGGCTATTCCGGCAGCCATTTTCATTAAACGGTTCACATACAAAACCGGCATACTGGTTGGTCTGGGTCTTTACGCGACGGGGTGTTTGCTGTTTATCCCGGCTGGTGCCATGATGGCGTTTTCGGCTTTTCTGATAGCCTATTTTATTATGACCTGTGGATTGAGTTTTCTGGAAACCAGTTCCAATCCTTACGTCCTTTCCATGGGCCCGGAAGAGACGGCAACACAGCGGCTTAATTTTGCCCAATCGTTTAATCCTATGGGTTCGCTAACCGGCATGCTTATCGCGAGAAACTTTATACTTTCGCGGATCGACAGCAGCACGGAAGCCGAGAGAACAGTGATTAGAGATACCATGCCGGATAAATTTGCTGCAATTCAGCAACATGATCTTGATATCATCATCGGGCCATATATGATACTTGGTTTGGTGGTGCTTGCGGTGCTGATAATTTTTGCTCTGGCAAAGCTGCCCCGGAGCAAAGACGAAGATGACAACAAGTTGAATCTTGGTGCAACTTTTTCACGGTTATTCAGAAACCGCAAATATATCGAAGGTGTAATTGCCCAGGCGTTTTATGTTGGGGTCCAGATTATGTGTTGGACTTTTATAATCCAATATGCCGGAAGTGAGCTGGGTATGGAAAAATCCACCGCACAGTCATATAATATCGTTGCCATGATAATTTTTGTCAGCAGTCGCTTCATTTGTACGGCTCTGTTGAAGTATTTCAGCCCGGGCGGTTTACTTATGACGTTGGCATTAGGAGGTTTGGGGCTGATTCTGGGCACCATCTTTATCAAAGGAATGCTCGGGTTGTATTGCCTGGTGGGTGTTTCGGCGTGCATGTCGCTGATGTTCCCGACCATTTACGGAATCGCTCTAAAGGGTCTCGGAGATGACGCCAAGCTGGGAGCGGCCGGGCTTATAATGGCCATTGGCGGCGGCTGCCTTATGCCCCCGATGCAGGGTTGGATCATGGATCAAAGTGCGTTCAATCTGGGGTTCATGGAACTCTCCAGTGCCCGGGCTTCGTTCGTACTACCCTTGATTTGCTTCGTAGTAATTGCGATTTTTGGTTTTAGAACTTCAAAAGTCCACGGCCACACATATTAAAGCAGGCTGTAAGTGTTCACAGTAACCAAGATGAAACCGCCGATAGACGCCGATGGACGCTGATATCAAGCCCAGAAAAACTAAAAAAACACAAAATATCTCATCAGCATTGAATTATTATTTTCGCCCTTTCAGGGCTTGGAAAAAAACTTACGGACGCTTACCCAGGGCGTTGCCCTGGGCTGAGCTATTTTGCCCTTTCAGGGCAGCTTTAGGAAATCCACCTACGGCGGAAGTTGTTTATTTCTGTGCACGGTTATAATTGACTATTAAAACGGTATTATGAACAAACCTTAAATTGATTAACAATATAATTGGAGAATCGCCATTATGAAGAAGATTAAACGTCGTACTTTTCTGGCTCAATCCGCGTTTGCGGCGGCTTCGGTAGCCGGGCTGACCGGCTGCAGCCAGAGCGGTATCAGCAGCCAGAGTAGTTCTTCTGCAAGCAGTGACGGCCTTGATAAGGGTAAACCATTCAACCGCCCTAATCCGATTGCGGTTTCGACTTATTCTTACTGGCGGTTCAAAGACAACATGAAAATGCCCATTGAGGACTGCATTGATAAGGCGGCGGAGATGGGTTTTGACGGTGTGGATGTGCTTTACATTCAGATGCCGGAGGATAAGCCCAACGCTTATCTACAGAACCTCAAACGCCGGGCGCTGATCAACGGCCTCGATCTGTGCTGCATGTCCACGCACCAGGGATTTGTTACCCCGGACGAAAATAAACGTCAGGGACAAATCGACATAACTCTCCATCACATCGACATCGCTTACAAGCTCGGCATCCCCATCATCCGCGTCAACACCGGCAGATGGGGCACCAAGAGCTTTAACGATCTAATGGACAATCGCGGTATCGAGCCGCCGCTGCCGGGTTATACCGATGAAGATGCTTATCCCTGGGTGATTGAAGCATTGGAGAAATGTCTGCCGGCTGCTGAGAAAGCGGGTGTTATCCTGGGCCTGGAAAACCACTGGGGCCTGGCCCGGACGGCAGAAGGATTGCTGCGAATCGTCAATGCCATCGATTCACCCTGGCTGCAGGTGTTGCTGGATACGGGGAATTTTTTGGAGAATCCTTACGAGAAACTGGAAATGTGCGCCCCTCAAACCGTTTTTATGCAGGCCAAGACCTATTACGGCGGCGGCACCTGGTACACGCTTGATCTGGATTATCCACGGATCGGCCGAATTATGCGTAAACACGGTTATCGCGGGTATATAAGTTTGGAATTCGAGGGCAAAGAAGATTACCAGAGCGCCCTGCCGAAGAGCCTGAAAGTGTTACGCAAGGCTTTTAGTTGACTAAGCCGGGATTAAGAACGTCAAGATGTCCGGTTCAATTATTAGCTGTTTTTCAGCCTTCTATAGTAATTATGGTTATTCTATGGTTATGGCACCCAGCCGGTAGCGGTTTTGGCCGTCATCTGCTTCCAGGGGCAGGGCGATCTTTGGTGTGCCGTCGCGTTGGCCGACCGAGATGAACAAGCCGTACGTACCCGGTTTCGTGGTGGGGGCAATAAGGCCGACGACAAACTCACTCTCGTGTTGCGTTGTTGGAATATTTTCGGGAGAACCGACTTTCAAGTCGCGCAGGTTCAATGTCTCGTCGCTCAAGACCGAGACAATGCCGCCCTGGTCATCTTTCAGTGTAAGGGCAGGAAAACCACCGGGATAACACGGAGCAACACCCTTGTTGGACCAGGTCCACCGGACCTTGAACCTTTTGCCGATTTTTACTTTTTTGGGGAAGGTTACTTTTGTTGGCTGGAGCCGATAGCCCATTCGCAGGTTGATCTTGTCGATTATCTCGCGGTTTTCATTAAGTAGAATCCTGGGCCACCAGTGGATCGACATGAAGCTGGCGTGGTAATCTTCGATGGACTTGAGCAGGAGGTTTCCGTCCCAGGATCCACGAGCTTTGGCTCCTCCGTAGTGCTCGTGTTCAAGGATGACCGGTAGTTTGGGCCAGAACTCCTGGGCCATCTCGGCGTGATACCAAGATCGCGGCGGAGGTTGGACCAGAATGCTGTCGTCTCCGAGCGTCAGCCCTTTAGAGAGCGCGTAGTCCATAATCGGAAACCGGCGTCCGGGTTTGTCGTGGCCTGCGAAATCATCATTGATACAAAGTATTGTTTTCTTGAAGTTTTTAACATACAGGTCGATGTGCTTTTTCTTGATATCTATATCGTCCTGCCTGCTACTCATATGGGTGTGGCCTTCACCCCAGAGACCGTAAGAGCCGACATCGATGAATTCGATGTTTGGATTGCCATCATATCGCGCAGCAACGGCAGCTAAGAACTTATCCAGTTTTTCCAGATAGATCGGGTCATCGAAGAACGGGTCCCAGGTGCCACTTTCGGCAACGCGGCCTTTACCGAATTCATAGAAAGTTCCCTGGGCACCGGCGTTCTTTACCCATTCCGGCGTGGCATATTTCATCCAATTCTCGGAAGTGGTCAGGCACATAGCGATACGTTTGTTTTTGGCAATCCAACGCTGTGCGGGCGTGTCGAGTATGGCCCAGTTGAATTTGCCCTCTTGCGGTTCAATATATACCCACGGAATCCGAAGAAAAACGGTGGAGAGACCGGGGAAGTCGTCAAGCGTATCCGAGGGGGCCAGCTTTGACCCATAATTTGTCGGGACGTTAGAGTAGAAATGCATGGTCCAGCCCATGTTGGGATTGACCAGGGCGACACCCGTGTCCTCAGTAGTAACAGTAACCATCTCTTCGGCATGTATGAATCCGGTTGTAAACAGGACTATTAACGCAAATACGAAACTCTGCAGGGTCTTCATACTGGACCAATACCTTTCTTAAGCTAACAAAGGTTTGTTTGATATGTATAATACGCGGGATAAAAAACGAGAACGTGAAGGCGCCTCGCCCTATTCAAGAACGAACTCGCAGGCGCCAATATCGACTATCGGGCCATTGCCTTGGCCGGTGTCGGGGGTGTCTGGATCATCCGAACAACGAATTTTATTATTGATATCCAGGGCAATAGTCGCATCGGTATCGCCATCTTCATCCAGATCGAAAATATCGGGCGGAAGATAATCACTTTTGGCAGCGTCGATGCAGGGCGAACCGGGGCGCAGCTTCAAATCACCGTAGGAATCTTCATCCGAAAGTCCCACCAGACCCGGGGAGCGGACGAACATGGGATCTTTGCCTAAGTTACCCAACCCATTTTGCGTAGCGGTCCAACCCTGTACGCAGCAAAACTTGATTTCCGACGAATCCTGCTGATGATAGACTTTGCTCGAATCATGCAACTGCGCCGAAAAACCTTCACCGCTGCTGTCGCGATTTCCCCAGACGATGCAGTTTCTCAAGGTTGCCCGACTGTTGTTGCTGCTGATACCGCCGCCAAAAGAACCGGCGAGATTACCGGCGAAAGTGCAGTTGATTAGCTGCGGTTGGCTGCCTGAGGTGCCCTGCCAACTGCTGAGCAAGCCGCCCCCGGTATAAACGGCTCGGTTAGCGGCGAACAGGCAATTGACAAATAACGCATTCGTAGCGACGACCTTGACACCGCCACCCGTAGAAGCGGTGTTGCCTTTGAAAGAACAATTGAAAATCGCGGGATCTAAATCACGGTCGAACTCATCGCCGTTATCGTCATTTGCTCGTCCGGTATGATGCCAGCCGCCGCCACCGCCTGATTTTGCGGAATTAGCGATAAAACTGCAGCCCAATAGAGCTGGATTGCAATTTTGGCTTGAGTTGAGACCTCCACCGGCAAAACCGGCGGAATTATCCTGAAAAACACAGTCAACGAATTTTGGCTTTCCGGGACCCAAGCAGGCTGAGCCGCCGCCGGAATTATTCGCCCGGTTACCCACGAAGGTGCACTTACTGACAACCGAACTGCTGCCGTTGGCAATGAGCAAGCCGCCGCCGTTGCCGCTGCTAAGCTCGGCCTGGTTGTTTTCAAATTTACAATTGGTCAGGAGGGGATTACCGCCGTTGATATAAATGCCGCCGCCTCCGGTAGCGGAGTTGTCCTTGATGAGGCAGTTTTCAATTCGGCCGGTCATTTCGGGTCCACAGGAAATGCCGCCGCCCAAATTGGCTTTGCCGCCGGTGATGGTGAAACCGCTGAGCAGGGTATCCGTCCCGGCGTCAGGACCGAAAGTTACCACCGTGCCGAGGCCTGAGCCATCGATGATGGTTTTGGCGACTACGGTTTCGTCAGTTGGATTGCTGCTGCGAAGCGTAACGGATTTGCCGGTGACAATTATGCACTCCTGGTAACAACCGGGGTTGACAACAATCGTGTCACCCGACCCGGCGGCATCAATAGCAGCCTGGATGGTCCGGTAATCAGCGGATTCATTCGTGTTAACGGTTAACTCGTCACAAAAAGCGAGCGAGGTTCCCCAGAGGAGGATCAGAAATATCAAAGCTGTTCTTTTGTTGCTAACCATAATTTAGTAAAACCAAATTTACACTATAAATACATCGGCGTAAATTAAAAACTCAAATAAAATATGTTATGTACAGCGATAATTATTATTTCTAAGACCTATAACTAACTTTGAGGAGTCTAACATCCCATTCAATAGCGATTGCTTCGGTTTCGTTGACTGGAGACGCGTGAGGAACTCCGGCGATTTTGGCCGTTAATGCTGCCCTGGTTGCCAAAACCTCCTAAACCGCTAGATCCTGTCATGCCGCCCATACCACCGATGGAACCCATGCCGCCGCCGTAGCCGCCCGTCATGCTGTAGCCTTGGCTGGGCTGATGGAGTAAATCGCCGACATAATAAGTTTTCAATTCCATCTTTCGACCCAGGTTTTCTTTCAGGTTGATTTCTAAAACACCCTGGTCAATTTCCATGGCCAAGGTCTGACCAGTTCCACCGGCGACATAATCCAAAACAGCTGCCAGAACTTTGCCGGGGGAGATGTTATTCAGTTTCAAGGTAACGGGAATGTCCCGGTTAATACCTGTTTGCTCCAGAGCCGGCCAAAATACCAGGATGTTGATCCCTAATCGACTTCGGATATCGTTAATTACATCCTGAAAGGGAAGCTCCTGGTAGTCCACCGATATAAGTTTTATCGGCTTTTTCGCCTGATTTCTTGGAGAGCGAATGGTTTTTATTTCGTCAAGTTTTTCAATCTTCCGTAACGGGCCGACCACCTGTTTTTTTGGGTTTTCGCTTAACCGGCTTAGCGAATTACTATTCTGGAAACGGCTAAGAGGCTGGCTATTTGAAGAATTCTTGCCTGACAGTCCGGATTGTACCGCGGCGCTGACCACTTGAACTTTCTTTCCTGCGAATGAGTTGTAGGGTATGATCCCGGCAGGGGTGGTATTTTTGCGAATTGCATTTTGTTTCGATTCAGATATTTCCGTACTGGCTTTTTTGTCTGCCTGGTGGGACAGCCCCAAGAAATCCAGCTTGGATTGAGCGGACACCTGGCCAAGGTCAGCCTGGAAAAAGCTCACCAAAAGCAATAAAAACACACAACCGGTAATTGCCCTGTTATGATTCGAAAAAGCTGCCACCAGAGCACCTCCTAAAAACGGCAGGACAGTTCGGATCAATCAATACGAAATACCACATAACTAATAGAAAACACTATATTAACAGATATTAGACACATAGTAATTATATCATAGAAAATGGCAATTCGTCGATTAAATAGAATTTTTGGACTATATTGTTAAACCAGTCCGGAGCAAATTTATCTGTTACATTAGACAAAGTTTGCTTGCAAAGGTTGGGTAACTACTGTAAGTTACTGATATATAGTAATTAAACAACATGAAGCGACCAGGAGCTTTCAGATTAGCCTAGTTTAACGATGACCAGCCCAGAACAGAAAAAATGGCGATTATTCCGCACTTATCTGGCCCGCTACCCGCTATGGTGTGCGTGGCAGGTGACTTATCGGTGTGATTTTCGCTGTCGATTCTGCCATTACTGGTGCGACGAGATGGGTCGGCAGCCCGAACAGACGATTGAGCAGTTTGAAGAGGGCTCATCTAAGCTTGCCAAGCTGGGTACCTTGTTAATCTCTCTGGCAGGCGGTGAACCGTTCCTGCGTGAGGACATCGTGGACATCGTACGGGCGGTGGGTCGGTGGCATTTCCCTTTCATCACTACCAACGGCTATCATGCCGATAAACACCTGGCCCGGGAACTTTTTAATGCGGGGCTGTGGGGAGTTTCCGTCAGTATTGATTACGACGATGCTGAAAAACACGACCAAGCCCGCGGCATCGAGGGTGCCTTTGATCGGGCGGTAGAAGCGTTACGGATTTTCTCAGAGGCCCGGAAATACCCTTGGCAGCGGGTGAATCTGATGAGCGTCTTACTGGATGACAACCTGGATCAGATGGAGCCTCTTATCCAACTGGCGGCCAAACATGACGCTTATTTCATGGTCCAGCCCTATGGAATACTCAAAACCGGCAATAAACGTTTTCGCTATCGCCAAACCAGCGATGTTGGGCAATTTTTGCTTAATTTGCGCCAAAAATACCCTAATTTTCTCAGCAATCCGCACTTTTTGTCCCGTTTTGACGCGGCACTGAACGGTGGTGTGCCCAATTGTGCCGCTGGTCGGGCTTTTTTCAATATTGACAGCGTCGGTGGTATCGCCCGCTGCGTGGAATTTCGCCCCCAGCCGGTGGCGAATCTGTATCAGGACAATATTATTTCGATTATGAATAAACTGCGTCGGGACAACACCAATAATCGGTGCCAAAAATGCTGGTATAACTGTCGGGGCGAAGTGGAAAGTCTCTACCATATCTCCGGCCTGATAAAGAGTTTACCAACCTTTTTCTTTGACCGAGGCCGCCCGGGGCAAAAAAGCGATCCGACTTTTTCCTTGAAATCTGCCAAGAATAACGCTATAAACTATTAAGCATAATGAAAACAGCGACCTGCCCCCCCACCGATTTTTTCCCTACTAAAGTTTTTTGCGGGTGCTTTGTTAGAGATTTTTTACAGCCCTATTTTTATGTGATTTTTTGATATGGCAACAAATAAGAGGAATATGGCCGGTCCTAACGCCGGTATCAGGTTATTGAAGCGCAGGCGTTTTCTCAAAAGCACTGTGGCGACGGTGGCATCTATGCCGATTCTGTGCGCGATCGACGCGTTTGCCATTGAGCCGCACTGGGTGGAAACGGTCAGAATAGATTTACAAATCAAAAACCTTCCGGAAGCCTTTGTCGGTAAAAAAATTGTCCAGATCAGCGACCTGCACTGCAGCCGAGTAGTAACCGAGCAGTATCTACAGGAATGCGTCAAAGACATCAATCGACTTCAACCCGATATTGTGGTTTTGACGGGTGATTACATAACTTACGATGGTAAAAATGGTTACAAAGAAAAAGTAGCTCAGGCCATTGGTGGTATCAAATCTAAATCAGGTATTTTTGCGGTGCTGGGGAACCATGATTACGGGGTGATAACTCGCTTTCACCAGAATGGTAAGGCTGAATTACGCGAGTTTCTGACGGACCAGATTACCAAAAGCGGCCATAAAGTGCTAAAAAACGAATCTTTCGCGGTCGAGATCGACCAGTCGCGTCTGTGGATTGTTGGGCTGGGGGATTTATGGGCGGGTGATTTCCACCCGGAGAAGGCCTTTGCATCCGTGCCCCAGAACGAAGCAACCATCGCTCTTTCGCACAATCCGGACACTTTTAAAAGACTGCAGGAGCACTCGGCGGACGTGGTACTCTGCGGCCACACTCACGGCGGTCAGGTGCATCTGCCGCTGTTGGGACCACCGGTGCTGCCGGTCAAAGATAAACAGTATCACGCGGGGCTATTCAGTCGGGGAGAAAAGCAACTGTACGTCAACCGGGGTTTGGGGCGCATAGGCAGATTGAGATTTAACTGCCGTCCGGAAATCACCCTGTTCACGTTGACCAGATAAAACAGCAATTGTACCCTTCAGAAATAAAAGACTACCCTGCCGGATCAGTTCGAACCGATTTTAATCAGTTGGAAAAGCCCGGCAGGATAGTAACTTTGTTATCCAGTCAATAATTTCTTACTGATTCTGTTGTACGATCTGCGTTGCAGGACATTGGCCTGTGGAACAAGAAGCTTGGTTCTTGGAGCAGGCGGCCATGTCCTTGGAGCATTCTTTAGAGCCGCAGCAAGCCTTGTCCTTGGAGCATTCTTTAGAGCCGCAGCAAGCTTTTTCTTTGGAACAAGCAGCTTTATCCGCAGAACAACCGGATGATTGGCAAGAGGATTTGGCTAACGAGCAGGCGCCTCCGGCACAACCAACGGCATTGCTGCAACTTACAGCGTTTCCGTCTGCAGTTTTAATTCTACAGGCACCGGGACCGGGATCGCCAATCAGAGCGTAACCCACCACGCCTAACGCCAATAATGCTACAATAAACAGAAAAAACGACTTGGAGTTCGCCGAACAACCACAGGATGAGCTTTTTTCGATTACATTGTCATTTTTTTCTTCAGTCATCATCGCACCAGCCTTTCAAAATTAATGTGTTTTTTCGCAATAAATAAAGGAATTCCAACACGAAGTCCTACTTTTCCTATTATAATAGTATGAAATCCCAGAACAAAAGTCAAGTTTGGCAGGATGGCAAAAACAAAGAAATCTGCTGATATGCTGATCTGATAATCTGATAATTATCCAGGCGATAAAAAAACCCCCGGGCAGGCCGAGGGTTGAGGAATTAAAGTTTTGGTTAAATGCAGTACTAGCCGTTCTTTGCGACGAAATTGGTCATGAAGTTTACGACATCCTTGACCGAATCGAGGCCGTTGGCATTGTAGATGGAAACGCGGATGCCGCCGACGGAACGGTGGCCTTTGAGGCCGACAAAACCTGCTGCCAAGCCTTCGGCGACGAACTTTTTCTCCAGATCCTCAGAAGGCAGCCGAAAGACGACGTTCATCCAGGACCGGCTCTGGGGAGCAACGGGGCAGGTGTAGTAGCCGTTGGAGTTATCGATGCAGCCGTAGATGAGATCGGCTTTGGCAGCGTTTTCTTTCTCGATGGTTGCTACGCCGCCCTTATTTTTGAGCCAGTTGAACACCTTGTTAACCATATAAATAGTAAAACAGGGCGGGGTATTGAACAGTGAGTTTTTGTCGGCGTGGGTATGGTAGGAAAGCATTGTGGGTACGCCGTCTTTTTTGCATTTTTCCAGCACATCATCGCGAATGGCTACGACGGCGACGCCGGCAGGGCCGATGTTTTTCTGAGCACCGGCGTAAATTATACCGAACAGCGACGGATCGAAGCTTCGCGACAGGATATCGCTGGACATGTCAGCTACCAGCGGCACATTGCCGGTGTCCGGAAAAGTTCGCCACTGGGTGCCGAAAATCGTGTTGTTGGAGGTGAGGTGGCAATATTGAGCGTTGGAATCGAGATCGAGCTGATCGGCGGTGGGGATCGAGTTGAAAACGCCGTCAACTTCGGTGGTGGCGGCTACCCGGGCGGTACCGAAGAGTTTGGCTTCCTTGAGGGCTTTTTGGCTCCAGGCGCCGGTGATAATGTAATCGGCGCTCTGGTCGGGACTGAGCAGGTTCATGGGAATCATAGCGAATTGCAGACTTGCCCCGCCCTGGAGGAAAAGCACTTTGAAATTGTCGCCCAGGCCCAGCAGTTCGCTGAACAACTGGCCGGCTTCGTTATGGACGGCATCGTATTCTTTGGAACGGTGCGAGGTTTCCATGACGCTGACGCCACTGCCCCTAAAATCGAGAAGTTCTTCACGAGCGGCTTCGAGAGCTTCCAAAGGCAGTGCAGCAGGACCGGCGTAAAAATTGTGAACGCGTGGCATAATTAACTCCTTCAATATTTTTTTGGATCAGCTTGATTAATACTCAGGTTCCAACCAAGCATAAATGATTATTAATTTTTAAGAAACGCTTCGATTTCCTCTTCGACAATAATACCGATACGTTCGAGGTTTTCCTCACTGGAAGCGCCCAGGTGCGGCGTCATAACCACGTTGGGGGCATCAATTATCGGGGAATTTTCCGGCGGGTCTGAATACCAGACATCGGTAGCATAGCCGGCCAGTTGGTTATCCTTCAGCGCCTGGGCCAGATCTTCTTCGACGACACATTTGCCGCGGCCGGTGTTGATGAGGAAGGCGGCGTCTTTCATTTTTTTGATGGCGGCTTTGTCGATCATGCCGCGGGTTTCGTCAGTAAGCGGGGTGTGCAATGAAATGTAATCGGCCTCGGCGAGCAGTTCGTCGAGTGAACCTTTCAGTTCGGCAATCGGGTGGGAATCGATGTATTTGTCAAAGGCAATCACTTTCATGCCGAATGCCTGGGCACGTTTGGCAACTTCCGTACCAATAAGCCCGACACCGATGAGGCCCAGAGTTTTACCGAAAAGTTCAGTGCGTTTGAGTTGTTTTTTAATCCACTTGCCTTGGCGCATGCTGTTGTGACCTTCGATGAGGTGATTGGGAATCGCCAGCATAAGTGCAAAAGCCAGTTCCGCTACAGCAATCGAGGAAGCTTTGGGGGTGTTCTTGACGACAATGCCCTTCGATTTGGCGTAGTCGAGATCGACGTTGTCCAGCCCCACGCCGCCGCGGATAATCAGTTTGAGGTTAGGGGCCTGATCGATGTACTCGGAAGTACATTTGGTTTTACTGCGAATCAGCACTACATCAGCTTCGGACAGACGATTCGTGTCGGTGGTTACTTCGCCAAAACGGGCCAGTTTTTCCGGTAGATCGGCTCCGAAAGCGTCGGAAATCAGTATCAGCATCTTATCACTCCTATCTAAATTAAAAAAAAATTGAAAATCCGTTAAGCTTATTCATCCAGCATTTTGACAATCAGACCGCTGCGTAGTTTTGGTTCGAACCAGGTGCTCTTGGGGGGCATGACCTGACCGGCGTCTGCGATAGCCATGAGTTCTTCGATACTGGTGGGAAACATCGAAAAGGCCGCCACCGCGTCATTTTCGCAGCGTTTTTCAAGTTCGGCGGTTCCGCGAATTCCGCCGACGAAATCTATTCTGGTACTGGTTCGCGGGTCATCAATCGCCAGGACCGGTTCCAGCAGATTGTCCTGCAGAATCGAGACATCCAGGCTTTTAACCGGGTCGTTTACTGGGTAAGTGCCCGGCTTGGCGGTGAGGCGATACCACTGCTTTTCCAGGAACATTCCAAAGGTACCTTTTTTGTCCGGACTGGGTGCCTGGGCAGGTTCGACCTGGAAATTTGCTGAAATTTTTTCGATAAATTCAACCGAACTGAGGCCATTCAAATCCAGAACCACACGATTATAGTCCAGGATTTTCATCTGGTTGTGCGGGAAGATAACCGACAGGAAATAATTGTATTGTTCTTTGCCGGTGTGGTTTGGATTGGCGGCTTTTCTTTTTTCGCAAACGCGACAAGCAGCGGCTGAGCGATGGTGGCCGTCGGCGACATACATGCAGCTAACTTCGGCAAACGCCTCGACAAAGGGATCAATCTGCTGCGAACCAATCAGCCACAGGGTGTGGCTGATCCCGTCATCACTGGTAAAATCGTAAACGGGCTTATTTTTGCGGAATTCATCTACCAGTGCGTCAATTTTGGCTGAGGCTATGTAGGTCAGAAAAGCCGGTCCGGTATTGGCGCCCAGTTTTTCCACATGACAGGCCCGATCATTTTCCTTCTCCAGCCGGGTAAATTCATGCTTTTTTATCAGGTTGTTCTGGTACTCAGCGACACTGGCACCGGCGACCAGGCCGCACTGGACATGGTTGCCCATCCGCTGCTGATAAAGATAAAGGCAAGGCTCATAATCCTGGATAAGTTGACCGTTTTCCATCAGCTTGTGCAGGTTTTGAGCAGATTTTTCATAAACCTGCTCCGAATGGACATCAACAGCCGGGTCCAGATCGATTTCGGCCTTGACCACGTGCAAAAAAGAAAGCGGATTTTCCGCTGCCAATTGCCGGGCCTCTTCGGAATTTAGCACGTCGTAAGGTGGACTGGCAATCTGGGCTGCCAGATCGGGACGGGGTCGGTAAGCTTTGAAAGGCTGAATATCTGCCATGGTGATCTTGCTGTCTTTCCTTTCTAAAAATAAGTCCATTGCACTGGTTCTTCTGTGAATGCCATCAAAACCCTAAATATTAGCGGTATGAGAATTACAAATCGAGGCAAAAAAACACGGGAGCCAAAAAATCTAGCTCAAGGCAGAAAAAAAATTGCTAATTAAGTTGTTTTGGGCTATTCTGACAGGGTGAAATCGTTGGTAAGTTCAGTAATTCAAGAAAGTTAATTCACTACCAGCGGTTTTTCTCCGGTCAATACGCGAAAACCAACCCTGTTATTAGTCAGGAAAGGAAATTACATGAGTAATCTGTTAAAGAAACTGGAATCGGGTCAGATTTTGCTGAGCGATGGAGCGATGGGCACTTCGTTGCAGAGCCGAGGTCTGGAACCGGGCAAATGCCCGGAAAGCTGGAATATTGAACATGCCGATCAGGTTGAACAGATAATCGCCGGTTACGTCGAGGCAGGCAGTGATATCGTCGAAACCAACAGCTTCGGCGGCACCCGGTACAAACTGAACCATTACGGCTTGGCTGATCGGGCAGCCGAGATCAATCGCACCGCTGCCCAGATAGCTCGCAAAGCAGCCGGGCCGGATCGTTTTGTTGCCGGCTCGGTTGGACCTACTGGAGAGCTGTTAAAACCACTCGGGCCCGCGGAACCGGACGAAATTTACGCCGCCTTTAAGGAGCAGATTATTGCCCTGGCCGAGGGCGGCGCGGACGCTATCTGCATTGAAACTATGATGGCAATGGAGGAAGCTCTGGAAGCTATCAAAGCCGCCAGGGAAAACACCAACTTGCCGGTGATCGCCACTTTTACCTTCGACAAAACCCCCAAGGGTGAATACCGCACCCTGATGGGGATGACCTGCGCCCAGGTAGCGGAAAAACTGACCTGGGCCGGGGTTGACATCGTGGGCAGCAACTGCGGCGGCGGCATCGAGCAACTGGTGGAAATCTGCAAAGAAATGGCCCAGCATACGGACAAATTTATCATGGTTCAGCCCAACGCCGGTATCCCGGAAATTATTGACGGCCAAACCGTTTTCAAAGCTTCTGCCCAGGATATGGCAGCCAAAGTTGAGCAGCTTATCGAAAACGGCACCAACATCATCGGCGGCTGCTGCGGAACAACCCCGGCGCATATCAAGGCTTTCCGCGAAGTGCTGGACAATCGTTGAGGGCGCATAAGTCGCCATCTAAATATGAAACATGAGTTAACACTGACTCTATCCTGAGGGAAGAGGGTGGCTTTCTAGAGTAATTTTTCAATGGTTGGGTAGTGATGACGCCTGCGTCAAAAGTCGTTCGCCACAAAAACCATTATAATATATTGTAAATTAAGGTATTTATGGCAATTTTAGGGTTGA
>JAFGSR010000252.1 GCA_016934515.1 Sedimentisphaerales bacterium
GCCACGAACAAATCCCCGCAATCGCACAGCCCATTATCCCCCCCCAAAGCCCCGATCCCAGCCGACCACCCAGGTTGATCCCGGCATACATCCCCAGCACCGCAAAATTGATAATCACCAGCACCTTAAATACCCGCCAGCCGTAAATCAAATATATCGCCCCAAACGCAATACACACCACCGCCTGCAGCCACGATATATTCACAATAAAATCCCAGATATTGTCGATCGGCACCCGTGTAAAAAACTGCGGCGGAACCGACTGATCCGGCGGTACACCTTCACCCGGATTAACTGGAGTTGCATTTTGTGCCTGAGCTAACATCTGAAATAACGTATTCATTTTTTGTTTTCCTCTTTAGTCTCGTCTTGATTTTTCGATTTGGCACCGCCGGCCAACGCCAGTTGCACCAAACACCCAAAAATTACCATTCCCGCCATCAGCACCGGCATAACCCGCGGCCGAGCCTGCAGCACCGTTAACACTTCAACATCTTTCGCCAACAGCAAACTGAACATGCCGCCAATAATCCCCGTCGCACCCACAATACTGCAGCATAGCGCCATCATGATTTTAGTTATGAAATATCCAAATAAAATCCCCACCCCCGCCCCCAGCAGACCCCAGACAAAAATCATATTTCGGTTCGAACGGATTATCAGCCACAAATCTGACAGAATATTCTTCAGCTTGGACATGCCCCCTGCGTGGCTGTCGTCCGGCTGCACCAGATAACTGCTCTCCCGGTAAGCCTCAACCACCGCCCCCGGCTCAATTCCACTCGCAACTCCACCCCCAACTCCACTGAGCTCAACATCACCCGCAACATCTCCGGATTCCGCACTCCCTGACAAATGCTGCGTACGCAACCGTGCCTTGTTCAACGCCTCGTCCCAGGATTGCTCATTCACATTGTAGCTAAAGTATGTTACCCCCCCCACCAATGCCAAAATCACCGCCCCCAGCAACATAATAACGCTCCGCTGCAACAGCACCGCCAAAATCGCCAGCAGCAAAGCTCCCCCTCCTACCGCCGCCGCCCGGGGCAATTCGAACCACTCACTCGCCAGCAATCCCAACGTCGCCCCCATCAACGCCCCCAGCAGCCCCACCACCGCAAACGCGTACCGCACCCCCCCCAGCCACATCGCCAGCCCCAGACCTATCGCAACCAAACCAAATGCCACCAACGGCCCACCATCAAGCTGCAAACAGGCACTCTGAATTTTCAGTAATAAATCTTCCATTGCTCTTTAAAATTCGACGTCCTCAGCCAGTTAATCGCCGCCGAAAACCGCCTTCTATTCTGATTGTCGCTGGAACAACACTTTCATTACCGTCCAGCCACGCACACCCACAGCGCTGTTCACCCTTATCGGCTAAAATCCCTCTTCCAGCGTAATAATCGCCAATATCAGCCAAATTCCCCCTCTCACAGCCCCAAAAGCCCCCTCTCTTCACCCAAAAAACACACAGTTCAGCCCTAAATCTCTGGCATTCCAGCCCGGAATCCGCTATTTTTTAGCTCACCGGAAAAAATGCCGAAAAACAAGGAAACTGCCACAAATGGATTACCTCAAAGACATCCTGATAATCATTGCCAGTTGCGTCGCCCTCGCCAAAGGTGCCGCCTGGCTCGTCGATTCCGCCGCCAAAATCGCCCGAACTCTCGGCATCTCCGAACTCGTCATCGGCCTGACCATCGTCGCCTTTGGTACCTCCGCTCCCGAATTCGCCGCCACCGTCAGCGCCGCCCTCCATGGCGAAGAAGCTCTCGCCCTGGGTAACGTCATCGGCTCTAACACCTTCAACATCGGCTTCATTCTCGGAGGTTGCGCCATGGTCGCAGCCATCAAAATCGATCCCGCCTTGCTCTGGCGCGACAGCTTGATCCTGCTCATCATCACCGCCGTTCTGCTCGTTTTCATGCTCAACGGAGAACTCTCACGTCTCGAAGGCGCCATCCTGTTCGCCGGCTTGTTCGCTTACCTGCTCTTTCTGTTCTGGAAAAAACAACCTCCCCTCGATGAAGAACTCCCCACCGACACCGCCGGCACCAAAGATGTCCTGCTGCTGATCCTCGGTTTAATCCTCATCATCGCCGGTGGTTATTTCCTCGTTATCGCTGCCACTTCAATCGCCCAAAAACTCGGTATCTCCGAACTCGTCATCGGCCTGACCGTCGTCGCCGCCGGAACCTCACTACCAGAATTTGTAACTTCGCTCGTCGCCATAATCAAAAAGCATCATGGCATCTCCGCCGGCAACCTCGTCGGCAGCAATCTCTTCAACACCCTGGGCGTCCTGGGACTGGCCGGCGTCCTGCAGCCCATTTCAGCTGACAATCACGCCCTGATTAGCATCGGCCTGCTTATCGGATTAACCGCCCTGATGATGCTCTTCATGAAAACCAAATGGCGACTCTCCCGCGCCGAAGGTGCCATCCTCGTCCTAACCAGCCTGGCAATTTGGGTTTATTATTTCGTAGGAAAACAGTAAGCTGGCAAACCATCATTCCCCTCCTGTAAAGGTTATAAACATTCACAAGAAAACTGATTATCGTTGCAAAGCTTACTCACGAAGGAGAAAAACTGAATGGCTAAAACAACCTTGCTATTGCTCCCCGACCGAATTAAGGGCTCTTTCTGGCCGGTAATGGTACTTGGTTCCTGTTTTTCATGCTGGACTCTTTATCGCTGTCCGCGTTGTCATTCCGTACCGGGATTTCCGCTTCAGATCGTCATTCGTCATTCGTCATTGATTCGTCATTCTGGTTTCGTCATTCGTCATTAACAATTGGTCAATCAAACTAACTCTTACCAAAGGACAAAATAATGACCGACAACATCCACGCTAACGTCCCCACCAATTTCATCCAAGCCCCTGCCGAACCGACCATCGATCCCACCGCTTTCGTTCACCCGAGGGGATTAGTAATCGGTCACGTTCAACTCGGCCGCAAAGTTTTCGTCGGGCCCTTCGCCTCCATTCGCGGCGACGAAGGAGTCCCAATCTTCATCGGCGACGAATCCAACGTCCAGGACCAGGTCGTCCTCCACGCCCTGGAAACCTCCCAAAACGGCAAACCCATCGAAGAAAACCTCCGCCGGGTCAACGGCCAAAATTACGCCATCTACATCGGCCAACGCGTCTCCCTGGCCCACCAGTGTCAAATCCATGGCCCCGCCGTCGTCGGCAACGACACCTTCGTCGGCATGCAGGCCCTAATCTTCAAATCCACCGTCGGCCAAAACTGCTTCATCGGCCCCGCCGCCAAGATCATCGGCGTTGACATCCCCGACCAGACCGCCGTACCCACCGGCGCCATAATCACCCATCCCGACCAAATCAGCACTCTGGAAAAAATCACCCCCGACCACCCCTTCTTCAGCTTCAACCGAAAAGTCGTCCACGTCAACACCCAACTCGCATCCAGCTATCAAAACAAATAATTATCTTCCTGCCCATCCGTCCCCCGCCGAAATTAATAAGCCATTAAAGAGCTTATTAGATTTTACGATTTTTTTGCTTTACAGCAAATATCCAGCTTGTTATCATTGTTTTAATCTGATTTGCCCGTTCTTTGGGCTCGTATTTTGTTCTTAATTGCATTTGGAGTAAAAAAAATGACCGAAAACCAAGAGGAATATAACGGTTTTATTGGCCAATCCTGGGAACCTGAGCCCGAACCGTCCGGCAATCGTGGAAAATTAATTTTTCTGATAGCGCTGATTTTAATCGCCGTCGGCATCATTTTCATAATCTACAAAAAAAACTCCGGGCCCGGAACCGTATTGGAAGCGCTGAAATTTTACCGAACGACTCGGCTGCCTGGCTGGCAACCTTTAAGTTCCGGTTTTCCGGAAAAAACGGAACTCGACCAGATTTACTTGACCATGGCCAAAAAACGTTATCTTATTATGATTGTCTCTGTACCCGCCAGAATTCTTCAAACCGCACCGGCAAATACCGAATTAAACCAACAAAATCCCGGTAATTCCTGGACCAATAGAGATTTTTATGACACCCGCTATTATCCGGATTTCTCATTAAAATTTGAAGACGGCTCCGAAATCATACCTCACCGAATAACCGCCTGGCCAAAAAACAAAAACGCCTGTATTCTAAAGCATTTCCTTACAAATAACTGGTATCCCTCTGCTAGCGACGAACCTGAAAAACGTATCTATCTGGCTCTAATGTGGGATACTATTGAAGGCAGAACCACCGGACCATTTGATTTAACCATGAATGACGAACACACCATCCACGTCCCGGCCAGCTTAAAATCCGCTAACATTTGGAAAGAGAATTAAAAAGCAGCATAGTGCACCTTAATATCATCATAATATCGCTCTTTTTTCGTCAATAGGCAAATTTGTCATACGATTTTAGCTGGCCGAATGTCCCCAGGCTGTTCAACGCGTAATTCTGCGTTTCCAGGCCAATCTCTTCAAACGCCGAAATCGGATTCAATCCCCCCGCTATCAAAACCCCCACCCGGCCCGACTGCACCGGAACATCCAACAATGATTGCCCCGCCTTACCCACCAGCAAAACTCCTCCTAGCCCTATCAACTCCAGTTGATCGAAAACATTACGGGCCGCCGACATTGCCACCGCCGGGATCTCACAAAAAACCACTCCAATTGCACCATTCCCGCTAAGCGCCACCTGCCGCACCGAGGTCATCTTGCTCTTAATAAACAATTCCAGCGGATCCAGCGTCAATCCCTCATAACTTATCAAATGCCGAAATCGAAACGGAACACCGTCCCGCATCTCCAGCAGCCCGCCAAATCGACTCCTCATGTTAATCCCATGACTAAGCAGCACCCCGTTTACCGCCACACTGCTCACCGTAACAATCGCAATGTGCTTCGGCGGCACCGTCAGCGACGTTCCCCTGATTGTCTGACCTGAATAAGCCACCTGCACCAAGCGACCCATACCCAAACCGGCCTGCAAAATTGTCCGAATCTCCCTCAACAATAACACCGGCGACGTCGTCTTCACCATCGAAACATTCAACGCCACCGTCCCCACACAGTTTTTCAAATCGAATTTCATCGCATAAGCCATCTCCTCCGCTCGCCCCGCAAAAAATCCCACCCGCTCATATGCAACACCCATCTCCAGCTCTTTGGCTCCCAACTCCGTAATAATCCGCCCCCGCCGACCCAGATTCCTTGTCAAACCCGCCTGATCCGTCTCACTCAAATAGTAACGTACCATCCGCTCGCGAAGATCATGCCCCCGGCTCTGCATCTGGACACTTATCGCACTACTGCCCAGCGGACCGCCCTGACGCTGAAGAATTGTCAAAATCGACATAACCTTCTGCTTACCCGCCTCATCCATCATCATCTCAATCACCCAACCTTTATCTCAGCCGACCAATCAACCAAATCAACGCCAAAAATTTGAAAAATTCAATCACTATCCGGCAATACACCCCTTATTATTGCCGCTATAAACAGGTTTTTCAACAAAAAAAGCCCAAAACAATCCCCCATAGCCTTATTTGCCACAAAAACAATTATATTTTCACTAATCCTAACGGCACATCATTGCCATTTATCACAGAAATCAATAGCAGTCCCCCTGTTCCGGCATTAAGATGAATTGTCGTTATTTATTCAAAACACGTTCTCTAAAGGAGTTAAAAATGAGCAAAACTAATTACGTTGACACAGTTCTGGAAATCGTAAAAAAACGCAATGGTAACGAACCCGAATTCCTCCAGGCCGTTCAGGAAGTCCTCGGTTCTCTCCGCCCGGTCATCGCCGATCACCCCGAATTCGAAGAAACCAACTTACTCGAAAGGCTCGTCGAACCCGAAAGACAGATCATCTTCCGAGTCCCCTGGCAGGATGACCATGGCAAAATGCGCGTCAACCGCGGCATGAGAATCGAATTCAACTCCGCCCTGGGACCCTACAAAGGCGGACTGCGCTTCCATCCCAGCGTTTACATCGGCATCATCAAATTCCTCGGCTTCGAACAAATCTTCAAAAACTCTCTCACTGGACTCATGATGGGCGGCGGCAAGGGCGGCTCCGACTTCAACCCCAAGGGCAAATCCGACTCCGAAGTAATGCGCTTCTGCCAGAGCTTCATGACCGAACTGGCCCGACACATCGGCGCCGACACCGACGTCCCCGCCGGTGATATCGGCGTGGGCGGCAGAGAAATTGGCTTCATGTTCGGCCAGTACAAACGGCTCACCCGAAAATTCGAAGGCGTCCTCACCGGTAAAGGACTCTCCTATGGCGGTTCACTCGTCCGCACCGAAGCCACCGGCTACGGCACCGTCTATTTCTGCAACGAAATGCTCAAAGAACAAGGCCAGAGCTTCGACGGAAAAACCGTTCTCGTATCCGGCTCCGGTAACGTCGCCATTTACGCCCACCAAAAAGCCACCGAACTCGGCGCCAAAGTCGTCGCCATGTCCGATTCCGGCGGTTTCGTTTACGATGCCAACGGCATCAACCTCGACACCATTCAGCAACTCAAAGAAGTCCAACGCCTGCGCATCCACGAATACACCAAACAGCACCCCTCCGCCAAATATACCGAAGGCTTCACCGGCATCTGGTCCATCCCCTGCGATATCGCCCTGCCCTGTGCCACGGAGAACGAACTCGACGGCGAAGCTGCCGCCGCCCTCATCAAAAACAAATGCATCGCCGTCGCTGAAGGCGCCAACATGCCTTGCACTCCCGACGCCGTGCACAACTTCATCGCCGCCGGTGTCAGTTTCGGTCCCGGCAAAGCTGCCAACGCCGGCGGCGTCGCCACCTCCGGCCTCGAAATGGCCCAGAATTCCCAACGCATGAGCTGGACCTTCGAGGAAACCGACCAGAAACTGCACCAAATCATGGTCAACGCCTACAACGTCTCCAAACAAGCCGCCGATCAGTATGGCACACCCGGCAACCTCGTCAATGGCGCCAACATCGCCGGCTTCATGAAAGTCGCCAACGCCATGCTCGCCCATGGACTGGTCTAAAACTAACAACTACAAAATCTTACAGTTCCAATAAATAACAAAAACGGCGCCTTTACCAAAAGGTACCGTTTTTTTTGTAATCTTCGTCACCTCCACCCGACTACCCCAAATATAAGCCTTGTTCCTCGGCTCAAAATTGCTTATATTTGACGCCTGCGTCAAAAGTCGTTCGCCACAAAAACCATTATAATATATTGTAAATTAAGGTATTTATGGCAATTTTAGGGTTGA
>JAFGSR010000253.1 GCA_016934515.1 Sedimentisphaerales bacterium
TCAACCCTAAAATTGCCATAAATACCTTAATTTACAATATATTATAATGGTTTTTGTGGCGAACGACTTTTGACGCAGGCGTCAAAGATGGTGTGCGATTTTTAATTTGATAGAAAATGTGTTGCACCTTAAGAATTACGAGTTATGGATTGAGAGTTGGACGTAATTCGTTCTGCTGGAGACCGATATTATCGAAGGGAATGGGCTCAAAGGCCGGCAGATTGGAGAAAACTTCGGAGTCGGGTTTGAGCCGGAAGTTATTCTCTGCCATGTTGATGAAGCCCGGGTCATGATCGGTTCTCCAGTTATTATCGAAATTAACCTGCCAGTTACCGCTTTTAATGTCAGTGCAGTTTACAAAGACGTTGTTGACCGCCCGATTGACGCGATCTTGACCGGGCTGGGGATCCATGAATCCAACCAGCCCCGGATAGTGTTCAGTGTAAGGCGGCTTGGTAATGTCCACTTCCTCAAGCAGCTTGACATTCCAGAAGCAATCTTCGCCGCCGTTGATGGCGTTTTTCCACCTTTGATCGCTCCAGGGTGCTGAGCCGAGGGCTCGCTTGCACTCGATGAAAATGTTGTTCTCTGCCAGGTTGTTATGGCCTCCATGCGAGAAAACCGTCCCGAAGGAACCCCGGCCCGGCTCGCCACAGCGGAAGAATACATTGCCCAACACCAGGTCTCCTCCGTCACCGTCGTCGAAGTACACAGCGGCATTGCCATGTCCCATCGGACTACCAATGTCATGCCAATAGTTGTATCGGATAATGTTGCCCCGGCAGGAGGGATTACGCCCCTTATAACAGGCACCGCAGTCGTCGGTTTCCATGCAAACGTCATGCACGATGTTGTACTCGAAAATGTGGTCGTTGCCCCCGATAAAGATGGCCTGATGGGGAGCATCGTGAATCAGGTTATGAGCCGCGCGGTTGCCTACTCCCTGGAACTGCACTGCATAGGAACTGGTCGGTTTATGAATGGAAAAACGCCAAATGTGGTTATTGACTGCTTCGTGTCCCGCCGGAGTAAGTGCCTTGCGGTTGCCACCGGACAAAATAATCCCCCCGGTACCGGTATCATGAATGTCACAGGCCTCAACCTTATGAGCCGTGCCCCCTGAGACGCTGATACCGAGTTCGCGGGTGTTACAAATTTCGCAGGCCTGGATGAAAACCCGACTGCCACCACTTACCTCAATCCCGTTTTTCAGAGATGCTTCGATTATGAATCCCCGCAGAATTATGTCCGTCGCATCCTGGACCGCAACGATTGGCGCCTTCAGAGTTGAGAGCGTCATCCGGGCATTGCCCAGTGGTTCAGGGGGCCAAAAGTAGAGCAGGCTGCCGGCACAGTCTATATAGTATTCGCCGGGGCTGTCGAGTTCTTCGAGCAGGTTTAGGGCGTAGTAACGCCGCGGTGAAGGATTGCCCTGTCTGATACTATACAGCGATGGGGCAGCCAGTGTGATGCGGTGGTTTTGGGAGTCGAGGGTTTTTATCTGGATGGTCTCGGAGAACCAGTCAAAACACCAGTACCCATGGAGCCAGACACCAGTCTCGACGTCCCAGCCGCTGGGTCGGTTACCTGAATATTCAAACACTCCGCCATTGGTTTTCGGGTCTCCTTCGCGGGGACAGGCACCGCTATCAATAATTTTGGCGATGGTTGCCCAACCTTCGTTCGGCCACCGGGCAAGTGTCATACGCTTGTTGTTGAAAAATAGTTCGGGCTGCGTCGATGTGCCTTGGAATTTTACTGGGAAACTCTCTAGCGACGTGATACTGAGTGTCCGCAGGTCCGCCTGTAATATCTTTGCGCGGGCAGTGGGGTCCAGACGTTCCAAAATTGAGGCGTCGGTAACTGGATGGAAAGCATCCGGTAAAATGCTTGGACCCCCGGCGAGGATCACCTTGTCCCCCGGACAGGCAATATAGCGGGTGGGAAAATGCAAACTGCCGGAGTCCCGACTATCGAGAGTAAAGCTCTGCTTGAATGAATACTTACCGCCGCGGATGACAATCGTAAAAGTTTTGTCCGCAGCTAAACCCGCAGCCTTGAGTTTGCGGATTTCGTCTCGAGCGCGTTCCATGCTTCGAAAGGGACCGTCGGTCTTCTCTGGTGTCGGATCGGCGAATTTTCCCGACCACTCATCGCTGCCGTTGGTCGCCACATAAAAATCTGCCGGTGGTACCTCAACAGCTTTCACCAAGCCGGACCACAAACCCGTTACCAACATCAACATTATTACCAGAACTGCCACTCGATTCATTGAGTATTTCCTCAAAATTGTAAATTAATCATCATTCCCTATTTCTGCTATGTTATAACCTGTCGGAAGTATATAACAATGGTAAAATTCAGTAATACTATCCTTAAACTTCTTGTTTTTTATGCACGATTCATATTTTATATCGTCAAAATATGTTAATATTTAACGTCTTATGAATTTTTGACCTCTTCATGAACTTCTTGAGCTTCATGGTTAAATTAAAATCCTGAGCATCCTGTCAAAATTCCTTAGCGACTTCCTGCCGCGACCTGCTGCGACGATGCGTCAGCGCGGCGAGCGGGCTTGCCCAGCGGGTGTTGACAGAAACAGATGAATCTGATAACATCAAACAGGAATTCATTTACGAAAATTATCTCGACAAGGCCTTCGTTATGGTTGATTACACCGGCCAAACTGCCACCGACCACTATTACGCCCACGACCACCTCTTCAGCCCCGCCGCCCTGCTCGACGATGAGGGCGCTGTCGAGGAATACTACGAATACGATGCCTATGGCAATATGAAGGTATATTACGACGCCGGTGCCGATTCCACCTGGCTAACCGCCGATGACGACACCGACACAGCCTCCCACCACGGCAACCCCATCGCCTTCACCGGCCAACGCCTCGACAACCTCGATTCTAACAGCTTATTTGTGATGTACTACAAAAACCGCTACTACCTCCCCGACCTCGGCCGCTTCATGCAACGCGACCTACTGAGCTTAAAGTCTAAATTGAACGGGAGCCATTTTTCATATGCCATGCGATTTTACGGTTTCTTGAATTATATTTCAAACAGCAATGAAATGAATCTTCCTTCCTTGTCTGGCATTGACAGCATGAACTCTTATGAATACGTTCAAAGTTGTCCTGCTGTGGCAACAGACCCGTCAGGGTTGATAATTGAAATTGACATTGAGGCTAAGGCGAGAGGTTTTAATCCATTTAGACATAAATTGACTCCCGGTAAGGCTGGAAGATGGGCCAGCAGGAATGGCCTTCGAAAGCAATGTTGTCGTGGACTTAATAAAAAAGGAGGTGCGTCGCCTTCTCATATAAGCAACCCCTTGGTGAGCCAAGTGCCGGAAGCAGTTATAGATTATGGATACAACCAGTATAAAGAAGCTGGAGAGAAAGGTGGCAAAAGCCTTGCTCGGCAGATTGGTATTTGCACAGGGCTTAATTTACGAGATAATGAAGGCTGCGGCGATAATTTGCCAAAAGTGGTATCGTTTACGCGAAACGGCAAAAAGCATTTTGCTATGCGTGTTAGCCAAAATGGTTCTTGTTATTGGGTTGCTCATCATTTCGAACGTAAATACGGTTGGTTAATTGGTGAGTACTATTCGAAACAAAAACATGATGTAAAACTTGGTAAATGCCCTGCTCAGGGACGGAGTGGTAATTGCGATTAGGTTATTAACGCTACGTTATATATTATGAGGGGATTTGTGTGAAAAACAGTAAGTTGCGTCTATTAATATTTTTTGTAGCAATATTAGTCTTGTTGTCTCCTGTTGCAGTGTTTATTCATAAGCAGGTCCTGAATGAAAGATTAAGCAAGAGGCTGTTAAGCATCAGCGAGTCTGGAGGATTCATTACAATCGATGATTTAGATTTGTCATATAACATTCCCGACAACTGCGAAAACGCGGCTGATATCTACTTAAAAGCTTTTTCGAGTTATGATAGTTGGGACTGCGACGAAAAATCAGAATATTTTAGTAAACTACCTTTATTTGGCCAATTTGACTATTTCGAAAACAGAAAATGTTTCGACAAAGACACTAAAATTTTAGTTAAGAAATTTTTAGCCGATAACCAACTGTCTTTATCTTTGTTGCATAAGGCTAAATCATTCAAAAACTGCCGATATCCGATAAGTTACAAAAATACTGTAACCGGTAATTTGCAGCCTCATCATGCATATCTAGGTGACATCAAATTTGGCGTAAAGCTTCTTGTGCTTGATGCGATTTATCAAGCAGAGAGCAATTCTCCTGAAAACGCGTTTTCTTCCATTGAAGCTTCGTTAAAGCTGTCGAATACCATTACAGATTTCGCTACCTCAATTAAAATATTAATTAAATCTAATTTGGACCAATTTGTAATATGTGAACTGGAGAAAATTTTTCCACGTATATGCAATGATAAAAACAAACTAGCCGAGCTAATCACTTGTTTTAGCGAAACTTATGATTCTTATAAACTAAAGGATCTTATATTAAGAGAACAGTGTCTAGCTATAAACAAGGCCAGTGATGTTGACGAAATCTGCGATGAATTTCCACCGTTTTCATCATTTTTGAAATTTTCATATAAGTATACCGGGCTTTATGAAAAAAATATACTTGCCTATCTTGACTGCACTGGCAATCAATTGCAGGCTTTAGGCAGTGATGACCCTGTTATGGCGTTATGGAAATGCGAAAATAACATAGTCAATCTTACTTCCAGTTATTTATTACTACAAAGAATGTCTGGCGTTTTGTGTCGTAACTGCGTAAAAGCTTTGGATACCCAAACCATGTTGTCTGCTGCTATTATAGCGATAGCATACAAGCAATATTATCTGGAAAATGGTCGATACCCGGATGATATTGAGGATTTGGCATCAGCAAATGTCCAACCCAAATATATCGATTTTGCTAAAACCCACAAAATAAACGTGTATCTAATTGATGATGGATATGTTGTATCTATTCAGGATGATTCATTTGCCTCCGAAACAGATAGCCAGCCGATCATGGATTCAGATGCAGACCTTAATAATATAATCTTTTCCGTAATATCAACTAATCAATAGGGTATTAGGGAGATAAATACAAATTATATTGAGTATATCTATGATAAATACAGCTACGAAAACCGCCTCACCGAGATCACCGACAGTTCAGATGATACCGTAGCTACATTTAGCTACGACGCCCTCGGCCGCCGCATCGAAAAGATCGAATACGCCTCCGGCAGCCCATCTTCGACCAACCGTTTCTACTACGACGGCTGGCGGGTATTCATTCAAAATACGGCATGAAAGGCATTTTATATGATGAGTACAGTTCAGATATACAGATTAGGCAGTGGCCATATAAATATACACGACGGCTAATATGGCCGTCTTTTTTCTGGTATCCATCCAGAATTTGCTCTATAATAATCCTGTGGTTGGGAGTCTTTGGTTTAACGTGATATTGCCGCATTTATGTAAGGCAAAAGTAAAAGAGTACAATTTTAAATGTCTATGCAGAGATTGTTAAGATTTCCGCGTTTGATTATGTCCGCGGCAACAAGCTATAGAGTCAAGCCGCGTCCCTGGGCGGTTGCTATAGAGCTTACGGTTCGCTGCAATTCGCGTTGCATTTATTGTAATTATTGGCAGAAAAATCAAGATGAAGCTGTAAATGAATTAACCTTTAGAAACTAGAAACTAGGGACAGTCACCTATTTAGTCCTTGACAAGACTTAATAATCTACTATATTTGTGCTATTATGCCAAGAGTCGCACGTATCGTCAATAACTAGAATAACTAGGGACTAAATCGGTCTAAATCTGGAAGAAAAAGGGAAGAAAAAGGGGACATTCTACTTTTTAGATTGCATCTATAGCCCTTATACGTTAAGATTTAGCTATGCCCAGAACAGCCAGAGCAATTGTAGGTGGAATTTGTTACCACGTTATCAACCGCGGTAATGGCCGCTCCGGGTCAAGAAAAAGTGTCAGGTACATTTATTATTAGTCTTTACTGGTCCTTTTACTATTCTAATGGTTTGGTGACACCTTTCTGCGTACTCGCCCAGAGGTGTTCTCGGGAAAACCAGGAACACTAGAGCAGGCCGGGCAGCATCTGCCTGGCGATTTGACTTGTGTTTTCGTAGCTTTCTTGTATTTGTCCACCACGTCCATCAGCGTCCCGGCATGTCCACTCGCCGTGCTGACGCTGATCGCAGCAGGTCGGCGATTTTAAAAAGATATTTCTCTGGAATACTCTCACCCCCTTAGTTGGACTATCCATATCTGATATTCCATATTCAAAATCTCAATCTCTTCTTCATGCCCTTCAAGTCCTTCATGGTAAAATTCTTCTGTGGTTTTTGTCCGCCGCGCCTGCGACGTCGGTCGTAACGGGTCATCCTGTCAAAAAATCTTATATTCTTAATTATCTTCCTGCTGCGACGGGCGCTGACACGGCGAGCGTTACCTTTTGTTTAAAATTCTTCTCTGCGTCTTGGCGTCTTTGCGTGACAAAACTCAAAATCTCCCTCTATACCCTGAACCCGGGCCCCTGAACCCTACAAAATCTGCGAAAACTTGTCCCGCCGTAGCTTAAGTGAAGCCTGATCAGTGTAAATCCGTGTCTAATAAGGATTTACATTAATTTTCTCGACAAAATCTCCCCGAACCAAAAACCCGACAACTATCATCCATATTCCATAATTTGTTTCATTCAGCGAAAAACAGCGTAAATCATTGTGAATAAATATATTATAGAGATTTTCTCTCTCTCGAAATGTGTCCAAAAGCGCGACAAGCCATTTTTAAAAATCGCAAGTTTCTGCAAAAAACCGCTAAGTTTGGTGTAACTTTTATCAAAAAACCATCAAAAACCACCCAACTTTCATACATGTTTTTTGACTGAATTTGATCTTTTCTCATTTTCGGCCCACTTTTAGCGCCTCATTTTCGGCCACATAATGGACACACAGCATCCTCTATCCTGCCAAATTGGCAGGTTCATTCCCGCCAAAATTTTAACTCTCAACACCGGTAATTTTCCTCACTTTTTCTTTTCTAAAACAAATTGTAATGCCTTATATTAAAGCCCGCCTGAATAAGTGAGCGATCATAAACTGACAATAGGAGAATCAGACCATGGCCAGATCAGCTAAAAAAACCACTGTAACCGCCAAAAAGTTCAGTTTTCCCCAGGCCCGCGGTGACATGTTAGTCATTGGTATATATAAAGATACGAAAAAACTACCCCAATCGCTCACCTCCCTCGATAAAACCGCCGATCTGGTGCTCTCCAGCCTGCTCAAAATGGGTGATTTCTCCGGCAACGCTAATGAAACCGCTCTGCTCTACCCGCCCAGCCAAAAACCCTGCAAACGTATTCTGGCCATCGGCTTGGGCGAAAGGAAGTCCTTGTCATTAAACACCTTACGTCAGGCTGCCGGCACTGCCGCCCGCAACGCTCAAAAGCTAAAAACCCCCAATATCGCCCTGGCTCTCCACACCGTCATCGATAGCAAAATAGATCTCACCGAACTTGGCCAGGCCGTCGCCGAAGGTGCCATCATCGGCCGCTACAACTTCGAAGATTACCTGCCCCCGCAAAAAGATAAAAACAGTCCAATCAATAACTTACGCATCACCGTCATTGATCCTCTCGCCTCGGCCGCTCGCAAAATTTCCGCCGGCTGCCGCATCGGAACTATCCTCGCTAACAGCCAAAATATCTCCCGCATTGTCGATAACAAACCCGGAAACGAAATTAATCCACCCTCGCTGGCCCGCCACGCCCGCCTACTGGCCCGACAGTACAGCTTGCAATGTAAAATCTATGACGATAAGCAGTTAACCACCATGAAAATGAACGGCATCCTGGCCGTCGGCTCCGGCTCGGCCAACAAACCCCGCCTCATCATGCTCAAACACCAGGGCCGACGGGCCAACAACAAATCCATTGACGCCGTCATCGTCGGCAAAGCTATTACCTTCGACAGCGGCGGTATCAGCATCAAACCTTCGGCGAACATGGAAGCCATGAAATTCGATAAATCCGGCGGTTGCAACGTTTTAGGAATCATGGCCGCCGTTGCCCAACTCAAATTACCCCTCAATGTCATCGGCCTGATCCCCTCCGCCGAGAACCTGCCCTCCCACACCAGCTACCGGCCCGGCGATATCATCCGAACTTACAGCGGCAAAACCGTAGAAATCCAAAACACCGACGCCGAGGGCCGCATGATTCTCTGCGACGCCCTGGCTTATGCTGCCAAAATGAAACCCGCTGCCATCATCGACATGGCCACCCTCACCGGCGCCTGCGTCGTTGCCCTGGGAGAACATCACGCCGGCTTGTTCAGCAATAACTCTGCCCTGCAAAAGCAGTTAGAAAAAGCCTCCCAACGCAGCGGTGAACCCGTCTGGGCGCTACCCAGCGGCGATGAATACCTCGAACAGATGAAAAGCAAAATCGCCGACCTAAAAAATATCAGCGGCCGCGAAGGTGGCGCCTGCACCGCAGCTGCTTTCCTGGGCGCCTTCGTTGAGGACGTTCCCTGGGCACATATCGATATCGCCGGAACCTCCGATACCGAAAAAGAAAAATCCTTCCGCGCCGTCGGCGCCACCGGCTTTGCTGTCCGACTGATTGTCGAATACCTAAATGCCTTGAAATAAAACAATTAACTAATTTTCCACAGGATAAAATAATGAGTTCCAACCAAAATAATAACAGCGGTATCCAGAATAATAAAAGCGGTATTGATACCGAACGTATTGAAAAAGCCGTCCGGGAAATTTTAATCGCCATCGGCGAAGACCCTCAGCGCGAAGGACTGCTAAAAACTCCCAACCGGGTCGCCCGGATGTACGGGGAGTTGTTTGGCGGCATGAATGACGATCCGAAACGTCATGTGCAGCAAGTGTTTACGGAAGATTATGATGAGATTGTGTTGTTGAAGGACATTCCCTTCTACAGCATGTGCGAGCACCATTTGTTACCTTTTATGGGTCAGGCCCACGTTGGTTACCTGCCCCGTGGTAAAGTGGTTGGCATCAGTAAGTTAGCGCGAATCGTGGCGAGTTTTGCGCGGCGGCCCCAGGTTCAGGAAAGATTAACTACCCAAATTGCCGAGTTTTTGATGAATGAGATCGATGCCCGTGGAGTAGCGGTGGTGATGGAAGCGACGCATACGTGTATGACAATTCGTGGCGTGAAAAAGCCGGGTAGTAAAATGGTGACATCGGCGATGCTGGGCGTGTTCCGCAAGGATGCGCGGAGCCGCGGTGAGGTCATGAGTCTGTTGGGTCGGTAGATTAATATTTTGATACAGATACTCTTAGGGCGGTCTAGCCGCAACCAAAATATCTCACGCAAAGACGCAAAGACGCTAAAAAAGAAATTTAACCACGGATTTTATGGATTTCACGGATTTTAAGAAGCCACAGAAGGGCACAGAGTGCTCAGAGAATTTTTAATATTTGGCCACAAAAATCGCAAAAAACACAAATAGTATTAATTGGCGCGGGTATTTCTCCGTGTGCATAAAATTCTGTAATCTATTGATAAAAAGTAAGTTATAACAAGGCGAAATAGAAATCACGCATAAAAAACAAGAAGTTGTTGGATTGTATTACTGATTAATTAAATATATTTAACCACGGAGTTAAGAAGGGCACGAAGGAAAGATGATGTTAAATTTTGAATTATAGATTATAAATTGAAGATATTTTAACGCGAAGGTAAGAAAATTGAGAAGAAATTGAAGAAATATCGGGATTGACGGGAGAAGGAAGGGGAAGTTATAATGAAAGATCAATCAGGGCTTATCTAAATAATGTTTTAGTGGTTTGAGGAAGGGTATATGGCTGGAAAGAGACCAACTGCGATTGATTTATTTTGTGGGTGTGGAGGTTTGACGCTGGGATTGAAACAAGCCGGATTTGATGTGATTGGGGCGATTGACCTGGAGCCAATAGCTGTAGAGACATATAAAGTGAATCATCCGGAAGTTGCAGTTTGGGAAGAAGATATTTGTGGATTATCTACGCAAAGAGAAAAGAGAAGGCTCGGAATAAGAAAAGGGGAACTGGATTTGTTGGCGGGATGTCCGCCGTGCCAAGGGCTTTCAAAGCGGTGAATGCTTAAGTTTGATTATTTTACCATAACATGACCAACTACGTATGAAATGTCGATAAAATAATACGTAGGGATGTGCAATGAAGCGAGAATATTACTCCGATTCAATAGCTGGCTTTCTAAACACAAGCGATGAAGAAATTCTTGGAAAATTAGCAAGTAAGAATGAATTTTCTTTAGAACAAACCCAACGCGATGCATGGCTAGAAGAAATCGATATTCTTCGTAAAGTGATGTCTCCTTTTCAAGGATACATCTATTTTGAATACTCAATTCCAAGAATGGGTCAACGAGTTGATGTAGTAGTTATTATTGGTCCAGTAATATTTGTCTTAGAATTCAAAATAGGTGAAAGGGAATTTCCTTTACATGCAATCGAGCAAGTTTGGGATTACGCATTGGATTTAAAAAACTTTCACGAATCTAGCCATAATCATTTTATTGCTCCAATTCTAATTGCCACCAAAGCACAATCAGTTAATTCTGATGTAGCTACAACACCCCAAAACGATAAACTTCTTTTTCCTATCAAAAGTAACTTAGATTCATTAACAGAAGTTATAAAAAACGTTCTATTGTTTGCCGAAGGCGATGACATTGAACATTCTCAATGGGAACGTGGACGGTATTGCCCAACACCGACAATAATCGAAGCTGCAATGGCTCTCTACAATCACCATTCAGTTGATGATATTTCTCGTAGTGATGCTAGTGCAATTAATCTTAGTCAAACATCTAAAGTGATTTCGGATATTATTAGCGAATCAAAAGAAAAGGGGCAAAAATCCATTTGCTTTGTAACAGGTGTTCCAGGTTCTGGAAAAACATTAGTTGGACTAAACATCGCAACCACACATATTGATAAATCAAATGGCCTATATAGTGTGTTTCTTTCAGGTAATGGTCCTCTTGTTAGAATCTTGCGCGAGGCATTAATTCGCGATAAAATTCAACGTGAAAAGGACCGTGGGAATAAGATAAAAAAGGGAGAAGCTTTCAGTGAAGTTAAGACGTTCATTCAAAATGTACATCATTTTCGAGATGAATGCCTTGTTGATTCTGAGGCACCACCCGTTGAGCATGTAGCGTTATTTGATGAAGCTCAACGTGCTTGGAACAAAGAACAAACATCAAATTTCATGCGTCGGAAAAAGAAAAATCCCAATTTCAATTTATCCGAGCCACAATTTTTAATATCCTGCCTGGATCGTCATTCGGATTGGGCCGTAATTGTATGCCTTGTTGGAGGAGGCCAAGAAATTAATACTGGCGAAGCGGGGATTAGCGAGTGGGTTGAATCTGCGAAACGATCATTTCCGAATTGGCATATCTATCTATCTTCTCGCCTTACCGACAGTGAATATGGTGCAGGTGAAATATTAAATCAATTAGCAGTACGCCCAAAAGTTATATACAAAGATGACTTACACCTTGCTGTATCCATGCGTTCATTTCGTGCCGAGCATGTTTCCTTATTAGTCAAGCATATTCTTGACCTTAATATTGAAGGTGCTCGCCAAACGTTGCGGAAAATAAAAAAATATCCAATAGTTATTACTCGAGACCTTGGCAAAGCAAAACGATGGTTAAAGACGCAAGCTAGAGGTTCAGAACGTTATGGAATTGTTGTATCTTCGCAAGCAGAACGATTAAAACCACATGCAATTGATGTCAAATCGCCAATGAATCCTATACATTGGTTTCTTAATGATAAAGATGATGTAAGGTCATCGTATTACCTTGAGCATGTTGCTACAGAGTTTTACATACAGGGACTAGAACTTGATTGGGTATGCGTAACATGGGATGCGGATTTTAGATATTCAAAGAAAGGTTGGGAACATCGATCATTCCGCGGAAGTCACTGGACTCAAATTAGAAAAGAAGAACGAAAAAACTATCTTAAAAACGCTTACCGTGTTCTCTTAACACGTGCCCGTCAAGGTATGGTAATTGTAGTCCCTTCGGGTAATCCTAAAGACCATACTCGTATGCCCGATTTTTATAACAGGACTTATGAATATTTTAAAGATATTGGTTTCATTGAAATTTAAGAAGTATTTACCAACCTGATATTGTTTTTGTGAGTGCAAGGGTTGTTGTTTTTTTGGACGGTGATTTTTGGCACGGATATAGGTTCGGTCAGTGGGAGGATAGGGTTTCAGCATTTTGGCGTAAGAAAATAGGGGAAACGCGAAAGAGGGATCAACGTAATTTTGCAAAATTACGACGTATGGGGTGGCGTGTTATCAGGATTTGGGGGCATAGTATAGAAAAGGACCTTATCGGTGTCATAGAGAAAATTAACGCAGCGGTTGAGAAATAAGGTTTAGTGGACGAGAATGGACGTGGTGGACATTAGTGGACGGGGTGGATGTGATTTGTGGGTAGTTGGATGCGGACAGGCACGGACAGACACGGGGGGGCGTGCAAGAGCACCTCTGGGCGAGTACGCAGAAAGGTGGCACCTGAGCGGTGTCGGAAATAACCCCGCCCACAGGTGGCGGGGCTAAAAAAAGCGGTCAGCATGGGCTGAAGTGCGTCCTACATACTGAAAATTATCTGCCGAAGGTGTAATAGAGGGTGAAGAGTATGGCGCAGATGAAGACGATGGGGGGGCATTGTTTGGGTTTTCCGGAGAAGATTTTGAGGATGGCGTAGGAGATGAAGCCCCAGGCGATGCCGTCGGTGATGCTCATGGAGAACTGCATGATGACGATGGTGAGGAAGGCGGGCAGGGCTTCGGAGAAATCTTCCCATTTAATTTTGCCGACGACGGGGAGCATGTAGCAGCCGATGATAATCAGTACGGGCGCGATAACCGGGTAGCAGAAAATTGTATCGGCACCGGAGAAGGCGCCGAGTTGAGCAGCGGGGACGGGAACCACGGCGCCGATGCAGTTCAGGAAGGGGTAGGCGAAAATTGCGATTATGAAAAGTGCGGCGGTAACGAGCGTGGCCAGGCCGGTGCGGGCTCCGGCGGCGATACCGGCGGAGCTTTCGATGTAACTGGTGATGGTGCTGGTTCCCATGACGGTGCCGGAGAGGGTGCCGATGGCGTCGGCCATCATGGCTTGGCGAGCTTTGGGTAATTGGCCGTTTTTCATGAGGCCGGACCTTTCTCCCAAGCCTACCAGCGTGCCGATGGTGTCAAAGACATCGAGGAGCAGAAAGGTGAAGATGACGAGAAAAACCTGAGCGAGTTTGTGGCTGAACAACAGAGGGAAACCACCGAAGACCTTTCCGGCGGTGGCGGATACTTGCGGAAAGTTGCCAAATGAAACTGTTCCGGTTAATTCGTATCCCCAATTGCTACCCCAGAGCCGAGTTGCGATATAGCCTGCGGCGGCGGTGGTGAGCATGCCGACGAGGATGGCGCCGCGGAAATGGAGGGCCATTAAAATGCCAATTACGGCGACGCCAAAGAGGCTGAGCAAGGTTACGGGGTTTTTAAGAGTTCCCAACTTTACGTAGGTGGCGGGGCTATCGACGACGATCCCGGCCCATTCGAGGCCGACGAGGGCGATTAATAAGCCGATGCCTACGGCGATGGCAAATTTAAGTGAATCGGGGATGGCGTTCATGATCGCATTGCGTAGTCCGAAGGCGGAGATTGCTAAAAATAAAAAACCGGCGACGAAATTAGCGGCCAGGGCCTCGGGCCAGGTGAGACCGAAGCCTTTGCCGGCGAGGCCGCAGACGGTAAAGGCGAAGAAGAAGTTGTGTCCCATGGCAGGTGCCAGGGCGATAGGCAGATTGGCCCAGAGGCCCATTATGACACAGGCCAGGGCGGAGCAGACGCAGGTGGCGAACATGACGGCGCCCTTGTCCATGGGGCCGGTGGGGCACTGGCTGAGAACGGTGGGCTGCACGAAGAGAATGTAACTTAAGGCCATGAATGTGGAAATGCCACCAACGACTTCACGGGTAATTGTGCTGCCGCGTTCGGAGATTTTGAAATAACTTGTGACGGCCATGGTTTGCTCCTTGGAATATTTCGATGAGGTTTGCCCCATCTTTGTGTAATAGATGTATGAGCGATAAAGTTTAAGGGGGTGGATTTAAGGGTATTGTGGTGGTTCGTTATTTTTTGGTTTTTTCATCAGGCTGATTATAGCACCGGCGGCGAGCAAGAGGAAGCCTAGGATTACTATACGCCAATGGGCCAGTATTTTGGCGGCCAGGTATGACTTGATGGCTAAGGGGATGAAGAGAATCAAGGAAGTGATGAAATTTCCGGTTCGCAGCCAGGCGGCGGTGATGAAAATTATGATAGCTGCCAGGGCGATTAAATATTTGAGGTGGAAATGAATGGGCAGGATGTCGTAAATGAAAGCTGCCAGGGAAAGCAGCATGACAAGCAATAAGGTTTTGTGAAATTGTTTGCCGAAGATCAGGTAAAAGATTGCTAAGCCGATACCAAGGATGCCAGCAAGTGTGCCTAATGGAGAAAGTTGAAGCTGTTTTGCGAAAGAAATAAATTTGTCTGAAAAATTTAAGCCTAAGCAAAGAAAGGCTAGTCCGCTAAAGCAGATAAACTGATTGCGTTTGATGATGCCGTAAATAAGCAGTGAGGCGACCAGAGTGCCGAGGCAGGCGAGGATATTGAGGTTGTGTGGATTTGTGGGAGAGAAGCCAAGGGTCAGGATAACGGCCAAGCCGTAGAAGTAGGCGACGGCCAGGAAAGGTTGTCGGCGGCGATATATCCCCAGCAGGAAGACGGCCAGACCGATCAGTGCGGCCAGGACGGGCGGATACCAGAGCAGGCCGAGGCCGAACTGGCTGGAGGCTATCACGGATTTATGGTGGATAGCCAGGAGGAGGACGGCCAGGGGTGATGAAATAATGGCTATTTCAGCGAATCCGAAGCGTTTGCCGAGATGGCGTAAAATTTCGATGAGCAGTAAAGCGGCCAGGAAGACGGCGGGAGGGTAATCGCCGAGAACTCTTTCTATTGCGTAAGTGAAGGAGGTTGAATATTGGTGGAGGCAAGAGGTGAGAAGCAGAATGAGGGTGAAGATGTAAGCCATTACGGGCGACTGAAGAAAAATGGGTCGGGATAGCTGTTTGAGGTAAGGAAGTTTTTTGTTTCTGTATGATTCGATAAGAATAAAGGCCACGGCGACGAACAAGATGAGCCAGATTTTGAGCCAGAGATTTCTGCGGGTGAGTTCCTGGGAAGGATCGATCGATAATGATTTTGCGAGGATGACGGGACCGAGGTAATTGCACGTGACGAGCAAAAAGGCGGCGAGCAGGGAAAGTGCTCTGAAGGGGATTCGGGCGAGAAGTTTTAAGGAGATTAATTTTCCCAGAGCGAGAGCGGAGCCAGCCAGGGCGAGGTAGAAACTGCCGGTGGGGTCCATGTCGGCAATGGAGCCTAAGGCGATGCTGGTGCCGATGAGAAAGAGAGCGATTAAAATGACTAAAGAAACGGCGTCGTCAACGACTTTGCGAGATACGATAATGAGCAGGACGGCGAGCAGGGCCAATTCGTAGCCATGCAGGGTGAGGATGCAGGGCAGGGCGCCCTTAAGTGATTGGCCGCCGGAAAGAATGGGTCCCATGAGTTTAACGATACCGTAGGTGACCAGGACGGAACTGATGCAATAGAAGATGCTTCCGCCAGCCATGTTGAAGAAGCTTTTTAAGGCCTTGATGTCAATCTGTACGTTGTAGAAGTTCTGCTTTGTAGAGGCAGGCGGGGCAGACTGGACCGGGGGAACCGGGGGAACCGGTGAATCATTTGGAACAGAGGGAAAGGGTGGTTTTGGTGGCGAATCAGATTCAGAATGGTTGTTATTATTTGGTTCCGGGAAATCCATAATTACACCTCATTTTTGGAGCTGTTGATTTTTACTTTTACTGAGCGTCCCATCCACCGGGTGGTGGGTCGTTGTTTACCCAGGCCCAGGTAAGATTTCCGGCGGGTCCCAGGCGACTGTTGCCGTTATGCATATTTTTTCTTAGTTGATCTTCAAATTCGATGCTGTCAATGTGGCCATCGAGAAAAACGACATTAGCAGAACCGGTATTGATGTTTCTTGCTGAGGATCCGTGATAGGTGGCGAAGCAGCCATCGGCCTCCGGAGTGGGAGTGATGAGCAGGACGTTGTCGTCCAGAGCGGTGGTGCTAAGTGGGGCGCGGGATCCACTGCGAGATAAGTAAGAAGAATAGGATTGAATGGTCCAGGAATTTTCTTCGGAGAAGAAGAAAACTGATTTGGGGTCTCTGGCCTGCGAGGATCTGAGGATGGCACCTTTGATATTGCTGCCCAGATAGCCATTGATGCTGTAGCTGAATTGGGGGTAGATGTCCAGGTTATTGTTGTGCTGGGGATTTTGGCAGCCTCTGGATTCGGCAAAGCGGCGGAAGGTAGGACAGGGTCCCAGGCGTGTACCTTCAAAATAGGACCACATTTTACCCCTGAATTCGGGAGTGGAGTTCATTATTTCACCATTGATTGCCATGGCCTGGTCGTGCCAGCGGTATCCCATGGGGTGATCGGGGCTGATGGAGGCTTTGGAATAAAGCCATTCGTCGGGGCCGTCGGGGAAGAAGTCGTTGTTTTCGTTTAAATAATAATGTCCTGATAAGCCGTAAGCTCTCAGATAAGATTGACAGACGACAAAAGTGGCTCTAGACCTTGCGGAATTAAGTGACGGCAAGAGCAAGGCCAGCAAAAAAACAACGATTATTATTACGCACAATAATTCCAGAATGGTAAAAGCGCGATGGGCAGCAAGGGCAGTATATTTTTTGGATTTGTAAATCCGATACGACATAATTTTGTTTTTCAGCAAAGATTAATCTATGGTCAGATAGATTTCAGCAACCAGCTAAGAATTTCAGGTAATTTTGTCAGATATCCATTAGAGGCTATTGTATAGCAATATTACATATTCTGTCAAACCTGTGAAATGTTTGTGAAATCAGGTGTGGAACGGGAGGAATTAAAGAAATGTCGGGTAAGGACCGGGCTGCGCTTGGCACACCGGCCAGGGCGGAACATACATAAGGGAACCTCTAATAATGGGTTTTTAGCAGTCAAAATTTCATGTAATTGTTTTTGGGTATAATTTTGGACACCACAACGCAAAA
>JAFGSR010000023.1 GCA_016934515.1 Sedimentisphaerales bacterium
GCAGATTAACGCAGATTAACACAGATTTTTTATAAAATTATATCCTACTGATGTGGTGGGGATTAAAATTTTGAGTTTTGGGCCTACCTTAGAGATTATAGATTTTGAATTTTAGATTTTGGATGGAAGAAATAAATCCGCAGATTAATGCCGATCCGGCTTCGCTTAACGCTCGCTCGCCGTGCTGACGCACCGTCGCAGCAGGCCGTGCTAGCGTAACGCCCGCCAAGACGGGCTTGTCGCGGTTGGCCACAGCAGGGAGGAAGCAAAGGATATTAGACACGAATTTGCACTGAAGAATTTGTACATATAGATACATAATAATGTAATATATTAACTTCAATAATATTTAATTCGCAGATTACAACGATCCGCCTTCGCATCTGTCTTCGCATGAAGCTACGACATGACTAGCAAAGCTACGGCGAGACAGGTTTACGCAGATTTTAGGACGGCCACGAAAAAACACCCGCCAGTCATGTCGGGCTCGTCGCGGCTGGTCGCAACAGGAACGAAGCTAAGAATATTAAGCGCGGATTTACACTGATATTTCAGGGTATAGGGGCTAGCGTTTAGTTGAAATGGCGGGCACGGCCCGCCCTACGCGGATTCAATATTACCAGCAGGCGGGGCGGGCGGTCAACGATATAATGGCGGGTATTAGTATCGGCTTTATATACGCGGTTGCCGGGAGGAGTTGTAATTGAAAACCAGATTTTTCAACAGTTCCGCTGTCCCTGGTTTTTCCGAAGAACAAAAGCAGCACAAAAGACAGCAGGGGCTGAAGGGCATCTTACAAAACTCGGATTTTTAGAGGGTAGCAGGGGCTGAAGGGCATCCTACGGTAATTAAAAGAAGTTTCCCTAAGGTTATTTTGCCTTTTTTATGAAAGCATCGATTTGTTTTTTTTCTGTTAATACGCTGATCTCCAGGTCGTAGCACTTGCTTTTACCGGGAGCAAGATAAATAAGTTTTTTGTTTTTGCGGGCCTGGGCCTGTCCGATGGGAGGATTGGTTCCCGGTTCCAGGCCGGTGACATATTCGCCCGGTCCCCAATGCTGCCAATTGGTGAGCCAGGGTAGTTGCTTTTTGTTGAATTTCAGGGCAACGGCCAATCCCAATTTTTTGTTATAGAGACCGGCGAGGCACGTGCCGTTGGTATCGGGCTTGATATCAATAGCGGCACAAGCTTCGCCGGTGCCGCGGTGATCGTCCCGGGGTGCGGGAACTCTATGGAAATCATGTTTTTCGTTGAAAAGCGTTCTATCTTCGGGGCGCAGAGGCGACCATTGTCCCTGCCAAATAATTTCCGATCCATCATCTACCAGCGGCCAGCCAAAATTACAGTGGTACAACATCATATGAGGCACTTTGGAATTACCCCGATTGGCAACTTCATCGTGGATTTTAATAGTAGATTCCCCCAGATAGCCGGATATAGTCCTTCTCAATTCCAGGTTCGGACCAAATACACTCGATTGCTTGACGGAGGCGGTCAGACTCATATTCAATTTGCCTGCAACAGGGTCCGGCTGGACGATTGATTCTATCGTTGCCGGAAGATTACTGATGCGGCCATGCAGGCCCCGATGGCCAAATTCATCGGTCTCCGGTCCTCCGATGTGGGTCAAGCCGCAGGTAGTCAAAAGTCCGCCGGCAAAAGTTGTAAGCCATTCCAAAGAACGATGGGCATCCGATCTAGGAGCTGAAACTCCAGAATGGCTAATCCAGGCAAGACTGTGCTGATTGTAAAAGGCATCGGCTATATCCAGGGCCCGGTCAATTACCAGTTTGAAGCGTAAGCCGGAACCGGTATTAAACCAGGCGATACGAACATTTCGACCCAATCCGTTATCTAAAACAGAGGTTTCAATCCCGCCTATTTGGGCATGGTTGACAATTTTGTTCTGCCAGGGATATTTTGACTTTTGAATTTTCATGGAATACACCTTTCATAGTTCGCCAGCTAATTTCATCAGAACTCGTCAGCTACAGGAGTTAGTTCAACATCTTCGTCTTTGTCAGGGAGGTGTTTGTACCAGGTGAAATACAATAAGAAGGAACAAATAGCCATAACGACGAAGGATAAGATCACCAGTTTCCACTGCTTGGTACAGATATAGGTTGAAACCAGGTATAATGCATGGAAACCAATAGCGGCGATGATTCCGGAGATAAAATCCAGGGCAAACGGTTCTTTTTTGAATTTTGGATTTTCGGTCAGCAGAGCATTTTTAACCGGTCCCCAGAAACCGGCGGGGTGAATTCTGCTATAAAAATCAGTAAGGACTTTCATTTCAGTAGGTTTAGAGAGCAGGGAAACAATAATGCATGGTATAAAACTAATCACAAACAATATCGGAAAAATTTTATAAACAGGCTGATCGGCAAAAAATATTACTGCAATTATTGAAGCAACAACACCAGTTAATGTTCCAACTGCATAGCCAACTCCTTCAAAACGCCACCAGTACCAGCGCAGAACGTTGGGCATCAGTACGGCGGTTCCAAGAAACATCATAATCCACAAGAAGATGGCATCTATGTTTCCGGCTTGCATTCCAACCAGGATCCCAGCGATAATAATGATTACGCTGCATAAGCGGCTGGCCCGAACCAGTTCTTTGTTGGAAGCCTTTGGTCTTATAAGGTTATGATAGATATCCTGCGTAAGATAGGAAGCACCGGCATTAATCGTAGAAGAAAAAGTGGACATGAAGGCGGATAGCAAACCAGCTAAGACCAGACCTTTAATACCGATAGGCAACATGGTTCCGATAACAACGGGGTATAGATATTCAGGCTTTTCAAGATTACCTCCCCACTTCATGATGCCAATGACGCCGACTGCAGCGGAAACCATAAACATCGGCGTCAGGCAAATCCCCCATAACATACCGGCTTTACTGGCTTCACGAGGGCTTCGAGCTGACAGGAAGCGTTGCATATCGTAAAGCTGCTGTGGTCCACCGGAGGCCAGGAAGAGTCCTTTGGCGACCCAGGCGAAGCACATTAACAGAAAAAATTGGTAAGGTTCACCAATTTCCCAATTACTTATATATTCCCAGTTTCTTATAGGAACAAAGCCAAACCACTCGGGTGGTACTTCTTTTGCGATAGCATCGTAGGAGGAAATGGCAACGGCTTTACCGATGAGAATGAAAGAGCCAATCAAAATGATAGCAAATTGGATTACATTAGTCAGGACTACGCCGAACATACCAGCGGCTATGGTATAAATTCCAGTAATTGTAATTAAAATGATTGCCAGTTTGTGATTTACGGGAATACCCGGCAGAGTATTTGCAAGAAATTGTCCAAAAGAACTATCGGGAGGAATGAACATGTTAATAAAGTGACCGACGCCATATTCTGCAAAACCAATAAAAGCAACAGAAATTATGATGGCCAGTATAGCAGAAGCAGTTCGAGCAAATTCACCCGCTGGTCCACAGCCAAAGCGTGTATTCATCCATTCGGCCCCGGTTACGACTTTACTGCGGCGGAGCCACTTGCCGATATAAGTCGCAAAAAAGCCCAGCATAATAGCAAACCCCCATTCCCACTGTATCCACATGAAGCGCGGGCCCATAATGTAAAAGAAGGCGATGGTCCACATGACGCCTGTAACGTCAAAATAACAAGAAGTACCGGAGATACCCAAGAGCCACCAGGGGATGCGACGACCGCCCAGGAAGTAGGAATCGACGCCGCGCGAAGCCAATCTGGTCAAGTAGGTACCGGCGACGAGAATGACTGCTAAATATATTCCGATAACTACTAAGTCAATCTTATCAACTGAAATTTCATGAACATTAAAAATACCCATGTGTTAGCTATCCTTTACGTAAAGTGAACCATAAGAACAATCTATACGTTTTCATATACTTTACAGAAATTTATTTTAGTATAAAGTGAAATTTACACCACAGCCTAAAGGGATTTTATTCGCTGGTTTCTTACCATTTTTATTTTGGTAAATATACACGGTGGAACTGCTAAACAAAATGACATCACGAATACCGTCGCCGTCCATATCTCCCTTTGAACAGATATAATTTGCGGAAGGCTGATCGACAGCAAAAACTGCAACAGGTTTTCCATATCCGTCATACATGGTGCGAGAACGACCAATAATGATTGATTCTAATCCTTGGCCAAACCAGTCAATCAAAAGATGATGTCGGCTTGAAGGTGTATTGATTTCAGCCAGGAATTTGCCGTTTTCGTCAAGTATCCATAAAGGGCCTTTTCCTTTTGATTGCTCATGATCAATATCAACGACAATTTGTTTTCCTGGTAAGTCCTTCCTTAGCTTACCTATATTCACTGATTCGAAATGCCTGCCGGTAACCGTCCAAAGCATTTTACCTTGGCCATTGATTTTCGCAATACGGTTACCGCCACAGAAAGTTAAAATCATACTAAATTTAGATGGGTCCGCATCTTTCTGAAATATTCTGGCACAGTCAAGATGCCCGCCATAATGTTTATTGTCTTCCAAGGGCCATTGCATAGATCCGTCTGGATTGAGTAAGGCATACCCGGCCATAATTTCATCTTTACCATCACCGTCGATGTCAATAGGACGAGGTTGATGAGCGGTTTTACAACCCCCAGGATTTTTAGCAGTCCAAAGTTGTTTGCCACTGTAATTATAAGCCCAAATTTGAGTATAGCGAGTTTTTACAAGAATATCTGACGGGAATTTATTGCCGGAGAGGTTGCAAAGTACGATACAATCCGATGATTCCGGGGGTATAGCAAAGCGGTGTTTTTCTTTTCCGGTCGTTCCATCAATTTCAATAAGGTATTTATCGGCAGCAACAATAACTTCGTTTTTACCATCGCCGTTCCAATCATAAATCTGGCAGGCAACATCATGGTGTAATGAAGCGCGCCCGATTTCTGGATTTCCCCATTTCCAAATTATACTTCCGTCAAGTCGATGGGCTACGACTGAGCAAGTATAATGTATGTCACCCTTATTAACGTTCCGAGCGCTAACAATATCGGCGATTCCATCTCCATCAACATCTCCCGTAACGATCCATTGGCCACGATATGTTGGATCAAGAGAAATTACCTTCCAAGGTTTGATGAGCGGTAAAGTTTCAACGGGGATATCACTATCCTTGACATTGGAAATCAATGGAGTTTGGGCAATACCTGACAGGCAAGAGGATGAAATAATCATAGCCATAAACACACTAATGATTTTAATACAGATTGGAATTTTCATAGTAAATATTTTCATTAAAATAGTTAAGTAATTCAACGATACGATTACAGGTTAATAGTTTACACAATTAATTCAGGATTGCGTATTTCCCCGGCAGCGTCCACCATAGCTTTGAAGTTTTCCGGTTTTACGGGAGGGTTGATTTCGCTGGATGTAGCTAAAAACATACCACCGGTTTGCAAAACGTTGGTTTGACGAATATGCCGATGAACTTCCTTTCTGACCTGATCGGGAGTACCATGTTCCATTAATTCCACACCATCAAGCCCGCCGGCCCAGACCTGGCCTGGATAGGAATTTTTCAAATTTACTACATCCATACCCGCGGCGGGTTCGAGACAGTAGAAGCCATCGACTCCACAGCCAATCAATGAGGGCAAAGCTTTCAGATAGTTTCCATCACTATGAAAGAGCGCTGTAATATCATGCTCATGCCAGGCATCGGTGAGTTTTTTCACATAAGGATAAAGGCAAGCCTGGAGGAAAGCAGGAGGAAAGATTGGCCCTCTTTTTTCGGAGAAATCTTCCGGGATCAGGATGACCGGAGACAAATCTTTGTCAGCTACCGCATGAATACGAAGCAACTCGTTTTCGGCGGAAACTTCCAGGTATTCATGCATAACTTCCGGGTAAGCAGCATAAAAGTAACTAAAGATTTCCAGCCCCATAGCATCGAACACGGCACACATTCCAGTAGTACTGAAATTAAGTATTACCGAGTCACCGATTTTCTGTTGCAGACCCAGCATATATTGCCGGTAATTTTCCCGGACAATATCGGCATCGAATTTACGACACTTAAAAGTATCTTCCTGCCCGGCAAGCCAGGGGCAGTCAGGTTCTAATTTAAGTTCCCGAATTTTTTCAGTTTTTTTCATCAGCCAATCACGAGCGCCGTGTTCATCGGAGAAAGGACGACTCACATGCCAGGTATTCCAATTATCATTCTGCATTACGAAGCCATCTTCGGTAGTATAGCGGTCGGTACCTCGAGGTGCAGTTGGCGGCATAATGATATCGGTAGTTTTACGAATAACAGCGCAGATATCATCTATGGTGTAATTAAAACCGTTTATTTTTCTACAGGTGTATATTGAAATTACACCAGAATTGTAGCTTAGCTGTTCCAAAACAGCCACGCGGTCAACGGGCTGATGTTTCAATGTGTATTCAACGCGTTTGCGTTTGGGGATGGCATCATCTGGAAAAATCTTGTCGAAAGAATTGGTATCCATGTCAGCAGATTTATTTATTGCTAAGCCTTTATATATGAACAACTTATGTGGAACAATAATTGGTAGTACAACAATTCATGGTTAATTTTAAAAATCACCATGATTAGGATTATCTGGTTCGTCAAGTTCCAGCAGGGCATATAATAGGAATCCGACACCATCATTGGACTGGTAATAGGGTTTAGCGGGATGGCCCTTGAAGATGCCGTTGGTGTAGAGTTTTTGAATAGCTTCGGTTGCAATATATTCTGCCATCTGTAGATGGTGGTTATCCTGAGTAGCACGGTAAAGGTGTACGAAAAAGGAAATTGCCCGCCCGTAGTTTTCCGCATAGGTGCCGTTGGTCAGCAATACGTCCGGCATGGATGCTTCGACTTCTTCCTTCCATCTACGGCCTAAGTAAGGAGGCAGATTTTTTTCGATGACCTCAGCCCAATGATAAGCGATGGCTAAGAGTTCGGGATCATGAACTCCGCCACCAATATCAGAAACTTCATAAGCATAAAGTGAAGTTTGCGCAGCGATGAGGGGAAATTCGTAAGTGAACATAATTGTGCGCCAGAGATCCACATAACCGGAGGGATAATATTTGACGTTATATCCACCAAATTGCCCTGAATCTATTACCGGTGTACCATCTACCTTCAGCATGCCGTAATAGTTTCGAGCCACATCGTCCCAACCATATTGCTCATAAGCTTTGATATACGAGATTGCCTGGTTACGGAAAACCGTATCACCGGAGAACTCATAGCAGCGCAGCAACTGAGAAGAATATGTACCGGATTCGCTGGTATATGAATATGGATGATCATATGTGTTTGGTAGTAAACCGGTTGTGGGATTTCGAGATTGCCAGTGCCAATCAGCAATGAGCTTGGCTTTATCGAGATAGTGTTGTTGGCCGGTGACGGCATACATAAAAGAAAACGCCATGGCAAAGGATCCACCGGAAAAGGCAAAATCGGCCCCGCATGAGCCACTGTCGTGACGATTATGTTTCCCGGTAGCTTTATCGCATATATGCCTGTCCCAGATCATATCAATTTCAGTAGTAACGGCGGCGGGATTAAGATCGTACATCGTATTCCAATCGGGGTGGATATTAAGAATTTCATGAATGCCGTCACCGCCGTATGATTCCGAATAAGCATTCCAATAGCTGTGCGAGCCCCAGTAAAACAGGCCGTTGGCCTTTTTGCAATAGTTCATAAAATAAGATAGATAATCATCCGCTGCATTGGCATATTTGGAATCTCCAGACATTTCACTGCACAGATACATTGATCTGATTAGAGGCTGATCGAGCCAGGCGTTTGAGCCAGCCGGGCTGAGTCGTCCATGACATGGCCGGCCTTCAGTGCGTACACAGGCGTCGTAGAAAACAGGATTACTAAGATTGTTTTCACAGAAACCAGGGCAGAAACCATTCAAAGGATCCTCAGGTGAGGTAAGCGTATCGACATTGATAATTGCCATCAGCATCGGTGCAGGGACAGGACCATAAACATCTTTTCCATTTTCTATCAGAGTATTCAGGCAGGCAAGCACATACTGTCGCCAGGGAATTTTACAATTTGGATCTTCCGGATTGATACACCGGTTCCAATCATCAGCTAAACTGCCATAGTTATACGTGTCGAAGGGATTCAGCCAGGAACTAACCAGGTAGTAAAGATCGAAGATATCTACATAACAATCGCTGTTATAATCAGCAATCATACCAAAACCTGCAGACTGCAAGCCTTGGCAAGTACTCGGATTGCTCGAGGTGATCTGAAAACTCCAGATATCACCCCGGGCAGAATCTGTGGGGTTGATCTCATCAATCCGCCAATAATATATAGTATTAGGCTCCGAAACCGAAGGCAAATAGCTCTCATTGCCCAGCGGCTTCGTACCGCGTCCGGGAGGGACGTTGGGGTCAACGGCATTATTTACCTGATCATAGTCTGAACCAAAGTAAATATGATGAGAAACTGCATCGATGCCGGCGGACCAGCTTAATACCGAATTCGGTACTACTACATAAGCACCATCTGCGGGAGCGGGATTTTTGGCCTTACCGGAAATCGTCGTGAAACTCCATATTTCCCCTTTGGTGGTACCGGAGGCACTTACCTCATCTATTCGCCAGTAATAAGTTGTTTCATAATCAAGAGGAGTGGGTGATGCATAAATCTCGTTACCGAGCAACTGATTGCCTCGACCGGGCAGGGTGAAGGGATCGGTGGCTTGCTTGACCTGGTTAAAATCGGTGCCAAGGTAGATATTGTGGGAAACCGCGTCCAGCCCCGGCAGCCAGGTTAAACTAATATTACGAGTGACATCTTCGGCTTCATTATTCGGTGTGGGGTCATATGCTTTCTCGGTCCATGGAGTAAAAGTCAAAAAGGCACGATTGCCAAAATAAACATCATCTTCCCAATCCGCCCGGACTTCGTATCCGGTTTCCATCGCCTTTATGACTATAGTCAGCTTATTATCGCCGGTTTTCTCCGCCAGAATCTTGGCCTGGTCCGCTGAACTGCCGGTGCTGGTCACATAAGTGTCATAGGCACTGGGCTCATTAATAATAGTGCCATAGTCATAAGCGCCAAGTGTATCCAAAGGAACTATGTTGGGATCGTAGGTACTGAAGTAACTAGTCCAGGTCAGGTTCTGGATAGGATTCCCGTTCATTTCTACAATGAAGGCTTCCGAGACCACCGGAAAAGTCGCGCTGGACCACTCATCCATACTAAAAAGATCCAGGGAAACCGATGAATATGATCCCGGGGGCAGAGAACTGAGATCGAACTCCAGCAAGGTGATGCGTCGTTGATCCCCGGAGGAAATCAGACTGTTATAGATATTCAGGCCGTCATTTTCATAAAAAGAGTCAGTTTGTTCACGCAACCACCCTTCAGTTTCCACGTTGATTTGGGTAGTCGATTGCGTGGTGAAAGTCCAAGTGTCCCCGGTATAAATAATCGGATTACCAGTGCTGTTGGGGTCCGTCACATCCACCCGCCACCAGTAGGTAGTGTTAATTGCAAGGTTTGGGTCGTAAACGGTTACATTTGGATCATTTATACTAACTATGGTGCCATCGTTGGGATCGGAATCAGTATCGATATATACGGTGTAATTAGGTGGATCATTATAGGCTAACAGAGTAACTTGCCAGTCTAAAAGCGCGTCTGTAGAAACATCCGTAGCTCCATTCGAAGGACTCAGGTACGGAACAGGCCCGCCACCGCCCGAAATGGTAAGCGTCAGCTTGGCAGGAGGTGGAATGCCGCCGGACCATTCAATATCGGCGATATCCGTGCTATAGGGGTTGCCGTTATCAATACACCGAATAAGCAGGCGAGCAGTGCCGGCGCCGATTAAAGACTGAATGGCTGCGCGATCGTTAGCACTGGCCACACTGTCTTGCTGGGGATATCCAGATATTGCAGCAGGAACATCATAAGCACCCAAAGTTTCCAGAACGGTACCCGCAGCAGCCAGGGTCAAGGCATCGGCATAATCTGTAGGTCTGGCGTTAAGCAGCCAGGCAGAAGTTTTGGCTGGATAACCGGCACCGGAACCAAGATCCGTATCTTCCCACACGGACAGAATTACGGCCGCGGCATTACCGGTTACGCCAGTGAGATCGAATTCAAAGTATCCGAGACGTTCGTTGCCCCTATTAACCCATACGGAAACACCGTCATTATCCCGTAAAACAGTCTCACCCTCCCACATCCAGACATCAAAGTTAGTTATAACTTCGTTTTGGGCCCAGGCATGAGAAACCAGGGTGGCAGTCAAAACGACAGCTAAGAACAAAAACAGATTTACCCTTTTCTCCATAATATCATCAGTCCTTAATATACCTGGATTAAATTTTCCTCATTCGCATATTTTCCAAGGGATCTAATAATTCAGCCAGGGTAAAGCCCTTTATTTCCTTTGTGGTTTTGGGCATTAGCATCACATTTACTTAATGATCGCCAAAACAAACAAAACCTAAGCGTGCCCAAAGGTAAGTTCTTTTATCCCCCAATATATTCGGATATCAAGAGTAAATCTTTTTCAGGGCAAAGTCATTTGTCCACGGATAAGTCAAGTAGATCTTCAGGCTGGATATATGTTGTCTAATCACCAATTGTTCATCCTGCGATCCACTATCCATATAAGGTCATTGTTGACTGGATCAGAGCTGGCCCATTCCCTCATTCCATATTGAGTGTCATAATCCAATTCATCGCAGATGGCAAGGGTGCGTTCATCATTCCACATTTGCGTTTCCGCATGTCCATCGGCAAAACCCCAATTGCTGAAGTTTCTGTGCCAACTGGCTATGGTGTTCCACCACTGGGCTTCATTTCGCGAGGGTACATATATATCCCAATGCCCCATATTCCAACCCCTGGGATCCATGTACTCAACGAAAACGTATTTACTTTCAGGAGATTTAATATTAGAAAATTTCTTGACATGATGAACGTAAGGTGAGGGGATATTCATGCCTGCTCCAATGCCATAACTGCGCCAACAGGGCTGCACCCCTATAGTGTCGCTATTAGTAAGTCTCCAGTCCGCTGGGCAGTGATAGGCCTTAAGACCGTCAGTATAGGGAAAGAGTAGGCCTTGTTCAATGCCTCTTATCTTATCCTCCAAGGGAGCGTCTTGCCATTCGGTAGTAAGATTGTAACCGGTATAAATACCGCTTTCATTTTGCGGAAATTCCACCCAGGAATGCCATAAATCAGAAGGGTAGTTTCCATTTTTACCTTTTATACCGGCGTATCCTCCTACCAGTCGATCTGCATTTTCGGTGGCGTACATAAACCAACCGAATGATAATTGCTTCAATCCCGTCCTACAGACAGCAGATTTGGCCTGGTCGCGTGCTGAGTTCATCGCCGGCACAATTATGGTGAGTAAAACGGAAATGATGGATATAACTACCAATAATTCGATCAGCGTAAATCCTTTTCGTTTATGCATGACAATATTCCTTAAACCTGTAGGTTAAAAAAACAGCAAATTACGTTTTTAATGCGAAGCGGGGTTGCTGATGTCCCGCTTCGCGGTTTCTTGCGTTATATCCGCATGTAAGTTACATGTAAGTTACATCATCAAAGATGTCTAATCTTCATAAGCGTTTCCGACGTAGCAGGGCAAAACCACCCAGACCCAACAGAGCCATAGTTGCAGGTTCAGGGACGGCCCAGACCGTAGTCAAACCGGCATTAGTCACGTTAAAGTCATACATCACCGTACCAGCACCGCCGTAACCGATGATGTAATCGTTGTCAACCAGATACTTAATCGCAGACCTGCTAGCTGCACCGGTTTCCGTGCCATCGCCAATCACATCACCGGCAATGGTCAGTACGCCTGCTTCGATGTTCATATAAGTATCGGTATTGGCCCGGTAGTCTGCCAGAATTCCAAAGAAGCTAGTAACATCAATAGTACCTGACAACAGATCTACAACTGAAGTTCCAGGGGCGTCTGATTGCAAACGAAGCTGGCCGGCAGTTATGGCAGCGCCAGCATTCATCTGAATATATCCGCTGCCATAGTACCCAACATCTAATATGTCGTCGACTGTGCAAGTACCGCCATTCATGATGAGATCACCAGATGAACCGGCATAATTGCCCATCCTTACCCAATATGGATCAAAGGATCCACCATTGACGGTAACTCTTCCATAACAGTTAGTATCATCTCCAAGGTAAAATACTTCTGCTGTTTCGAAAGAACCGGTAGAGGTAATTTCCATTTCGCCGGCTTGGCCGTACTCACCCATACCAACTACTCCTCCAGCGTCTTTAACTATGGCTCCGTCAATGATCGGGCCGTTACCTAAGCCATGGTACATCAAAATAACTTCGTTTGATGGGGGAACTGCACCTGTTGGATTTCCACCATCGTCTTCCCAGTTGTTGGCATTGTTCCAATCGTTATCACCATCTGCATTGTTGAAAGCTACCCAGCCAAACGCGGGGCTGTAAATGCAAACTAGAAGCAAAACACAAGCTAATTTAAGAAACTTCATTTTACCCATTTTCAACTCCTTACAAAAAAACCATTTTTCAATTCGCTTTGGTAACACACCAAAGCCTCCAAGATCGCATCTCGCACACACTTTCACTTTTTTTCCAAGAATAATTCCTTGAAAAAATAAACTTATTCACCCCGCGATGCCCTTTCAGGCATCGCGGGATGAACGACAAACTCAAAATTACCCTACTACACTATAGTCCAGCCGCTATGGTGTTGGTTGCAGGTTTAAAAGGGGCTTAGAAACAGAACCCCAGTCCTGGCGATAATCCTCGGTATCCTCGATAGCAATTAAGACCATTTGCAGCTTACCGTCACCATCAACGATGGCCTGCAGCATAGCCAGGTCCGCGGCAGAAGCCACACTGGCAACATATTTGTCCTGCAGATTAGTTTCATCGACGGGGATGCCAATATCATAGCTACCCAGAGTTTCAAAAGCGACCTTACCCGGATCCATGTTGGCCAGATAATCATAATAGTTGGGATCCGCTACGGAGCCGCCACCGGGAACAACCACTTTGTAAGCAGCCTGCTTTAAGGGTTTAGTGGTGGGCGAGCCGGTGTCCGTTGGGCTGAACAGGTACAAAGTTGCCTCGGTGAGAGTCTGACCCGCATAGTCACTCAGGTCAAATTCGATCAGGCCATAGCGAGGCCCGTGCTCGGGTAGTCCTGGCCACGCAGCAGCGGATGCTACAGAAAAGGATGTTTCTGTTTCTCCTGAGAAGTTTTTACCATCGAGGTATTCCGATATCCAGGCTTCTTCGCTGGATTCAATGCCTTCGGGTCCCGGTCGGGGCCAGATGCAGTCGCCCACATTACGGTCGATACCACACTTGAGCCATTCCAAAGCGAACTCGGCAAAGTCCAATAGATTGACAGTGCAATCCGGAACTCCATCCGGACCAGTTACATCAAAGACCGGATTAATACACTGCAGGGTATGGGTAGTGAACCGCCAGAGATCACCTTCACGTTCAACGACGCTGGCAACGACAACATCGACACGCCACTCATATTCTACACCCCATTCCAACTCAACATTGGCGCTGAGGTCATAACTGGTCGCACTGGTGGTGGTCAATTCCGTAAACGGATCACCGATGCCAGCTATACGATAACTGACCCTGAAGTCCACACTGCCGGTATTGGTATGTGACCACTCCAGGACGACATCGTCAACATTAGGATCGTCGGTGGGTAGTGGACTGACCAGAACGGGCTTCTCAAAGAAGTCCATGGTGGTAAATGACCAGGGGAATCCTGGATAGGTTATTGGTGAACCGAAGTTGGAATCCGTTACATCAACTCTCCACCAGTAGTCAGTCTCGTAATCCAGATCCGGAGATGGGTCGTAACTGGTGCTGGTCCCATTGTCGATCGGGGTAGCATCACTCAAGTCGGGATCATCGTCGATATACAGCGTGAACGTAGGATCTCCGCTTTGGCTGTAAAAGTCCGGATCAATTTCCCAGCTCATAACAACGTTGGGGTCAACCTCAGGCGCTTCATCCGGGGGTGTGGGATTTAAGGCCGCGCCCGTTTGGATGTTAAGAATCGGTTGAAGCCCATAAACGCCATCACCCCAATACCTTTGGAAGGGATTAACGTCTTCCTGGGCAATAAGAACGATGTATAACAGACCGTTACCATCGACGGCCGCCTGAATCAGGGCCCGGTCAGCAAGGGTGGCCTGGCTTTCCATGAAAGTATTATGCTGAGAAGTGTCGGAATCAAAATCAGGCAAATCATAGACACCCAGACCTCCCAGGGCAACCTTATTGGGATCCTTTTCCGACATGTAGGTGTTCCAGTTCAGATCAGCCAAAGCAGTATCGGTAGAGCTGATAACATAAGCATCCTGTTTCATCGCACCTCTGCCACCATTTAGGGAAGTAGAGGAATACAGCCACAGGGTGGCATCATATACAGTCTGGCCGGCAAGGCCGCTCACATCGAACCCAATGAGACCATAACGCCGGTCTCCTGCAACAGTATTCATGACGAAAATGGCATCATTTTCATAGGTGGTAGTTGGAGCGGTTTCCCGAATCCAGACTTCGCTGGAAGTTGGTAGACTAACTCCGGACTTTTCAGTTGAGAATGACCAGATATCGCCAGTATAGGTTTTTGGGTTGCCGTTACCGTCACCGTTGGGATCCGTCACATTCACCATCCACCAATAGGTAGTGCCAAACGCAAGATCCGGATCGTAACTGGTAATGGTTTCGTCGGTTATATTAACCATGGTTCCACCGACATTGGGCTCGGGATCAGTGTCAATATAAACGGTGTAATCGGGTGATTCATTATAAGCAAGCAGATTAACATCCCAGTCTAAAACCGCGTCCCGGGAAACTTCAGATGCCCCATTCGCAGGACTCAGGTTTGTGACGGGGCCGCCACCACCCACGACGCCGAGAATCAGTTTGGCACCAGGGCCGCCAGAGTATTCGAGGTCGGCAAGATCCATGCTATAAGCGGTTCCGTCTTCGACACATTCAATAACCATGTGAAGAGTGCCACCAATTGCCGCCTGAACATCCGCGATATCGGTAGAACTACCGGTAGTACTAGCCTTTCTCTTGGGATTGCCTGTACCAACAGCATCTACGTCGAAAGCGCCCAGAGTATCCAGTTGCGTGCCCGAGGCCTTGAGCGTTTGCCAATTGGACCAACTGGTGGGCTTAGCGCTAACGAGATAGGCAATCGTTTTGCACGGATAATTGGCACCGGAACCAAGAGCCGGGTCTTCCCACACTTCTAAAGTCACACTTCCAATGGCACCGCTTACGGCACTCAGGTCGAATCCAAAGTAGCCGACGCGGATGTTACTTTCTCTGCCCGATGACCATATAGAAATGCCGTCATCTGGATAAACGCCTCCAACCTGGCGCAACCACATGTCATCATTAGTTATGACTTCGGTCTGAGCCCAGGCCTGACCAACCAAGGTAGCTGTCATAGCAACAGCTAAGAACAAAAATAGACTTCTTCTTTTCTTCATAACATCACTCCTTAATTTACAAGATTAAATTTTCTCTTCCCTGCACTTTACCATAAGTGCAATTACACATTTGATTTCAATTTTTCCATTCTTTGATTGTTTTCTCCTTACCTTTCTTAAGAACTCCTACAGTTAAAATCTCAAAATAAAATTGTTTACCATATGAGTCATCCTCCATATTTTCATTATCTCATTAACTGCCCTTTTTTAATATACTTTTGTTTTTACTTACAGCAAAACCTGCGTTCCTCAACGATTCATGCTGAAATTATTTACCCATCAAATGACTTATAATCAACATATCTAATTCTTCATAGTCGCGCTGGTTAATTAACGCTTCTACTTTGTTTTCATCGAGACTTCGAACAAGATCAAGCAGATGAAAGAAAATTTCCCTGCTATTGGCAAGATGTTTCGAAGACACTTCCTTTTTCTGGGTGCGCATGGCTTTGATGTCCAAGCCGACAAACTCACCGTTTTGGCCGTAATCATATTTTTCCAGGATGCGAACCTGATTGAACGCCCGACGTAAATCAACAGAACCAAAGGTCTTATCTTCGTCAAATTTCAGTCCATTCTGATCATTCAGGTGTACCGTCCAGAGTTTTTTGTGAGCCAAGGCATATCCCATTTCATCAGAGGGATCCAACCCAGCAAGAATAGCATGAGCACTTTCGATGTTTATCCCCACCCGCGCAGGATCGCTGCAGAGATAGGCCAAGCCTACTGCATGCCCAGTGGTAGGAATAAACGCCTGGTCCATAGGCTCATTAGGCTTGGGTTCAATCGCCAAGCGAATGTCAGGATCGTGCGTCAGCATTGCATCGATAGCCTCTACGAGGAAATCTACTGCCTGTTTCGAATCCTTGGCTTCACGAATATAAGTACCTTCTCGCGCCAACCAGAGCACCATGAGATTGGTATCGAGAACATTTGCGATATCGATGGCTTTTTTACTGCGCTCGATGGCATACTTTCGACACTCTGGATCATTCGAGGTGTAGCCTCCGTCAATAGTTCGAGGATCTTCCCACAACCGAGGTGCTACAAACTCCGCAGCCAAGCCATGATCGTCAAGCTGCTTTTTTACCGCCTGGGCTTTATCTGTCATTTGTTTGGCACTATGCTGATCCAGTTGCGGAACGGCGTCGTCATCGTGAAACTGAACACCGTCGAAACCGAGTTTCTTATAAAAAGTCAGTTTCTCGTCATAACTGAATTCTTCTCTAACGGTTGGACCAAATGGATCAGCGCCACTATGAATGTTCCACGGCCCAAAAGTAAATCTGTATTTTCCTGCCATCGATCACCTCTTAAATCTAGCTGCCTACATTTAATTAATTTACTTCCACGGATTTAATATTGATTATTTTACAGACGTATTCCAATTGCCTGCTCAGGTTACCATAGGCAATCATCCAATGGTGTCCGGTGCCAACTTCGGCTGTTTGCTCCAGGAAAGCCTTGATGGAACAGGGCAATTTAACTTTAACGGGAATACCCGGAAATACCATTTCTGTCTCAACTGCTTCACCTACAGCGTAGGTCAAACGATAAGAATCCTTTTTGCCACAAAGATTGGCCATGGTTACTTCACCTGGACGACCCGGATATAAACTCACGGCCCCCTGTCCCATCAAACGTACGGAGTCAAGTGTAATATCGTCTTTATTGCCTGCCAAAGATACGGCACTATTTCCACAATGGCTTAGAACACAAGTATCGTTGGTGTTGTCAACGTCAAGTAAGTCGGTATTATGTAATGGTGATGAACCGATATGGTGCATAAAATAACTTAAAATCAAGGAATTCATATCACCTTCACAAGCTGTAACTATATCTTCCTCTGCCAGTAAACCACAGGCCAAGCAGACTTCACCCATAAGATCAGGATAACACCCAACCGCAACACCGGCCAAGTTGTTCTCGGCTACCCACTGCTGCAAAGCGAGAAAGCACTTCATTGAACGAATCCCATCCTCATCAGCTACTTTACATTTACCGGATCTGGATTTTAGTTTGTCCCAGGCCTGTTTAGCAAGTTTCTCGTCTGCTTTTTCACGTCTTCTCAACAATTCATCGATGCTCAGATAAACTACAATAGGACCAAATATGTTTTTAACATCATACTCGTGGAAAGCGACTTCTGTCATACCAATCGTTCGATGGCCAAGCATGCCCAATCTTGTCTTTTTTAAACGATTAGTAACTGAACCTGCCTGGGAAAATTCCAGTAAATCTTTCTGGGCCTGATCGTTGGTCAGCTCGCCGAAAACAAATTTGCGCGGATGATTTAATTCCGTGAGAACGGATATCAATTGTTGCGAGCTGCACAAAGAACCGGTTTCTACGCCGGGTAATCCCCAAGCCACAAGAGGAACATTAACATTGTTGATCACATCTACCGGCACATGGTCGTAAGACCAAGTAGCAGCAATCCAGCATATTACATCTACGTCAGACGTTCTAAACAATTCTGAGGCTTTAACACCACTAGTAATATCATAAACCGCTGACTCAACTGGGACAATCTCAACAGGAAGTTTGGATAATTGCTTGCCGGCCAGACTTAGTATATCTGGAGCATTTTCATATCCCACTTCAAGTGGAGCATAGCTCACGACTAACCCAATTCTTGGTTTCATCTCAGTACTCCGAGAGTACAACTTCGTATTTTGCTTCAAATTCCTCGATTATTTTCCCAATAGCCTGCTGAACATCCTGGGGCAGTGATTTTGGTTTGTGTGAAGCTAGAATTGCCTTAACTCTATCAGCGGCCTTTGCCATAATGTCAGAAGAGCCATGGGCCTGCCAGGCATCGAACCCAAATCGGTTGGAAATATTCTCTTCCCACAACGCTCCGGCACGAAGTTGATTCAGGGTATGCGGATTTTCCATAAAGTTGCCTCTGGGCCCAATTTCCTGCACAACATCAACCGCTAAGGTATTATCATTTACTGTTATTCCCTCAATAAATCTTCGGCAAATAGAAATGATTTCAGCATCAATTACCAACTGTTCCAAACTTACGGTCATACCGGTTCCAAACATGCCCGCGTTAACTAATAGATCGATGCCCGCTCCCAGTGCTGATATGGTGGAAAGCATTTTTTCCCAACCCAATTGCTGATCATATGCGTGAGTGTCGGCATCAGGCCCAATAGTATGAGAAGGTATTTTATAGAAAGCGGCAAGTTGGGCCCCCGCCACTCTCAAAGCAGCAGCTTCCGGTGAACAAATCAATACGTTGGCTTTTTTCATGTCAAAAGTAGTCCATGCACTTCCCCAGATCACAGGTGTACCAGGGCGAACTAATTGCGCAATGATAATTCCGCTAAGTAACTCGGCATTGTGTTGAGCTAACAATCCAGCAATGGTAACTGGAGCTGTAACCCCGCTAAAAGGTTGGGGCAAGATACACAATGGAACACCTGCCCTGGCACACTCAATTACTCCATCAACAGCCCCGGGTTCCCACATAAGAGGACTCGTGGGAGAAAGTTGGCAGGTTACCGGGGAAGCCTCGTAAAGGTCGGTTTTGCCGCAAGCCAGGCGTGCCATTTGCAATATGGCTTTGACTACATCAACTGATTCCGGCGAGAAAAATATATGCTTGCTGCTATTCAACACGCTCGCCTGATATGCGTGCAATAAAGTAGCTTCTTCCTTAACATCCTGAGGCATCGCTTGTATGCCTACCAGATCAATATCTTCTAACCCATCAGCTATTTTAGCAAAATCAGCGATATCGTCTTTAGTTACGTTACGCCGTTGACCATTGTTACTATCCACAACAAATGTGGCATTATGACCGCTTGCCGCCGCCATTCTACCTTTCCCTAAAACGATAAAGCTTTGTAGGTCCCTACTATAAAGTTTAATTTCAGGCGGTACGGTAGATAAAGCACTACGAGTCATGTCCTCTGTGAAACGAACCGTTTTTTCCCCCTTATCCACCTTTGCTCCTGCTTCAGCTAAAATTTCCAACACGGAGTCACTGTTAATTTGAACTCCAACGTTTGAAAGAATGCTCAGGGAAGCGGCATCAATCTGCTTCAACTCCGAATGGCTCAACATTGATAATTTATTTAGAAACATTTAAACCTCTGGCAGATTTCCGATCCGTTATACTGAGAGGTGGATGCGTCTTTGTGCTCGGAACTGACAAAATCTTTGTTATCTTCTCTTTTACAAATATATGTGACGCAACCTTGCGGTAAGCCCTGATAATATCACTTATATCCTCTTCCGTCAAAACAGAAGGGATAGACATTATGGAACTACGAGACACCAGATCATCCATTTGCGGCAGTTCACCTTTACTATAATTGTAGTTACTGTCTATATTTGCCGGATGACTCCACGGATACCCATCATCGCTAACGCTGGTTTTATTTGTCAGCGATTTATTGTTATAATAAATGTGCAGCCCCCACTCGGTCATGGGAATATTGCTGAGACCAACCTCGGGCGGCACAACGCCTTCTGCACGCAAGGCTTTATTGAACTGTTGACAAACTTCACTTTTATTAAAAATGGTTATAAGAAATGGCCCACTATCTCCTTCAGGATCGATTATATGACGAAAGCTAATTCCCTCAATATCGTTCAAATTATTTCTGATTTTATATTTTGCAGTATTCATATTTTTGACGATTTGCGGTAATTTGAGCAATTGGATACGCCCCAAAGCAGCAGATATTTCGTTCATCCTGCAACCCTGACCCCATAATTGATACTGTTGGTCGCTGGTATCCAACCGCCCGGCATCATCACGCGCGTAACCCATATCATGGCAGGCAAAGGCTCTTTTGTAGAGATGTTTATCGTCACAAACAATCATACCGCCTTCACCCGTGGTCATGTTTTTGTTTAACTGAAAACTGAAAATAGCCATGTCGCCAAAACTGCCGATGGCTCTGCCTTTAAAGGATGATCCGTTCGCCTGGGCACAATCTGCCAGCACTTTAATATTGTTTTCTTTTGCTATCTGACATATTTCATCCAGTCGTCCCGGGGCTCCGCTCATATGAACAACCAGGATAACCGCACTTTTACTGGTTATCTTTTTCCTTAAGTCCACCGGATCCATACAAAATGTATCATCAATATCAACCAACACAGGAATTGCCCCCGCCCGCACTATTGCTCCCACAGTACTGACCCAAAAATACCCCGGCACCAATACTTCTTGACCCGGTCCAACACCCATCGCTGCCAGGCTAATCGATAGTGCCGCGGTTCCGCTGCTTACTCCTAATGCGAATTTTCGCCGGCAAAACTGTGCATATTCCTTCTCAAACAAATCCGTTTCGTGGGTTTCTTCAAAACCGTAATATCGAAAAGGACTTTTTCTTTTTAAAACCTTGGTTATGGCAGCAATTTCCCCTGGTCCGATAAAATGGCCGCCAGGGAACTCCAAAGGTAAAGCCTTTTGTCTTACAGGCTCGCCCCCCTCAAGAGCCAATTTTTCCGTTTCATTATCGGTGTTTGGATGTATATTAGTCATAAGTGCATACTCCAGAATATAAAAGTGCGCTAGAACCCGTTAGATTATCGTTAATGCAGTTTAAGCGATTTACATATATTTGTCAAAAAAAAACTTATTTTTATTTAATATTTCTATAAGTATTTATTTTAGCCAAGGTTACAATTATGTTTCGAAAAAGAGTAACTCTTAAAGATATTGCTCAAAAGGCCAATTTCTCGGTAAATACTGTTTCTAAAGTACTCTCCGGCCAGAGTGATCGATCACGTATATCGCCACGTACGGCAAATAAAATTAAAAAAATCGCCAATCAGTTAGGCTATATCCCTAATCAAATGGCCCGAAATTTACGAGCAAAACACACGGGGCTTATCGGTGTTTTCGTCGCAGATATGACCGATCCTATCTATGCCGGTATCACTCATGCCGTTTTAGAAGAATTACCCAAACATAGCCTTTTCCCCTTGCTTACCGTTGCAGAGGCAGGCATTGATATGTGCAAAGAGACATGGATGCGTAATAGAGTTGAGGGATTGATTTTTTGCGGTACTACCAAAGATATGGCTTTGCAGGTTTTTCCCGATTTGAATCGCCAGAATATAACCGCTGTAATTGCCGGTAGTTTTTATAACACATCAAGTCAATCAACACATATTCCCCTGGTTTCAACAATTCATCTTGATAACCAGGTAGGGATCCAACTTGCCGTTAACCATTTAACCGATCAGGGATGTAAAAAAATTGCTTATATAACCGGTCCCAATTGGCACTCCGATGCTATCGAAAGATGCCAATCTTATGACACCATTATCAGGAAATATCATAAACCGATAATTGCTGATGTTGGTTCTGAAAAGCAATATTGGCATCGGGGCTATTGTGCGGCTGGATTACTGCATGAAAGAAAGATTAAATATGATGCGATAATTGCTTACGATGACCTTGTTGCAATCGGGGCCATAAAATGGTTCACTGATCACAATATCAAGGCGCCTGCCGATGTTATGGTAATGGGTTTTGACAATCTTCCTCAAGCAGAGTATGCTATTCCATCTCTAACCAGTCTGGACCAACCCACAGAAGCCATTGGAAGGAAAAGCGTTGAACTTCTAAAAAGTCATCTGGAAAACCGATCTCCCATAGAACACGTGCACTTATCGCCCTCTTTAGTAATTCGTGACAGCACAAGTAAATAGCGTTACATAAGCCATATTTTTACCCATCTGCATCTTTTAGGATATCACATCTCACCATTTTACCTTCTTTTTCCTCATCTACAGTGATAGTAATATAGTGATAGCGCTATCCTTATCATAACTTGAGAAATCCTCAATATCGAGGTTCTGGTCCCATTTTCCTTATGCTGGATATTAGTAAAAGCTGAAATTAATCTCTGTGCCTAATCGGACATCTCCGGCTGGTTTCTGCCCCAGGGCGTTTCTGTAGATATAAACTACCGTCCCGGGAATAGTAGTATAAACAACATCAGTAACACCATCACCAGTCATGTCGCCGACGTAGCATATTCTCGATTCGCCACAACCCTGTGAAGGCACATAAACACCATCAGGAACAGGCATCTCAAAAAATGCTATCTGATTTCCAAAGCCGTCATAGGCAGCCTGATCTTCCGCAACTATTACATCCTGCAAGCCGTCACCATTCCAGTCAGCAAGACGATGGAACCGGCTTTCAAGATGATAGGAGGTTGAAACCTTATTGCCATTTTCATCTATCACATAGACCGGGTCAAATCCACAAGCAGCATAAGGCACGTCAACCGCGATCTGATTGCCGGGTATATCTGCCCTGATTTTACCCACGTCGATAGACTCAAAGTGTTCGCCTGTCAAATCCCAAAGAATACTTCCGTTACCATCGGTCATAGCAATACGATTGCCGCCGCAATAAGTTAATGCGAGGCGAACATCGTTTAAGGTCGAGGCAGGTTTGAAGAGTCTGACACAGTCAACATGGCTTCCAATGGTAATGCCATCTTTTTTCGTTATCCAGAGTATATTTCCATCTTTATCGGCCATGGTGCATCCAAGAGACAGCTCATCAATTCCATCGTTGTTAAGATCAAAAGGACGGGTTTGATGACAAGTATTATAGCCGCCGGGATTAGTAACATCCCATAAATAATTACCATTATAATCATAAGCCCAAATCTGGGTGTAGCGGGTCTTTACGATTATATCCTTAGGATGGCCGTAAGCAGGCCCGGAGAGATTGCAGAAGGTAATACAGTCCGTCGAGTCGGGAGGAATCGGGAAGCGCCGGTTCTCTACGCCGGTTGCACCGTTAAGCTCTACCATATAACGTTGACCACCCTCTGAAGTTAGAATAACAACTTCGTTGTCTCCATCGTTATCCCAGTCGTAAATCTGACAGGCTATGTCATAACCAATATAATTATACGAACTATTCGGTGTTCCCCAGTTCCACAATGTAGTACCGTCAAGATTTTTAACTCCCACGGCATTTACATAATGGCTACTATCAGAAGTGTTGCCCTGAGCAGTTACGATTTCAACCTCGCCATCACCGTCAACATCTCCTGCCACAAACCACGCCCCGCGGTAATCAGGATCCAGGACTATTCTTCTCCAGGGTTTGATTATCTGAACGCCTACAGAAGGGTCTCCTTCTTTCAACCATTCGCTGGAAAATATGGATAAATCGACCGTATCTACGTCATCATCGCCATCCTGGTCAGCGCACCAGGAACTCCAGTTCCAGGAACTGGTATCTTCCAGCCATTGAAACGCAAATTCGTTCCAATCGGCCGAGTCAACTTTACAGTCACCGGTCAGATCAGCAACCGGGCAGGCGTTAGTACTGAATCTCCAGACATCGCCTTGCCACTTCTGGGCCCCGTTGATCCCATCAATACGCCAATAGTAGGTAGTGCCATATTCCAGCGGGCTCTCATCAGGTAAATAATTTTCCGTTTCCAGCGGCACAGTGCCCCTGCCCACAGGTTCCGCATTTGGATCCGTAGCATTTAACACCTCGTTGTAATCGGTACCGAAATAAATATTTTGCTCCGTGGCTGCGAGCCCTGCCGTCCACGACAAAATTATATTCGTTTCCACATTTGTTTCCAGGTCGGAAGGAACTGGATTACGGGCCTGGCCGGTTTGAGTTGTAAAACGCCAGATTGCCCCCTTCACTGTATAGAAAGAATTCGCTTCATCGATCCGCCAGTAATAGGTAGTGTCATAATCAAGCGTTGAGGCAGGTTTATAGGTTTCATTACCAAGGAGCTGATTGCCCCGGCCGGGTATGGTGTTAGGATCAGTGGCTTGATTGACCTGGTTAGGATCGGTGCCAAAGTAAATGTTGTGGGAAGTCGCGCCCAAACCTGGCTGCCAGGTTAAAGTCACGTCAGGAGTAATATCAATCGCGCCGTTATAAGGTGTGGGAGAATATGCTTGATTGGTACTCACTTCAATATTCAGATTGGCAGCAAGCCCGACCGCTACTGCATCACCCCAGGTCTGGCCGTAATCCGTACTGTCCTCATCAGCGATGAAAACCAGGCAAAACTTATCGTCACCGTCAATCGCCGCTTGAATTAACTCCAGATCAGTTGCGCTAGCAGCGCTGTCCATATAAGCATTCTGCTGTGCCGGATCGCTACTGGCAGGGGGCAGATCATACGCACCCAAAGATTCCAAAGCCGTTTTGCCGGTGTCTTTTTCCGAAAAGTAGGAATTCCAGTTCAAAGAACTCAAACCAGTACCACTGGAACAGTCAATAACCGCGGCGGTCTGTTTGATTGGTTTGTCGTAGTCAGACCATCCATGGATAGCGGAATATAATTGCAGGGTTGCTCCGACAGCGGTGCTGCCGGATAAACCACTAAGATCAAACTCCACCAGACCATAGCGCCTTGCTCCATCCGGCGAGGCGCTGGACCAGACTGAAATGCCGTCATTCTCCCAGGTGTCCGTTGGATGACTTTCGCGTATCCATATTTCACTGGTGGCGGAAATATCAAATGAGTTTTGCTGGCCATTAGCGTAAATCCCAAAAACCTCAAAATCTTCCAGGGCGTAGTCATAGATACGAAAATCGTCTATTGTCGCAGAGCCAAACTCCTGTGTGCCTTCACCATAACTGCCAATATTGGCGTTAACCAACGGTCCGCTCTGCCGGGGAAGCAGGGAAACCGAGGGCTCAGCCAATTGTCCATTCAAATACAGCTCTCCCGTACAGTTTCCGTCCATGGTGTCCCGTATTACTAAAGCAATATGGTACCATTGTCCCACATTAACCGAAACCGGCCCCAGATTCAGATAATCAGAAACCGCCCCATACAAATCCCCATCAATTTGATTTTTAATATATACCCGGTATGCCGAAGCTGCGGTTGCGAAGAGATAACCGGTGTGCTCTACATTCTTCTTAGCCCAGAGGCAGATAGTTCGATCATGAAAATCTGACAGGACATTGTCGTCTATATCAATCCAGTCATTATCACCGTCCAGAACCAGTGCTTGTCCCAAAACGCCCGTTTCGAAGCTCGGACTGCCGTACGGCGTACCATTGTTGCCATTAGTAGAACTGTCCAGGACATTTCCCTCAAACTGGTAGTGAAGAATAAGGTTCGAATCCGGTGGCAAATTCCCCCAAATAATAGCGCCGGGCAACAAGAAAAACACACTAATCATAACCCACGCCAAACGGCATCTTAAAGTCATACCCATTTTCATTCCTAATCTCCTAATCCTTTAGCTATATCGCTAATGCAGGCCAAAAACACAACTTATTCTATTATAGCATAATGAGACTTAAAGTGAAACTTTTTTTTAAGTAAGCATATTTTTACCAGTTATTTCGTTTGTTTTCTGGCTTAGGTACGTTATAAAAATGATAATCTGAGGTTTCTTAAACACAGCAGTAACCGTGAATATTCAGGAAAGGAATACTATCATGTCCCAATCATTGGCAGATTCGGTTCCGGAAAAAGGAGTGCCCTGGTGGCGATCGCTCGGCCCGGCTCTGATTACCGCCTGCGTGGTATTGGGCCCGGGAAGTCTGTTGATCAGCTCGAACGTGGGCGCCGATCACGGCTACCAGATGTTGTGGCTGCTGGTCGTAACCGGCATATTGATGTTTACCTATGTCAGCATGTCGGCTCGAATCGCGGTGGCAGGCGGCGCAACCCCCTGCACCCTGCTGGCCCAACAAGCAGGCAGACCTATCGCAGCTATTATCGGCATAAATCTATGTCTGACCTGCGCAACTTTTCAGTTCAGCAACAATATCGCTTTCACTGCTGCGGCGGGCGCCCTGCTTCCTTCAATACCATCCTGGCTGGTACTGGTAGTGCTTAACTCAATAATAATCTTGTTTCTACTCACCGCCAAAACGATTTATAAGTTCCTGGAACGGCTGATGAAAATCACGGTGGGCGTGATAGTAGTCTGTTTTGTGGTCAACCTGGTAATCACCAAACCCGACTTTTGGGGTATCATAAAAGGCCTGGTGCCTTCAATCCCCGAAGGCGTTACTTTGGGCGTCCCCAAAAAAATCGACGGTCAAATCATAGATCCGATGATTTTGTTCGCGTCCCTGATTGGAACAACTTTTTCCGTTGCCGGAGCTTTTTACCAGGGCAACCTGGTGCGGGAAAAAGGCTGGGGAATCAAGGACTACAAACGCGGGATCGGAGATTCTCTTTTCGGCATCAGCATACTGACCGGCATCAGCGCTGTTATTATGATTACCACCGCCACGATGGTACCCGGCAAGCCCGCCACCGATATCGGCGTACTGGCCAAATCGCTCGAACCCCTGCTCGGTAATGTCGCTTTTATATTTTTCTGCATAGGACTGCTGGCGGTATCGATGAATCCGTTTCTGATTAACGCCATGATCGGGGGCAGTATATTGGCTGACGGACTGGGCAAACCGGCCGGACTGAGCAGCCGATGGTCACGTGGTTTTACTATCATCGTGCTGATTATCGGCATGGTTGTCGCCATGCTCGCCTTGAAAACCGGCCAAAAACCCATTAACCTAATCATCTTCGGCCAGGCCTTAACCGTGTTGGCTAATCCGCTCATGGCGGTGGCGATACTCTACCTGGCCAACAATAAAGCCGTCATGGGCAATTATAAAAATTCCGTACTGGTTAACATCTTTGGTTTTGCGGGATTATTGGTGGTGCTGCTGATGGCGCTACGTGTGGTCGTAAAAATTTACTTGAACCTGATGTCATAAGTTTATAAGGATTAATTTTGTGATCAGCAAAACAGAAAAACCTGATATATGCATTGTTGGCGGGGGCATGATAACCCAGGTGCAAATCCTGCCGTCGTTATATCAGCTTCAGCGACTGGGCATGGTAGGCACGATCAGTATTTGTGCACTGGATAGCGGCCCGCTGCAAAGACTGGCTCAAGACGCAACGTTACAGCGGGCGTTTCCGGGACAAAGTTTCAACGCCCGGCCCAGCCTGGATACCGACCCGGAAAAGAAATTTCCCGATATTTACCGACAGGCAATCGCCCAGATGCCCAAACATAACATCGTCGCAGTCGCAGTGCCGGACCAGTTGCACTATGAAGTGCTAAAGACCGCCCTGGAACACGATCAGCATATTTTGTGCGTCAAGCCGTTGGTGCTGCAATATAACCAGGCGGTGGAAATCGAAAATCTCGCCTACGAAAAAGGCCTGGTCGTCGGGATCGAATATCACAAACGTTTCGACTATCGCAGCCTGATGGCGCGGAAACAGTATCGCAACGGACGATTCGGCGAGTTTAAACTGGGCCAGGCAGCTCTGCATGAGTGCTGGTACTATCGGCATTCGAATTTCCAGAACTGGTGCACCTGCGAAAACTCCGATATGTTCACTTATATCGCCTGTCATTACGTTGATCTGGTGCACTTTATCACAGGCCTGAAACCCAAAGCCGTTTCCGTTTATGGCATCAAAGAAAAATACCCCAACGGGCGTGAAGGGTACATCTGGACCGACGGCAGGATAATCTGGGAAAACGGAGCGTGTTTAAACGTGCAGAATGCGCTGGGCTACCCCGACGAAGGGCCGGGTGGAAATTATCAGGGCCTGAGAATGCACTGCCAGGGCGATGATGTCGGTACCATGATTGTTCACAACGACCAATTTCGCGGCGTGGAACATGCTTATGTCAACAAAGGCACCGAGCCCGGCGACAGTATTGCCGCCCAGCCCAATCCCGATTATTTCCAGTATGTGCCCCAGGGCGGTGAAGGACTGGCGCCTGTCGGTTACGGATATCGGTCAATCGAGTTTATCATTCAGCGGATTTGCGAAGCGATTTCCGAATCAGCGGGCAAAAATGAAACACAAGGCTTAAAAACCCGGCAGCAATTACTGGAACGCTTTGACGGCGAAGGTATCATGGCCACTCCCAAAAACAGCTCCTACAATGAACTGGTTATGGAAGCGGGCCGGCTTTCGATTTTGAATAACAGCAGAGAAGTTGAAATCAATTACGGCAAAAATGCACAGGTCAATTTTACAAAATACTAAAAAGAAGCAGAAAATGGCAAAAGAATTTCCTTTAACACCGGTTGAAGTATCAACGATTGAAACCAAATACCGAAAGATATCGGGCAAAATACCCAACGAGCAAACAATAGCTCAAATTGAGAAGCTACGCCGGGTCGAAGCACGCAGCATGCGGGGGCAACCACCGATTATATGGGACCGGGCCCAGGATTGCAATGTTTACGACGCCTTCGGTAACAAGTGGCTCGACTTTTCGTCGGGCGTGCTCATTACCAACGCCGGCCATGGCCGAAAAGAAATCGTCGAAGCCATAATCCAACAATCGCAAAAGCCGTTGTTGACCACCTATTGTTTCCCGAACGAGCCGCGGATTAAGCTGACGCAGAAGCTGGTGTCGCTGGCGCCGGCAGGGCTCGATAAGGTGTTTCTGTTGAGCACCGGAGCTGAAGGAACAGAATGCGCGATCAAGCTGATGCGAACCTGCGGCCGAAAAACAGGCGGCGACAACAAGTCCGTAATAGTTTCGTTCACCAACGCATTTCACGGCCGAACCATGGGCGCCCAGCAGATAGGCGGCATGCCGGCCGGCAAAAGCTGGATCAAGAACCTCGATCCCGAAATGATTCAGGTGCCTTTCCCCGACGGCTTTCGCGTTGAGGATACCAGCTTCGAGCTTTTCACAAAGTCTCTCGCCGAGCAAGCTGTCAACCCGAACAATGTAGCCGGGGTAATCACCGAAACCTACCAGGGCGTGGGGCCTGATTTTATGCCGGTGGAATATGCCCGGCAATTACGCCGCTGGTGCGACGAGCATAAGGCATTACTGTGTTTTGACGAGGTGCAATCGGGTTTCGGTCGATGCGGAACCTTCTGGGGATTCCAATTGTACGGCGTGACGCCGGACTTGTTCTGCATGGGCAAGGGCTTGAGCAGTTCGCTGCCCATCAGCGGAGTCATCGGTCGAGCCGAGGTCTTAGACATTTACGGACCCAACGAGATGACCAGCACCCACTCGGGCAATCCCATCTGTTGTGCAGCGGCGCTGGCGAATATCGAAGTTATCGAACGTGACAACCTGGTGGAAAACGCTGTCAAGGTGGGCACCGCCCTGCAAAAACGGCTCAATGAAATAAAAGAACAATTTCCTGATATTATCGGCGCCGCTCACAGCAAAGGTTTAGTCGCCGGTTTGCAGATGGTGAAAAAGGGCACCAAAGATCCTGATTACGAGTTGGCCTGGGAGGTAATCCACAAATGCTTCCTCAAGGGCTTATTGATGTTCGCCCCGGTGGGTTTCGGCGGCGGAACCGTAAAAATTTCACCGCCGTTGTGCATCACCGAAGACGCGGCCTTGGAAGGCTGCGAAGTAATCCGCGAAGTCTTAGAGGCTCTGATTACATCGGCAAGTTAAAATAAGTTTGGAACAGTAAAAACTAACTGGTAACAGGATTATGGAAAAAGAATATTCGAGCGATCTCGATACAATTAATAACCTTGAAGATTTAGAAGACGTTCTCAGCGATCCCGGCGAAGAAGTTTCTACGGAGATTTCCGGGCTGCCGGGCGATATTGTCGTTTTGGGCGCCGGCGGCAAAATGGGGCCGACCCTGGCGATGATGCTGAAAAAAGCAGCAAGTCGTAAAACGGTCTATGCGGTTTCACGTTTTAGCGATCCTGCTGTCAGAAATCGGCTGGAAAAGGCCGACATAAAAACCGTCGCGATTGATCTGCTCGATGAAACATCCTATCACCAACTGCCTGAAGTGGAAAATGTTTATTTTCTGGCAGGTATGAAATTTGGCGCCACGGGTAAACAACCTCTAACCTGGGCCATGAATACGTTTGTTCCCGGTTTGGCAGCTCGCCACTATCGGCATTCCCGGATGGTGGTTTTTTCCACCGGCAACGTTTATCCCTTTGCTGACAACAGTACCAACGGGTGTAAAGAAGATACCACCCCGGCGCCGATCGGTGAATACGCCCAGTCGTGTCTGGGGCGGGAGCGTATGTTTCAATATTTCTCAGAATGCAACAACACTCCCATGGCGCTGGTGCGATTAAATTATGCCAATGAGCCACGCTACGGGATCATTGTTGACCTTGCCCTGAAAATCATGCGTGGCCAACCGATAGACCTAACCACCGGAACGGTTAACCTGATCTGGCAGCGGGACGCCAATGATTACATCGCCCGCGCTATCAGCATTGCCGACAGCCCGCCGGCGATTATTAATGTTGCCGGACCGGAAAAAATTATGGTCCGGGAACTGGCGGAAAAGATCGCACGGATGTTAAATAAAAAACCTGAGTTTATCAACGATCAGGGGCCTACTTCCCTGCTGTCCGATGCCTCTTTTTGTTTTAAAAAATTTGGTTATCCCAAAACGTCACTGGATGAAATGGTCACGCTGATTGTCAAGTGGGTCTCTTCCGGCAAAGAGCTGCTGAATAAGCCAACCAAATACGAGGTTCGGGACGGGAAATTTTAACACGCAGGAATTTTATTTAGCAGAATAGTATAAGCGAATGAAGGGGGTGTCGTAAATATATAAATGTCGCGACGTTCTGGTTCAGCAAACATTGGTAAATTTTGAAAGGAGTAACCGGTATTGGATTCAAATGTATTCGCAAAGTTATTGTCAGGTTGCGTAATTCCAGCCCATCCGCTGGCTTTGACGTCAGATAATCAACTCAACGAACGCCACCAAAAAGCCCTGACCCGCTACTATCTCTCCGCCGGTGCGGGCGGCCTGGCAGTGGGAGTGCACACCACTCAGTTTGCCATACATGAGCCGAAAATCGGTTTATATCAGCCGGTACTGGAACTAGCTGCCGAAACCGCCGGGAATTTTTGCAATTCGAATAATCTTGATAAACCGATTATGGTCGCCGGGATCGCAGGTAGCACCGACCAGGCTGTCCAGGAAGCAACTCTGGCATGTGAATTAGGCTACGATATTGGCCTCGTCTCTCTAACCGCCTTGAGAGGCAGCAGCATAGATGAATTAATCACCCATGTTCGTGAGGTCGGTAAAATTATCGACGTGATGGGTTTTTATCTGCAGGAAACCATCAGCAAAATGGTACTTCCGGGCGAATTTTGGCGAAAATTACTGGAGATTCCTCAACTGCGGGCCATCAAGGCAGCTCCCTTCAATCGTTATCACACCCTGGATGTTCTCGAGGCCGTGGCCCAGTCAGGCCGAGAAAATGAGATTGCCCTTTATACCGGCAACGATGATAACATTATCCTGGATTTGCTGACCAAATATAAATTCAAAGTAAACGGCAAGGAAGTAACATTGGATTTTAAAGGTGGGTTATTAGGACAGTGGGCCTGCTGGACCAGCAAAGCGGTTGAGTACCTCGAGTTAACCAGGAAAATTAAACAAAATCGTACACCTTTAACCCAGAACACCTTGAGTCTGGCCGGCGAATTGACCCTGGCCAACAAAGCGATTTTTGACGCGGACCATCATTTTACCGGATGTATTCCCGGCATCTCCCATGTTCTCAAAAGACAAGGTCTAATGCAAAATGTCCAAGCTCTCGACTCTGCCGAAATGTTGTCGCCCAACCAGGCTGATACCATCGACAAAATCATTGAGAATTACCCTCATTTAACCGACGATGTGTTTGTCCGCGAAAACCTCGAAAACTGGCTCGCATAAAATCCTCTTTCGGAAATCATCATTAAAAATATCAGTAGGAATAAAATAAAACGTAACCGTTCACAGGTTCTTTTTCTTATCAGGCCCGAAGGGCCGTAAGAGCGCATAGCCGGGAGGCGTAAGCCCCCGGATAGATTGCGACAACCACTTTAAAGCCCTGAAAGGGCGAAAGAAAGCCATCTGTAAAAAGCGTGAACGGTTACAAAAAAACTATAAACTCCGCACTTAATCATTTTACAGGAGCAATTCCCATGTTCGACCTGAATAATAAAATATCTCGACGCCGGTTTCTGGTTAACACTTCTCAAGCCGCCGGCATGTTCGCCGCAGCCGGCTTGACCTCCTGCCAGAGTCTCTCAAACTGGAGCCTCACCCGGCCCGGCTCAAAGATGCGTTTCGGTTTGGTAACTTTCTTGTGGGCCAAAGATTGGGACTTGCCCACCCTGATTGCCAACTGCCAAAAAACAAATGTTTTGGGTGTGGAACTGCGTACCCAACACGCGCATGGAGTGGAATCAAATCTCAACGCCCAGCAACGACAGGAAGTAAAAAAACACTTCGATGACAGCCCCGTCACCCTCGTGGGGCTGGGAACAAATTTCGATTTCCATCACGTTGACCAGAACAAACTCAGGGAAAACATAGAAGCTGCCAAAAAATATATCCAGCTATCCCAGGATGTCGGCGGCAGCGGCGTCAAAGTCAAACCCAACTACTTACCCGACGGCGTCAAGCCGGAAAAAACCATAAAACAAATCGGCGATTCACTCAATGAACTGGGTCGCTTCGGAGCCAATCTCGGTCAGCGGATTCGCCTGGAAGTCCACGGCCCTAAAACTCAGCAATTGCCCATTATAAAACAAATCATGGACGTTGCCGATCACCCCAATGTCGGGGTGTGCTGGAACTCGAATCAATCGGACCTGGACGGTAATGGCCTCGAATACAACTTCAACCTGGTCAAAAATCGCTTCAGCGATACTGTTCATATCCATGAACTGGGCCCCCAATACCCCTACCAGCAGTTAATAAATTTGTTCGCCAAAATGAATTACCAAGGCTGGTTCTTACTCGAAGCCGCCTCCAATCCACCGGACCTTGTCCAGGGCCTCACCGAACAGAAGGCTCTGTTTGAAAAGATGGTTGCCCAGGCTCAGGCCACTGTCTAGCAGGATTTCTCACCTAAACAGCTCCAAATGCGCCAGCCCAAACCGGTCTGAGCAAGCTGGACAATCCCGACGGTGAACATGGCATACACCCTTTTACATAGTTATGCCGAATTATCTGATTTTATTCGGAACCAGGCCTATAGTTGCAATTTCATAAGGTTGAAGTTCTACTGTAACAGCATTGTTTCGAACCATAAGGTCATTCCTGGGAACTTCAACCGCATTGGCGGTATAAGCTTTGGTAAAACTTCGCTTGTTGGGCAGATTAAACTGCAAAGTAGATTTTGCCGATTTGCCCCGCTGCTCCAGCAGCCTGACAATTACGGCATCTCCTTTTTCTGATAATTTTATGCAACTAACTACAACCTGATCACCCTTAACGCTAATCCAAGACTTGGCGTCAGGTATATAAGACTTTTTAGCCGAGGGAACCCAAATTGGCAATGGCGGATAAAAAGGCTGCCACGCAAATCTTGTCGCCCGAATCGGATCATAATCCCCTTCGTAAGATGTGATCCTGTACCGAAATACAAGCTCTCCATTCTGAGTAGCCTTGAAATTAGTGTACCAGTAATTATTCAGAGCCAGTGAGTATATATGGCCTCTATTAAATTCAATTCTGTCCGCCCATTTGTAACTATTAACATCACTTGCCGATATAACATTCCCCTCGAGTGGCGCAAATACAATACCAAAACCATCACCATTAACATCAACCCACTGCTGAATAGCATAAAAGTCCTGACATGTATAGGTTAGTTGCTCTTCTCCGGGACGCATGATCGCATCGGCAATTTGCAGGTGAAACTCTGGCGAAGGCACATTAAATGGAAATGCGAAATATACTCCTTCAGGTTCCAGCACTTCTTCTTTAACAACCGTATTAATCACATCCACCATTTTAAGATCATTGTAGATTCGCACTGTCTGTAAGATACGCGAACAGCCGGGCAAACTGGAATCCAGAGTCATTTCCTGGAATAATGGCCCCGTAACCTGAGATCTAAGTCCTGCCGTTTTCACAACGGTTCTATCGAAACTAACGGGACGCTTTCTGTTTATCGCATCTCGGCCTCCAATCGGCTTGTCATAGAAAGCCTGGTTTCCGCGAAAATCAGCTTTGGTATCAAGCAGCTCGCGGTCTAGCTCTTTATCGTACCAGCTTACCAGGCCGCCGGATTCCGGCGATGCAGTCAGCCGATAAAATCGATTCTCAATTGTTCCACTTTTAGTTTCTGGCGTCTTGCCCTTCGCTGTTCTTTCTACAGTAAATACCACACCATCAAGCGGCGGCATATCTTGAGCTAGGAAAAACATCGAAATCCGGTCTCTGGAAATCTGGGCGGGAACGGCCTTGCCCGTGCGGGTATCCGTAACCGTAATCGCACGAGCACCATCAAGAGGCGTGTTGATTAGATTGACCTCAACCACATCCGTACGCTGCCAGGTCAGGGTATTCCAAACAGCAACGTTATATCGCCCGGAACCATAGACCGTCTCAGATAGTTTTTCTAAAACAAGCTCCTGGATGTTATCGGCTTTCTTTTTCGCGTTATATGCATGGGAACCTTTATATTTCCACTGATCAAGCGTAAAATCAGTATAAGCATTAGGAATACTACCACTGGCTCCCCAGGTATGCTCGTCAAAACATATTGTGTCATCATAGGCGCTATTTATTTTGTCATGTGGATACGTCACCGATGGATCGCTCAGCCATGCCTTGGTCCAGAGAGCTTCATTAGCTACTAACTCATCGTGGGCAAGCCGCACCATGCCCGTTTCTTTGGCGGCACTTCCAGGACCTTCAGCCCACCAGCTTGTAATGTCGCCTCTAAAAGTTTTACACTGCTTACCATATCGCTTCTCTAAATGCTCCATATACATTCGGTTTGTCGAAACAATAACTTTGGGCCAAACATATTTTTCATTCCACGCTCGAGCGTTTTTACTGAGTTGAAAATTGGGTGGAAGATTGTCACCTCCCATGCGTAACTGAATATCATCAACCCATGTCCCGGCATTTTCGTTTCGACGGATATGAGCCAAAAAATTCCCCTCATGCAGGCCCGGAGCACGAAAAAAGTCTCCTTCGCGGTAGCTGTCGGTGTACCACATAAATACCTTGTTCCCCGCCGGCCCCTCCCAGTAGCAAGGCCGCGGCACTGCACCTTCTCGATCCCACGTAAAAAGGCCTCGAATCGAGTTTGATCGCAAAGCCAATCGTGTAATTCCAACCTGAGCAAACAAATCAGCAAGGGCCCAAGTGTAACCTGGCGTATCGTTAAGGGTGGCGGTATTGATTGTTATACCATATTTATCTCGTATTTTCTGAGCATCATACAGACAGCGGATCAACTGTTCATGACCGCAATGCTCGGTGGCTATATTCATGTAATAACCACAAATCTCGATTCGACCGGCATGCACTAATTCCATAAATTCCTTAATTTCTTCCTCAGTGTGCCGATCTATAAAACGTTTAAGCAGAGCGGTCCCTTCTACCGTCCATCGAAATTGGCTCTCTTCAGGCCAGTTAGCACTTTCTTTACAGTATTGAACCACACGAAGCATATCTTCGGAGCAACTCTCGATTACTTCCGGCTGACGAGCTGTGTAACCTGGGTCATAATGAACATGGTGGGTCATATAAAAAGTCCATTTGCGAACCGGCTCTACTTTGCGGGTGATTTCATAGGTTTTACCCACGGTTGCTTTATAGAGAAATTTCATTTCCGTTGCTAAGCCCGGCTCCGGAACAAGCAGTTCATAAACGCCGTCTCTGAATTGCTGAGATTCAATCATGAACTTTTCCCGATGGCTCTTACCCCAGGTAACAATAAGCTCACCACCGATTGGTTCCCGACCGCCATCAACCATTGTACTGAATAATAGTTGTCGTCTCGGTCCATTTTCCGTTCGCCTGATGAACGGCGCCGTATCAACTCTTATTTCAAGTGACTGTCGTACATATTCGAGATATTTTTCTCTTTGCTGGACAATTTCTTCCTGCAATTTGTCTATACTTTTCCCCCAGGCAATATTAACATCCATAAAACCGGCCTTGGTCTTGTCATGCACCCAAAGTCCTATTTTACCGGGTCGCTGATCATTAACTTTCACTTGCAGTTGCCATTTTTCAGGCTCTGATTCTCCTGCCGGCCAGATTTTCGCCATAATCATGCTCTCGTATGCCACAACTTTCATTCGATACCACTGGCCGGTATTTAATTCCACTTTGGTACTACCACGCTGCAAACGAACTATTTGATCCTTTTCGTACTGCAATAACTCCAGGGTACTTTCTGCATCATAAAAGCGAACTGCTATGCACGATTTGTCTTCCTGTGCTCTTAAAATAATTCCAACATTTCTTCGCCCGGCTCCTTCTACCCGTAAGGTAGTTTCGAAAACAACGTTGGCTACAGGTTGAATCTTGATAAAATATGGAGGATTCTCCAGATCGCCTTTGGCATGAAGAACTTTGTCACCTATAAACCAGTCACCCTTACCCAAAGGGGACTGCCAGCTACTTAGATCCTTGGAAAAATCGTCTCGGAAACTATTTGCCAAACTCTGCGCTCTTGTCGGAATGGCCCAACAGAGGAAAAAAACCATAAAATAAATTTTACTGACAACACTAATTTTTTGCGGTTCCATACTTACTTCTCCTTGCTCAGATACGTTGACACGTTCTTTTACGTCGGCATAACACCTCCGCAGCCAACCTACTTTTATAATACTTGAACCATATAAAATATGATTAATTTTCGGTTTCACTCTAGCTGAGGAGTCACTATAATTCTATAGCTGTGTAGTTGCAAGGCAAATTGGACATTTTCTCCGAGGCCCAATGCCGGTTGCCTTCATATATAACTTCTTTGTTGCCAAGGATTAGCTAGCTACCACCCTGCTGATAATATAATACCAAACCAAAATAAAAAAATAACTCCGGAGACAGTGAATATTTATCGAACAATGAGCAACAGTAGAAATTTATATCTGTGGTTGCGTACATTTATCTTTAGACTAACTGGAAAGTCATTGATTATTCTATGCCCCGCCGGTGGTTTTATCTTGTTGATGCTCGTAGCTCCTGAAGCTCAAGCACATCCCATTTCCATAACTTGGGTTGACGCTCATGTAACCAAAACCAAAGCCCGAGTCACACTAAAGATCACCCCGGAAGACCTTTATCTGTTCTATAACATCGAACCAGACGAAAACAACTTACTCAAAACCAAAGACCTTCTTGACGCCCTCGAAAAGCATGAAGCGTTCCTCCTGAAATATTTCTTCGTTCTCGATATTCAGGGCAAACGTCTGGAAGGCAAAATAATAAAAATAACACCCTTTAAAATAGAAGGCCAAGGCGTACCCATGGCGGAAATCGCCGGCAAAACTGCTACTTATGTCTTGCTGTTCGATCTCGATGAACCACCTGAAATACTTACGTTCTATCAGAATTTCGGCGGTGACGAAATGACCCTTCCGGCGGTAATGATCATGAGCGTAACTCAAGGTGCTTTTGATCAGACAAAACGTGTTGAACTCGATAAAGGTATGCCATATATCATTCGTTTCAGTTGGGACGGCCAAACTCCGCCGCAAGTCGCCTCCAGAGAAAGCTTAAGAGATGAAGATGTACCCGATATCGAAAAGGCGATGGGAATATCAAGCTACAGTTCTATCTATTCGTTTATCTACATAACCGATTTCGAGGTCAGACATGAAATTCTGATTCCCCTGCTTACTCTGGAAACCTGGTTTACCATACCACGCAAAAACCCTGACCTCCTGGAAATAGACGAGCAAGACGCCGCTTATGTGATGCTAAGTGATTTTTTCAGTAAGCATAACCATATCGAAATCGATGGCATTGTAGTTAAACCGACCGTTCAGCGGATTGACTTCTACGGGCTTGACTTCAAAGATTTTGCTATGCAGGCTGAACGCCGTGCTGTGCGACCCGTAACCGCTCGGGTAGGGGCAATCCTGTCATACAGCACTAAAGGCGCACCCAACAAAGTAAAAGTCGCCTGGGATATGAACAACTGGAGAGTCCATTTTATGCGGTCGGTTATTTATGCTTATGACCAGAATCTCAAACATGTTTTCTGCCACCCCACCCCAAATTTCGAATGGACCAATCCCGGCAGGGAACCACTCCCTCCAATTACAAAAATCACCTCCCCCGCCCCACCGCCTAAGCTGTCGATACCTATAGCGGCCCTGGCAGGCTTACCTGCACTCATATTAATAATGTTTATCATGAAGGCTGCTTCTTGTAAAAAAGGTCATTATTTAACTGCGATTTTTGTTCTTGGGATTCTAACTGCCATAGCCTGGCCCTATGGACGACTGGAAGTCCCCGATCCTTTTGCACCTAAACCCACCCTGTCCGATCAGGATGCCTTGGCAATTTTCGGATCGCTGCATAAAAATATCTACCGCGCTTTTGACTACCGAACTGAAAGTGATATCTATGACGCACTGGCCAATAGTGTCGATGGCGAATTGCTCGCTGATATATATCTGAAGATTCACAAGGGCCTCGAGATGCAGGAACAAGGCGGCGCGGTATCACGTGTCAAAGAAGTAAAGATCATTGACGGCAAAAAAACCACGCTGAACAAAACCGGTAACGAAAATAGTTACGACTTTGGCTACCAATGCAACTGGACGGTCGAAGGCACGGTCGAACATTGGGGACATATTCATACTCGCGTAAATCAGTACGAGGCGATATTCAGCGTCAGAACTCGAAAAAATGCCTGGAAGATTACCGACATGCAGGTCCTGAACGAAAAACGCTTGAAATTCCAGACCAGACTGCGGAAAATGTAGGAACCAAGGCATTGTGGCATTTGTTGTAACTTCGAATTATATTGGTTTAACATGATTACTATTGAAAATCTTGACTTCAAATATGGCCAGTCTGATTTCGATCTGCGTATCGATCAGCTATCTATCGAACCTGGCTCCAAAGTCAGTTTCGTCGGGCCCAGCGGTTTGGGCAAAACCACGCTTTTGAATTTAATCGGCGGTATTCTAGTCCCCCGTCAAGGAACTATCAAAATAGGTAAGATAGTTTTAACTCATTTGGACGATGCGGCAAGACGTGATTTTCGGATCACCAGCATCGGTTTTGTGTTCCAGGATTTCGAGCTTATCGACTACTTAAACCTCTATGAAAACATTCTCCTGCCCTGGCTGATCAACAGTTCCTTAAAGCTTACCAACAGTGTCCGCCGACAAGCTCGCTCCTTAGCAACCGATATGGGCCTTGGCGACAAATTGAACCGGCCCATCAGCAAACTGTCCCAGGGCGAAAAACAACGAGTTGCTGTTTGCCGGGCACTCCTGCCTGGACCTGACGTGCTTCTTGCCGATGAACCTACCGGCAATCTGGACCCAGCTTACAAACAACTCATTTTGGATATATTGTTTGAACACATCTCCAAAACCAACGCAACGCTGATAATGGTTACGCATGATCATAGTTTATTAAAAGGTTTTGATAAGGTAATTGATTTTCAGGATTTCCAAAGCATAAATAAAACATAATATGTATAGAACTCTCTTACTAGCATGGCGATATATCGCCTTTCATAAGATCAAAACCGCTATACTGATCTGCTGTATCACGCTGATGGCCTATCTGCCGCTGGCACTACATTGGTTTGTAGATTACAGCCAGGCATACTTGATGTCCCGCGCCGATTCTACGCCATTAATCATCGGAGCAAAAGGAAGCAGATTTGACCTGGCTCTTCATGCCTTGTATTTCCAGGCAAATCCGCCGGACGTAATCTCCATGCAACAGGTCGATAACATCCGCAACAGCAACTTCGCACTGCCTATACCCTTGTATGTTCGCTTCAGTGCACGGGGTTTCCCCATTGTCGGCACAACTCTGGATTATTTTCAGTTTCGCGGCCTCAAAATAGCGCAAGGCACCCAACTCGTCCGGCTTGGGGATTGCCTGCTGGGGGCGGAAGTCGCTCAGAAACTTGCCCTGAAACCGGGAGACCGCCTTATCACTGACCCTGAAAACGTCTTTGATATCAGCAGCACCTATCCACTTAACATGCGCGTTGCCGGAATTCTTGAGAAAACTCTCTCGCCGGATGATTACGCTGTCTTTGTTGACACTAAATCCGCATGGATAATCGCCGGTATAGGCCACGGCCATCAAGACCTGACCAAAACAACGGACAATCAAGCTGTCTTAAAACGCGAACCAGGCAACGTTATTGCTAGTGCCGCACTTATGCAGTACACAGAAATAACTGATGAAAATATCGATTCGTTCCACTTCCACGGCAACACGGAAAACTTCCCCCTCACTGCTGTCATTGCAATACCGCACGATCAAAAATCCCAAACCCTGCTCATCGGCCGTTACGAATCAAAAAATACAGACGCCCAGATTCTCAATCCTGTCAAAATTGTCAATGAGCTGATGGGCATGATCTTCAAAGTAAAACGTTTTTTCGACGCTAATGTGGTATTAGTAACAATTTCAACCTTGCTTTTTCTGGTGTTGGTGGTATTATTATCTTTGCAACTGAGACGCCGTGAAATGGAAACCATGTTCAAGTTGGGCTGTAGCCGCTTGACAATTTTCTGGCTCCAGGCAACGGAACTGGCTATCATTTTAGCTGCCGGGTTTGCCTTGGCCGGCGGACTGGCCCTTGTAACAATTCAATATGCACCATACCTTATTCGCGAATTGCTTTTTTAATCGTCATCCAAAGCACAAATAGCTTTTATCCCTCAGCGCCGCTGAAGTATAAAATTTCAACCTCCAATGTATATCGGAAAATTATGTAGGGCCCCTGCTCAGGCGTGGGGCTATATATAACTTGGCATACTTGAAAGGAGATAGCCATGCCAAAGAGAAATTTACTCTTTAACCGTCTCGTCGCTTTTGCGTTGTGCAGCTTTTTTGTCCTGAGCATTGGTATGTCCTGCAAAAAGTCTAACCAACAAACCACCCCATCCGCAACCAAAAATAAGAAAGTAATCTATACCGTCAACTACCCATTAAAATATTTCGCCCAGCGCATTGCCGGTGACCAGCTAAAAATAATCTTCCCCGCCCCGCCCGACGTTGATCCCGCCTTCTGGATGCCCAACGATAAAGCCGTTATGGCTTATCAGCAAGCCGATCTCATCCTGCTTAACGGCGCTAAATATGCCCATTGGGTTGACAAAGTCTCCCTGCCCGAATCGAAACTGGTAAACACCTCGGAAGCTTTTAAAGATCGTTATCTTATGTTAAAAGAAGCCATGGAACACAGTCACGGCCCGGAAGGAAAACACGCCCACGAAGGAATTGACTTTACCACTTGGCTGGATCCCCAGTTGGCTATATTACATGCTCAGGCAATCCTGGAGTCGTTTATTAAATTATCACCGCAACATTCTGATATTTTCAAACAAAACTTTGATCTACTCAAAAAGGATCTACAGGATTTGGATGTAAGTTTCCAAAAACTATTCTCAAATTACCATCAGGAACCGCTTATCGCCTCTCACCCGGTGTACAATTACTTTGCTCGACGCTATAACTTGAATCTCAAAAGCCTGCACTGGGAACCCGACGAAATGCCCGATGATACTCAATGGCGGCAATTCGAAGAACTCCTGAAAATCCATCCTGCTAAATGGGTAATCTGGGAAGCCCCGCCATCCGAAAAGGTTGTAGAAAAACTTAAAACTTACGGAGTAAGCTGCGCCGTCTTTAACCAAAGTAATAATGTATCTTCGGAGGGAGATTATTTACAGGTAATGCAAAATAATATAGAAAGACTAAAACCTCTTCTCTAAAGCCCAGTTCTTATTGAGTATTTTAACCGGATAGTCGCTTTCTCCTGGAATTAAAATTTATTCGAGGATACCTGGAAATTATTTGCGCCCGGTCACTCAAGGAACGTTCGTATAACTAGACGAATTTCAACACATTAGTTCAAAATTCTAACTTATTTAATTTACTTTCCAACTCGTCGGCAACAGATTCTATATTTCTATAAGAACCCGGAATACTCTGGCCTATATCACGGTCTTTTCTGCTAACCTCCGCCTGGCGCCTCAGGCCTTCTATGGCACGCTGAACACGTTCTCTCAAACCAGGTACATTGTGACCTCCCCGCAGTGTTTTATAGCCCCAAAATGCTTCTGCGTGTAACTTCCATATCGTCGTAACTCTGCGAAGTCTGTCTAACCTGATACGCAGATCGTCATATTTCTCATCTTCCAGATAGGGCTTGGCCATTCGCAAATTCATAAGCGACTCATCGGCTAACGCAATTGCTTCATCCTTCTCAGCCAGAATTGTTTCCAGATACTCAGGCGTGGGGCAATTCAATAATTTTTCCGTCTCTTTTAGTTTCCCCGAATCTTCGGGATACCATTTAGCGGTTGATCTGCGTGAAATGGTCGCGTCGGCATATCCAAAGGAAGGCAAAGCAGTGTGATCTGTGTACCAATATTTATGCGCGAACAAGGCTTTGTTGACACATTCGAAGGTGGGCTTTAATGCTTTTTCGATAAACGGTGCGCCTTTTGCACCGTAATGCTTAACCGTCCATTCATTCCATATTTCTCCTGCAGTGATTTTCGCGTCTTCTGTTAGACGATACATAGCGTATATATTAATTTCATTGGGTGTATAAAAAGCATCATATCCGGCATGATCAAGTCTTACATTGTACCCAACTACTCCGGGCCGAGCCAAATCGTACCGCCAGCGATACTCAAAATATTCCGGCGAAGTATATGGAATGCGATTTCTGCCTGTGAACTCGGATGAACAGTCAAACTCAACGATCAGCCGTCGATCAGGAAAAGCTCCTATTACAGGATTATGAGGATAAAAAGGCTGCCAATCGTGCGGAACGCATTTGGATTGAATCATTACGCGAGGATGAGTCTTCTTAAGACCCTCTTGAACCCATGCCAGTTGATCAGGCTCGTAAAGAAATGTCCTGACAATCAAGTCTTTGCCATTTCTAAAACATACGGCATCCAGAGTATTAATCAATAACGCAAACCGGTCAGGCATCGATAGCTTGGAACTGACCTGGTTATTATCGAATATTTTATATCTGGTCTCGTGAAACGTAAGAAGAATACCATCAAACTCAGGGCAATCTTTGTACAGCTTTTCATATTTATCAGTCAGGTATTTAACAAAACCATTAACATCATATTGCACCTTTCCACCTTTGATAAATTTGGCAGGAACATTTTCCAGCTCGTGTATCCAAATGTAATTTTTCAGGCCCAACGCATTAGCGTCTTTGGCCAACTTACGCAGCTTCGCCGCTCTGCCAGTTAACACTTCCCTACCATCGTCACTGGTACTATATAACTGTGTAACATGATCTATCATACCATGCGAGAAAACTACTGTATTTACATCATATTCCCGAGCCTTTTTCATTACACCGATAACATAATCCATATCCATCTTATGAAACTGCCACATCCGATACTCAGCCAGCGGTTTTCCAGTCGCAAAGTGTGCTATGAATAGAACTAATATTGTCGTGTAGGTTAACTTGGTTTTTGCCATTTTTTTTCCTTATACTGCAAGTATTGACTGTACGTCTTCTGCAAAATGAGACCAAAAAGCTTTAAATCAGGAGACGATTTTTGGCTCCGGTGATAGATATTTTACCGTTATACTCATTTCTTTCAAGCATATTTTTCTGCTCCTTGTGCTTTTTCGACTAACCATGACGCAAAATTAGCATCGTGAAAATAAATTAGCACCGTGAAAATGAGTGTATCAACTGGGGACAAATGCTGCAAATTCTACCCTTATTCTCGATACTCTGTGTCCACTATAAGGCCAAAAATAAACGGAAAAGCGGGCCGAAAATGAACACCGAAATGGTACGGTTTTGAACGGAAAAGTGGGCCAAAAATGAACTGCTAAATCAGGCGTATTACTGGATGTCCAGAATCCATTATGTGTCCGAAAATGAGGCGCGAAAATGGGGTTTTGGGTGTTAAGATGGGTAAGATGTAACGATTATAGCGTGTCAAAAGCGCGACAAAAGTGGGCCAAAAATGAGAAAAAGTGAAATTTTGTCAAAAAACAGGGGTGAAAGTTGGGTGGTTTTGGGGTGATTTTTAAAGAAACTTGGGGCAAACTTAGCGGTTTTTTGCAGAAACTTGCGATTTTTGAAAATGGCCTGTCGCGCTTTCGGCCACATTTTTGTTTTGGAAAAATGAACCTAAGATATTCAATGACAAGGTGTTACGCTGATTATCGCTGAATGAAACAAATTATGGTTTATGGATATTAGCTGTCGTGTTTATGGTTCGGTGGTATTTTGCGGGAAAAATTTATGTAAATCCTTTTGTATCAGCAGATTAACGCAGTTTTACTCAGATTTATATCCTACTGCCTTGGTGGGATTTAAAATTTTGAGTTTTGGATGTTAATTTCTGAATGAAAGAGAAAAAAACTGCCACAAGAAAACACTCGTTGCGCCTACCCGTCTTGGCAGGCAGGCGCGAGCACGGCGGCAACTTCGCTGACGCGGTGAAGAAAATTCACAAAAAGAACAAATGAAATGCAGACGTGAAATTAACACATATTTTACGAATAAAACGAATTTTTTATGCCACGAGTTTAAGCGGTTGGCGTTTTCTGCTATAGTGGAGAGATCGTATGTGCATTTTCTCTTACGCGGCTCAACTGGAACCCATCAAAACCAGGAGAAATATTATGTCGAAAAATAATGATTTGAATCGTCGGGATTTTTTGCAAACCACCGTTGCTGCTGGGGCGAGTCTGGCGATTACGCCGGTAGTGTTCGGTCAGAGTGCAGGTGGTAAAGTAGATGATATTAACGTAGCGATCCTGGGAGCCGGGGCGCAAGGTCAGACGCTGTTGGATGCGATGCTGAAGATTCCCAATTCCGGAATTCGATTTAAAGCGGTTTGCGATATCTGGACCAATTACCATCAAAGAAATGTAGTTCGGCAGCTAAAGAAACGAAAGCACGAGGTAAAGGGCTATGAATTTTATAATGAGATGCTGGATAAGGAGGATCTGGACGCGGTGATTATTGCAACGCCGGATTTTCGGCACAGTGAGCACACGGTGGCCTGTCTGGAAAAAGGTCTGCATGTTTATTGCGAAAAGGAGATGTCGAACACTCTGGAAGGTGCCCGCAAGATGGTGGCTGCTGCCCGGAAGTCGGGTAAGTTGCTGCAGATCGGCCATCAGCGACGTAGTAATCCCCGATATCAGTATTGTTACGAGAAGGTTATTAAAGAAACGGGAATGATCGGGCGGATTACATCGGTTAACGGGCAGTGGAATCGCTCGCGGCAGGCGTGTATTGATTTGGAAACGAATTCGCGTATTCACATGGACGAAGCCTGGCTGAAACAGTTCGGCTTTGAGTCGATGAAGCAGTTTCGTAACTGGCGGTGGTATAAGGGTCTGGGCGGCGGGCCGATAGTGGATCTGGGTTCGCACCAGATTGATATTTACAGTTGGTTTCTGGAAGCACGTCCCCGATCGGTAATAGCTTCGGGCGGGGTGGATTACTGGACCGATCACGAATGGTATGATAATGTGGTAGCGATTTATGAATTTGAGACCAAAGCAGGAATAGTACGAGCTACTTATAAAACCGGTACCACCAACAGCAGCGGCGGTCATTTCGAACAATTTCTGGGTGATCACGGTACGTTGGAGATTTCCGAAAAAGAGGGCCGCGGCAGCGTTTATCGGGAAATATGGGTGGAATCTGGTGAATGGGAAAAGTATGTCAAGGCCGGCATAGTATCGGCACCACCTGAGGATGAAACTGTCCCGGACAGCAACGAGGACAACAAGAAAGACAGCGAATCTTTAAAGAATGAAACGGTTTTGAATGTTGAACCAACACCAATGCCACCCAAATATGGCTTAGAGCTTACCCTGGACAAACCTATCCATCAGCCGCACCTGGAGAATTTTTTCGATGCTATTCGCGACAAAAAGGTAAAACTGAACTGTCCGGCGGAGGTGGGTTGTGAAACCGCAGTAATGGTGCTCAAGGTCAATGAAGCGGTAGCGGCTGAAAAGAAACTGGAATTCAAGCCGGAGGAGTTCAAGGTTTGACGGTTCCTGTAAAAGGCATATATTCGTTGGGAGAGGAGGATTGAGATTGTAAGATTGACGGGAAGGCACTGCTGAGCAAAATATAATTTTATCCAGCAGTAGAAATTTGAGCAGTAGAACAGGGTGAGCAGTTGAGGAAAAAGGTTGGTAAGAATAAATGATTGACGGTTGAAGTGAGGGGGTTTTATAATCAGGGGGCAATTATCTAAAAACATCTTGAATGTGGGTATATTGGAAAGTTATATAAACAGTATTTAGAAGTAAATCATGGACAGCGAACTACGAAAGCAACTGGAATTACATTCTGCTGGAGCCACTGTTCAGCATGCAGGGCCATACTCTGACCTTGAGGTTCCCTCGTCTATGAAGACTCCGAGCAAAGATTTTATCAAGAAATGGATTACCCCTTTTTATAACTGGGGAATTAAGAATCCGAGTGATTTCATCGAGAGCTATTTTCCTATTCGTCAAGAAGTCGATCGCGACCTAATTTCCAGCCTCTTGATATGGTTTAATTGGCGGTCAAGAATCGTTGGTGCATATTTTGCCGCAATTGAAGGCCTTGAAGACACTTCGGAACATATAGGATGACTTCTGCTTAGGTCGGACGTCTGTTATGCCGGCGAAGGCTATGCTATAGCGCTGGCTACCTTTAACTCAGAGCAGGCAATTGAATTCCTGAAAAAGTATCTTGATTACTACCTCACGCAAAGTGAACTTTGGTTTGATCAAGGAACGGTAATGGCTGCTATCGCTTATCTTGACAGAATTAACGGCACCAGTATCGTGGAAAGCTACTTGCCTATGTGGGAAGCTTTTGTTGCGGATAAGCCGATCCAAAGCCTCAATGAATATATCAATGATTTCGAGATACAGATTGATGCGGTTAAGCAGGTTGCAGAAAAAAGTTAACCACGTAGGTGACAAGTTACACATCCTACCGCTGTTGAGTAAGGCACCGGTCAAAAAGAATGGACGTGAATGGACTTAATGGACATGAATGGACGGGGAATTGTTTCTGTGGCTGTGGTGGAAGTTAAGAGTGCCGGTGAGAGGTCGGCGGTACGGAAGAATCAATCATGGGCATAATGCCCATGCCACCTCAGTTTTAAGTGAAAGGGTGGAAGGTTATCTTGCAGCAAGTGCTGAAAGCGGGTAAAATTGGAAAGTATGTTAAGGGAAGTTAGGACGATTTAGAAAAAGGAAATGCACATGAACATTCCGGTAACGACAACCTTTACAATTGAGGGTTATGTAATCAAAGAATACAAAGGAATTGTGCGTGGTATAATTGTTCGCTCGCCAACGATAGCCCAAGGAGTACTTGGCGGATTGAAAACAATCGTTGGCGGTCGCATTGGTGCATACACCACGATGTGTGAGCAGGCCCGGCAGCAAGCATATGATATATTGCTGGAACATGCACGAGGGATCGGCGCAAATGCTATAGTCGGACTTAGATACGATGCCTCTGAGGTGGTCAGTAAGGGTTCGGCAACGGAAGTTTTGTGTTATGGCACGGCTGTGGTGATAGAGCCTGAAGGCTAATGCGTTCTGTGGTTCTGATAAGGCGCTGAATGAGAGCAGCAGTCAACCGTTTGATTAACAAGTTGGCCACAGGGGAAGATTGGAAGGATTAAATGAATATCTGGAGGCGAGATTTGTGCGGGCGGGCGGGATTGATGGTGGTTTGCGTTTTGGCGATTTATGTTCAGGCGGTTTCAGGGGGCGAGGTCGTCATCAAGTGGAATACGGGCGTGGGAAACAGCCTGAGTCAACGGGAAGAGTTCTACGGCAGTAAGGAAGCTATGCGCATTGCGGAGACGGTACTGCTGAGCCAGCGTAACATCGGTGGATGGCCCAGGAACTATGACAGGGTGCGTAAGCTGGACGAGAAGGATAAGAAAAAACTGCTGGGTGAGAAGAATCGTGATGATACGTCTTTCGATAACGGGTCCACCCACTCGGATGTGCGTTATCTGGCAAAGATCTATAGGGCCGGGGGAGACGAACGGTGTAAGGAAGCGTTTCTGAGGGGTGTTGAGTTTATGTTGGCGGCTCAATATAAGAACGGGGGATGGCCTCAGTTATATCCGAAAGCCAAGGGGTATTCAAAGTACATTACATTCAACGACGACGCGATGATTGGGGTGATGACCACCCTGAGGGATATTGCCCAAAACAAAGTGTCGTACCCATTTGTCGATGCGAAATTGCGGGCACGCTGTGCGGCAGCGGTGGCGAAAGGTATTGAGTGTATTTTGAAGTGCCAGGTGGAAGTGGAGGGCAAAAAGACGGCGTGGTGCGCTCAGCACGACGAAAAGAGCCTGGTGCCACGAAAGGCCCGCAGCTTCGAACCGACATCGCTCAGTGGTGGTGAGTCGGTTGGGATAGTAAGGTTTCTGATGAAGATCGACAAGCCGAGCCCGGAAATTATTGCAGCGGTTCAAGGCGCAGTGAGGTGGTTTGACCGTGCCAAACTCACGGGAATCCGGGTGATCAAGAAGAAGGATAAATCGGCACCTAAAGGATGGGACATAGTGGTTGTCAAGGATGCGGCTGCGCCACCGATGTGGGCCAGGTTCTACGAGATCGGCACCAATAAGCCGATCTTCTGCAGTCGCGACGGGGTGGCCAGGGATACGCTGGCGGAGATATCGCACGAACGGCGTAACGGTTACAGTTGGTTGGGCTATTACGCGGCAGGGCTGGTTGGTAAGGATTATCCGGCCTGGCAGAAGAAGTGGGCGCCTCGGGACAATGTGCTGGGAAAGAATGGCCAATTTGTTGGGGGTAAGAATGAGGAGCCATTGGAGAAAAAAACAATCTCAAAATCCGACAAAATCATCTGGAGTGACGATTTTGAAAGCTATAAAGACAGCGCAGATCTTTTCAGTCGGGGCGGGCAGAGGTTGAATCATTGGTATGGACTTTCTAATGGTGATAATCGGGGGGTTACTTTGACAAAAGATTACGCGCACAGCGGCAAGCAATCCGCCCTGATATTTATGAAGGAAGCTGAAGAATACGGTAATGCGGACATTTATTTGAAATTGCCGTTGGGCCTGGTGGAGAATTGTGTCAATAGGATAGGCTATGAGGGTTGGATGGCATTTGACAATTTCACTGCTCATCGGCTGATATTGATGTGTGAAGTATGGACGGGCAATGAGGAGCATTATGGGCAGGAACCGGATAAGCTGATTGCCAGTGTGGTGGAATACAACGGCCCCACCCAGAGGTGGAATAAGGAAGTGACGGACAAGCATGGGGAATTCGAAGACGGGCAGCGCGAATATAAGCAGGGAATGGATGTTTGGCATTACTTCAAGCTCACGTGCAGTTTTGCCGAGAACCTGCAATATTCGTTTCAATTCGACGATGACATCTGGGAGTGGGAAAATTTAAAACTTTATGTTGACAATCATCCGTTGGATTATAGTATGATTGAAGTTAATGTTCGGTTATATTATCCCAGACTCGAACAGAAACCGGGAGGGGAGGGGATTACCGCACAGTTGGCGGTTGATGATGTGGCGTTGATTAATGAAGATTTCTCGGATACAGGTAAGTAAACGGAATAAAAATAGTGCTTTGGAGGTTAAAGCTATGGCAAGTAAAGGGCCGGTCAAGATTGGGATTATTGGATCGCAGTTTCAGGGATTGTGTCATGCCGAGGCGATAAAGGGTGTACCGGACGCGGCGGAAGTGGCGGCGGTGGCGTCGCCGACGCCGGGGAACGCGGAGAAGCTGTCGAAGAAATATGGTATTCCGAGATTTTTCACCGATTATAAGGATATGCTGGCGGAGGATGACATTGAGCTGGTGACGATAGCGGCGCCGAATTATCTGCATGCGCAGATGACGGTGGATATTGCCGAGGCGGGCAAGCATGTGCTGTGCGAGAAGCCTTTGTGCATGACGCTGGAAGAAGCGGATTTGATGATTGAGACGTGTAAGCAAAAGGGGGTGCTGCTGATGTATGCGGAGGAGCTGTTGTTTACGCCGAAATACGTCAAGGCCAAGCAGATGGCGGATGATGGGGCGTTCGGCAAGGTATATATGGTGAAGCAGTTGGAGAAGCATTTTGGGCCTCATGCGGAGTGGTTCTGGAATGTGGAGCGGTCCGGGGGAGGTGCACTGATGGATCTGGGTTGTCATGGAATAGCATTTTGCTACTGGTTTTTTGATCGGGCGGCGATAAAGAATGTTTATTGCCATATGGCGACATATGTGCACGGCGATAAGACCAAAGGAGAGGACGATGCGATCTGTATCATCGAGTTCGAAGGGGGAAGGGTGGGCGTGATTGAGAACAGTTGGGCGCGGCGAGGCGGGATGGAAGACCGGATTGAGGTGTACGGTGAAGGGGGCGTGACGTATGCGGATCTGCATATGGGTAACGCGTTGCCGACGTACAGCGAATATGGATATGGATATGCGGTGGAGAAGGCGCCGAGTACGAAGGGGTGGTCGTGGCCGGTGTTCGAGGAGTTATGGAATTATGGATTTCCGCAGGAGATGCGTCACTTTGCCAGATGCGTCAGGGGTAAGGAAGAGCCGATGTGCACGGGCGAGGATGGTAAGTTGGTGATGGAAGCGATTTACGCGGCTTATGAGTCGGCGGGAACGGGTAGGAAGATTGAGTTTCCGATAAAAACCCATGATGTGAAAAGGCCAATTGATTTATGGTAGTTAGTATCTGTTGCGGAAAGAGGTTTTTTTTAATCAAGCAATTTTGTATATTAGCGAAAACTGTTTTTGTGCCGAAATACTGGATTCGCTGGCGCGGCTCTACGTGTCCCGCTTTCCGTTCCGGGCTCTACGCTGCGCTCCGTGTCGTGGGAATGACAAAAAGTCGCTTCCGCAACAGGAACTAGTTAATTGTAAATCTATTTCTGGTTTTTGCGAATTGCGTGATCAGCTACCGGCGAGGGTGGCTTGTTTGTAGTAGCCGATGAAGTAGAGGAAGCGACTGAGGTTGAAAGTGGGGACGTCGAGAGCGGCACCGTCTTTGCAAACCTCTTGGTATTCCAGAGCGCGTTTTTCAGCCTGTTGGAACTTCTGTAAAGCTTCATCGCTGCTTTCATATTCGTCCGAGGGCCGGATGGGTTTTTTTGAAGGAGAACCGAGAACGAGGAAATCGGTATCGACGGACATGGTGGAACTGACGCGTCCTCCCCAGTGTTCGATGAGTTTTGTTACTCTTTCGTAGCCATCCGAATCGGGCAGGCCGTCACCGTTAAAATCGAAATCACCGGCAACACAGAAGAGATATTTTTTGTCCTGGCTCCAGATAAGATTGGCAATAACGTCATTGGCCATGATGGGATTGGTTTGATCGAAATCAGTGATACGGCACTTGGAGATGGTTGCCATGATTTCGATAACTTCGAGGGAGCCTTTGGGTTTTCCGGTTTTGGGGATGTTCTGGAACCGGTCGTAAACGGAGAAGGTCAAGCCACGATAGATATGGTCGTTTTCGGCAAGGTTGATGTAGGCGATTTTGTCGCGTTCTTCGACGGAGATGACGTAGCCATCCGGTTCGAGAGCGGCGATTTCGGTGTCGGGCTTGGGCTGGAGTTGCTGTAAGCGTTCATTCAACTGGGCGACAGCGGTTTGATATTCTTCAATCTGAGTTTTAAGTTTGGTGTTTTCATCACTGGTTTGTTTCTGCAGTCCTTGAGCGGAAGCGATCTGGGTTTCGAGGTCTTTGATGATACCGTCAAAGGTATCGCGGGATTCGTCGCGCAGGCTTTCATATTGTGCGATGGTCTTTTCCGCAGACTGCACCGCATCGTTGAGTTGGGTGTTCAACTGATCCAGTTCGTTCTGGTAGTCAGCTTTGTTTTTATCAATCTGGGCGATGCTCTCATCCAGTTGAGTAATTACGCGTAGGAGTTCTTCATTGAGTCTTAGATTTTCGTCCAAGAGGGCCTTTGTAATCCCGGCAAGTCCCAAACCATGGGCCTGTTTAGAATCGGCCAATTCGGGCTGAGGCATTTCGGCAAGAGTTTGCCAGATATCGAGCAAATTATTGTCAACCCGTTCTTTAAGGCCGGGCAATTCGGATTCAGCCATATCGGAGCCCATGATCAAGCCAGACAGGTACTGCATATCTTCGGTAAGCTTGCCAACGGCGGTTATTTTTCGGCCGTCGACAGTACCGGCGAGAGGTTTGATGGCACTGATCTGGGCATTATTGGCCAATTCAGCCAATTTGTCCTCGGCGGAATTTTTATCGCCGGTAAGTTTTTCGCGGTCCATGTACATTATTACCGCGGCGGTGGCGGCAAGCAGAAACAGCGCGATGAAGACTATCATGGTAATGAGCAGCGATTTTTTGGGTTCCGAGGAAGATCTGGCAGCAGGCATAATTAGCTCCTAAGTTTATACCCCCACGGGTATTATAATTCCTGGCAGGCAAGCTTTTTCAAGCGCAGCTCTACGTGTCGCTTGACCGGCCCTTTGGTTGGTTGGGCAAAGACGGTTCGTTCAGAACCTGTTCAAAACAGCTAATCAATGCCCGCGTCGCGGTAAAACAGGTTGTAATATGGCAACCAGAGGGCCAATCGTCAACTAAAAAATGCGGTTTAAGTGTTGCAGTTCAAGTATAAAAAATGACTGTCAGGAAAACGGGTGGATAATTTTTTGCTGAATTATTCCCGGCGGTTAAGATGAGGGAGATGGTGAATGAAAAGGCTTGACGGGCAATAGCTGTAACTGTAGATTAAATAATAAGTTTGGGAGCTGACAGCCATTCTGAAGGTTAAAATGCAATTCGGTGCTGTGAATGGGAAAAAAATTATATGTAATTGATGGTCACGCGCAGATTTACGCGGCGTATTATGCCCCGATGTCAGCCCATTTGACGTCGCCGAGCGGGGAGCCGACCAAGGCGGTTTACGTTTTTACGACGATGCTATTGAAGATTATTAAGCAATGTCAGCCGGATATGGTGGTGATGACGATGGATTCGGCGGGGCCGACTTTTCGTCATGAGATGTACGCGGAATACAAGGCGAACCGCCCTGCTATGCCGGATGATTTATCGAGCCAAATTGACAAAATTGAGCGAATTCTGGGGGCAATGCGGATTCCGGTGATAAAAAAGGTGGGGTTTGAGGCGGATGACATCATTGGAACGCTGGTGAAAGCTGCGTCGGGAAGGGGCTGTCGGAGTTATATCTGTTCAAAAGACAAGGACTTAGAGCAATTAATCGACGAAAACACGCTGATGTACGATCCCCGAAGCGAGACGGAGATGGATGCGGCGGGATTAATGGCGAAAAAGGGGATTACTCCGGAGCAGGTGATTGATGTGCTGACGCTGGAGGGCGATACGTCCGATAATATACCGGGAGTGGCAGATGTGGGGCCGAAAACGGCGTTGCAGTGGATTCAGAAGTACGGTAGTCTGGATGGTGTGCTGGAGAACAAGGAGCAGATCAAGGGCAAGCGGGGGGAAAACCTGCGAAATTCGCTGGAGCAACTGGAGCTGTCGAGAAAGCTGGTGACTATTGATCGTGATGTACCGCTGGAGTTTAACTGGGAGGAATTTCAACTTAAACCCTTTAATCGCGGTGAGTTGGAGCAGATTTTTGTGGAATTGGGATTCAAGCGGCTGTTGGTGCAGATGGGCGAGATGGGGCCACCGACAAAGGTTGAGGCCGCTGTGGAGACAGCTGGGGAAGCGGCTGGGTATGCGACTGGGAAAGCCGCTGGGGAAACGGCTGTGGAAGCGAAATCGGGGGATTCGGTGGTCTCTGGGGATTCTGAAGCAGCGGAAGGTGGTGGCAAATCGGAAAACGCGCCGGTCAGTTCGGCGGAAGCCGAGATCAAGCCTGAATATTATCTGATTGACAGCGAGAAGGAATTTGATGGATTTTTGCGGAAGCTGAAGAAGCAGAAGGCGTTTGCATTGGATACGGAGACCACGAGTGTGAATCCGGTGGCGGCGGAGCTGGTGGGGATGAGCTTTTGCTGGGAACCGGGTGAGGGTTATTATCTGCCGGTGAAGGGGCCGTTGGGGCAGAAATGCCTGGATAAAGCTAAAACACTTAAAAAACTGGGTCCGATCCTGACGGATGCGAAAGTAAAAAAGACGGGGCAGAATATTAAGTATGATGCGGTGGTGCTGCGGCGGGCGGGAATTGAGCTGGCGGGGGTGGATTTTGACACGATGGTGGCGTCATACATTCTGCACAGCTACCGGGCGCATCACAACATGGATTCGCTGGCGGAAGATTTTCTGGGGCACGAGACCATCAAGCTGGAAGCGTTGATTGGCAAAGGGAAAAATCAGCTTACTTTTGATATGGTCGATACGCAGACGGCGGTGGATTATGCCGCGGAAGACGCGGTGGTAACGTGGCGGTTGAGGGATTATTTTGAAAGTGAATTTGCTGAGCAAAAGGAGTTGCGTCAGTTATTCGAGCAGATCGAGATGCCGCTGGTGGAGGTGCTGGCGGAGATGGAGTACAACGGGGTGGCGTTGGATGTGGGTTGGCTGAAGAAGCTCAACGGCAAGTTGGCGGAACGTTTGGATGAATTGACCACTGCTATTTACAAGGAGTCCGGGTGCACATTCAACGTGGATTCGCCCAAACAAGTGTCGGAAGTGCTGTTTGATAAGTTGGGTCTGGAATCGAGTAAGAAGACGAAATCGGGCCGATCTACGGACCAGGAGGTACTGGAGGGGTTGAGTTGGCAAAGCCCGGTGGCTAAGTTGATGCTGGAATATCGCCAGTTGAGCAAGCTGAAAAACACTTATGTTGACAAGTTGCCGGGGATGATTAATCCGGATACCCGGCGGGTACATGCTTCATTTAATCAGGCGGTGGCGGCAACGGGGAGGCTGAGCAGCAGTAATCCCAATCTGCAGAATATTCCGATCCGGACGGAGTTGGGGCAGGAGATTCGACGGGCGTTTGTGCCGGGGAAAAAGGGTGAGGTGCTGATGGCGGCGGATTATTCTCAGATCGAGTTGAGGATGCTGGCCCATTTCAGTCAGGATAAGGGGCTGCTGGAGGCGTTTGCGGGCGAGCAGGATATTCATCGATTTGTGGCGGCGCAGGTTTTTGGGATAGAGCCACAGGAGGTGGACAAGGAGCAGAGAAGCCAGGCGAAGGCGGTTAATTTTGGGATAATTTACGGCCAGAGTGCTTTTGGTTTGAGCCGAACGACGGGGATGAGTCGCAAAGAAGCTCAGAAATTTATTGCAGATTATTTTGCGCGTTATCCTGAAATAAAGCAGTTTATGGAAGGGATAATTGATCAGGCGAAAAAGGATGGTTTTGTCCGGACAATTATGGGACGTCGGCGGATGATAGCTGATCTTAATAGCTCGAACCACAACCGACGGCAGTTGGCGGAGCGAATGGCGGTTAATACGGTGATCCAGGGGTCGGCGGCGGACCTGATCAAGGTGGCGATGGTGAACATTCATCGGCGGATTCGGCAAGAAAAGCTGGCGATGAAAATGATTTTGCAGGTTCACGACGAGTTGGTTTTTGAGCTTAGCGGAGATAAAGCTGAGCCTTACAGTGAGATTGTCCGGGAAGAAATGATCGGAGCATTAGCTCTAAAAGTGCCGATTACGGTGGATTTGAAGTGGGGAGTTAACTGGCTGGAGTGTAAATAAATCTTAATCGTTTACGGTTTGGATTGACTATGAAGTTAATGACGAATGACGAAGCACGACCCGGCTTCGCCAAAGCGCTTCGCCGCGGCAAGATGACGAATCAATGACGAATTTCGAATGACGAACGGGCTTTTTTCTTTAGTGGTGATTTATTTTTGTATTGCGATAGCCACCCCTAAGAGTACTTGGTGGTACCACCCGATCGGGCATGACGAGTCGAAGCGGTCTGATTTATTGTATGAAAATGCGGAAATTAAGGATTGATGAGTGGAAAAAGCGGGGGCGGGCTGGCCTAGACAATCTTAACGTGTTGTTATATAAGACTTTATATCACAGATAAAAAATATGAAAAACAAGCCGATTATTGGGTTGACGGGAGGTGCCGGAGCGGGTAAAACTACGGTAGCTCGGCAATTCGAAAAACTGGGCTGCGCGGTGATAGATGCCGATCAGCTCAACCATGAGGTTCTCACAAATCCAGAAATTGTTCATCAGATTGAGCAATGGTGGGGCCCTGAGGTGTTGGGAGCGGGCGGCCTGATCGACCGTGAGGTAGTCGGGCGGATTGTTTTCGCGGACGAAAACGAGTTAAGGAAGCTGACAAACCTGGTTCATCCCCTGATTTCAGATCGGGAACAAGCCCAGATGGCCAAATTCCTGGAAGACCCCACGGTCAAGGCAGTGGTTCTGGATGTTCCGCTTTTGTATGAAACGGGCCAAGATAAGTGGTGTGACAAGATTGTTTTTGTGCAGACCGAGAGCGGGGACAGGCAGAAGCGAGTGGCAAAAAAGCGTGGCTGGGACGAAGAAAGGTTAAAAAAAGTAGAAAAAATTCAGATGCCACTGGATAGCAAGGCCAAAAGAGCCGATTATGTAATTGCGAACAAATCGACAATATCCAGCCTGGAAACAGGTGTAACCCAAGTTTTATCCCAAATATTGACAGAGTTTAAAATAATAGAGAAATAGCCGATTTAGTTGATTTTTGAGTAGTTCAGCGCCAAGAGAGGTCGGGGGTCAAGTGGGACTCAGTGATTGGAAACAAAGTTAATTGAGTTTTTCTGGATTGTTCCAATCTAACAAAAGCAATTTTCATTCCGAGATAAGGCTACTAATTTCAGGTTTCTCAAACTGACCGATGGTCAGTTTGAGAATGACGAATGACGAGTCAATGACGAAGTCCGAATGATAAAAAATAACCGCGTGGGTAACAAGTCGCCCACCTTACAAGATTATATGCCCGATCAAGTCGGGCATGACAAGTCGGATCGGTTAGTTTGAGTCAGGTTAATTGAGCTCGATTTTAAGAAATCGAGCGAATTTACAGGTTATTTAACAATTAATAAATGCAGTGAGCATGCCCGAACAGGGGTAATTGCAGGATAATCAAATTTGGAATGTGATTCCAAGGAGTTTACTTAGATGGCAAAAGCCACAACGAAAACCAAAGCGAAAAAGGCCAGGAAGACCAAAAAAACCAAAAAGAGCAGCAAAGCCGCGGTAGCGGTGGAAGAGCCCGAGGATGATCCGGAAGTGCTAGAACAGCCGGAAGTCGCCGAAGAGGCGACAGTTGCCGAGAAAGCTCCCGTCAAGCCTGATAAAGAGGCCGAGGCCATTGACGAGACCCATGCGAAATACGAAGAGGTTAAAAGAGGCGAATTGCACATCACCGACCTGCAAAAAATGTCGGTGAGCGATCTGCATCTACTGGCCAAGAAGGAGGGGCTGACCGAATACACCGGCCTGAAAAAACAGGAGCTGATATTCAAGATTCTCAAGGAGCGTATTCAGCAAAACGGCATGATGTATGGCGAAGGTGTGCTGGAATTGCTACCGGATGGATTTGGATTTTTGCGAACCGCCGATTACAACTACATGCCCTGTCCGGATGACATATATGTATCCCCGTCGCAGATACGCCGGTTTGGATTGCGAAACGGCAACATTGTGGCCGGTCAGATTCGTCCGCCGAAGGAATCAGAGAAATATTTTGCGTTGCTTCGGGTGGAGGCGATCAATTTTGAAGATCCCGAAGCGCTGACGGAGAAAGTGGTTTTTGAAGATCTGACGCCGCTGCATCCGGACGGTCGTTTCTATCTGGAAACAACCCCGGAAGAGATCAACATGCGAATTGTTGATATTGTAACGCCGGTGGGTAAGGGCCAGCGAGGTCTGATTGTTGCGCCGCCGCGAACCGGTAAAACAGTATTGCTGCAGAAAATTGCCAACGCAATCAGTACCAATCACCCGGAAGTGTTTTTGATTATTTTATTGATTGACGAGCGTCCCGAAGAAGTTACCGAGATGAAACGGGCGACCGGTGAGGATGTTGAGGTGATTAGTTCGACGTTTGACGAACCGGCCAATCGGCATGTTCAGGTGGCAGAGATGGTGATTGAAAAAGCCAAGCGGATGGTGGAATACGGCCACGATGTGGTGATTTTGCTGGATTCGATTACGCGTTTGGCCCGGGCGTATAATACGGAAGTTCCTCATTCGGGCAAGATTTTGACCGGCGGCGTTGACTCGAACGCCCTGCAAAAACCGAAGAAGTTTTTTGGTGCGGCCCGCAACATTGAATTCGGGGGTTCGCTTACCATTTTGGCAACGGGTCTGATCGAAACCGGCTCCAAGATGGATGAAGTTATTTTTGAGGAGTTTAAGGGAACCGGCAATATGGAATTGCATCTGGACCGGAGACTGGTGGATCGGCGGACCTGGCCGGCGATTGACATCAGTCGCAGCGGCACCCGTAAGGAAGAGTTGCTGATGGATCCCAAGGAGTTAGAGCTGGTTTATCGTTTGCGGCGGGTGCTCAGTGATATGAATCCGGTGGAAAGCATCGAACTGCTCAAGAGCCGTTTGCAGAAAGTGAAAACCAATGCTGAATTTCTTATGACGATGAATCTTAGTTGATTTACCTGTCCAGATCATTATAATCGAGTTGGTTAAGACGCGATTATAATGCAAAACTGGAAGGTGTTTATGTATTTAGCTATTGCGAAGGCTAAGATTTGGTTTTTAGTGGGATTTTATTTTGTCGTGGTCGGCGGCGCGTTGGTGGGGGCGGATCAGTTGGTTTTGACCAATGGCGACAAGCTGACCGGGACGGTTACGTCTATGGCTGAGGGGAAGATTCAGTTTAAATCCGACTTGCTGGGGGAATTTACGGTCGAGCTCAACAAAATTCGGTCCCTCGATACCGATGCAGATTCTACGATAATTCTTCAGGAGCAGGAGGAGCCGGTCAAGGGGCGAATTCTGGTTGAAGATGAACAGTACTACCTGGTGGTGGATAATCAAAAACAACCTTTTGAACTGGAACAGATTACGGCAATGGGTATTGCCGCGGACAAAATTATAGAGCCGCCGGATATGAGCTTCAAATGGTCGGGGAAATTTGAGGCGGTACTGACGGGACGAACGGGCAATACAGAGAGATCATCCGTCGGAGGTAAATTTGCTATCAAGGCCCAAAATCCCGAATGGACCATTGCTGCTTATCTCAGGGCACTCTACGCCGAACAGGAAATCGGCGGCGACAGCGAACTAACCGATGATGAAATTCAGGGTGGCGGTCGAGTGCAAAAGATGATCTCGGAAAAAGTATCCGTTTTCGGCAAGGTGGATTTTGAAAAAGACAGGATCGAACGATTGAAACTGCGCAGCATTCTTACCGGCGGTCTGGGATACCGATGGATTGATAATGATACATGGTTTTACGAGAACCGCCTGGGCGTCGGTATCGAACAGGAGGATTTTGAGGACGGTGTGCAGAATCGATCGGCGGTTGGGGAGTTAAGCTCGGATTTGAAATACAAGGTCAATTCCCGCGTGGACCTTTCGCAGTTAACTACCTGGACAGCCGGTTTTGATGACATTCAATCTTACCGTTTAAATGCCGAGACTGCGGCAACCATCTACCTGGACAATTCCCATCATTTGTTCATCAAAAGCGGGATTAAGCACGACTACGACAGCCAGCCGCTGGATGAGGTTAAGCCACTGGACACTTATTACTTTACCAATCTGGGATATGAGTTTTAAGCGAATTTTTTGGATTGCCATCGGAGCCTGTCAAAAAAAGCAGATTTTTTGACCACGATCGTTAATGGGAATTATTCAGGCCAACAGTAAACTGCGGCGACATCTATAAACCAACACCCCCAAACGGGTAACATTTACCCGCCAATTGATTGGACTTGCGAAGTCAATGTTGCTCCAGCTACAACAACCAGCAAATCAAGCTTTCGACAGAAGTTCTTCGGCGGCCTTGACGAGCTTGTCCATGCGGAAAGGCTTGTTGATGTAGCAGTCAACGCCGAGGGTTTCAGCATAGACTTTGTGCCGGGCACCGGGATTTGCGGTAATCATGATAACCGGAGGTTTGCCGGTTTCTTTACGCATGGTACGGATTTTTTCCAGCACCAGAAAACCGCTGCGTCCGGGGAGCATCTGGTCGAGCACGAGCAGGTCCGGCGTATCCTGATTAATCTTGTCAACGGCGTCATTACCGTTGCCGGTACTGGTGATATCCGCCCCGAAATCCGCCAGTGCTTCCTTAATGGCGATTACGATATCTTCATCGTCATCCACAATGAGAATTTTTTTACCTTCAAATTTAGCCATATTGTTCTTCCTGATTAAAATATTGGTTATCTTTCAAACGCCAAAGTGGGATTTGAGAATCATTCTCGCGCGATATGAGGCAGTTCATTTCATCCCAAATACAAAGTTTTAAACATATAATGCAGGCAATGGATGATAATCAGGATTAAGGTGCTTGTCAACCCGACGAGCAGTGTGTGTTGGTGAATTACAGCTAAAAACCAACATTTTTTTGCGGCCAACCACTCAATTGTTATGATTTATGTTGAAGGGGTATTACGCAACAGAGTTATCGATAAGTAGTTATTACATAAGGACTTGCTGTTTAAGGCAGTGGGCTTGAGCAGCCGGAAAACTGATTTAGTGATACCGGAAAAAAGGTCCTATAATGTTGCGGCAAAAGTTTTTATAAATGATCCCTTGCAAAACTGCTACTGTTGGGTTAGATTACTTGTTCCGTGGTAAGAGTGCCTTTGTATTGAAATTGTATAAGTATTTGTTTTTAGGTGATTTAGATGAGCAAACCCAGGCGTCGTCGGAAAATTGGCTCAAAGAAGCGTCGTGCTCGCTGGAAAGTGCGTCATCGCAAGTAAGATCCGTATCCCCCCCAGGCGGTCAGGCCTGAATTTTGATCGAGGGGCGGGGATTTCTGGTTTGATTTAGCGGGCGTGAGTTCATAAAGAAAACACTCGGAGCGATTCGGGTGTTTTTGTATGCGCGTTTTTTGATAAATATCAGAGAATTCCGATAAGAGCCTTGCCGATAAGGATTTCCCGCTCAACACTTTTCGTAGGTTTTCGGGAATCGGTTTTTTTAACGGTTTTTTTGGGAGAGAGAGGGGAATCGGCTTTTTGTAAACTGCCGGCGGGGTCAGTTGTTGATTTTTTTCAGGAGCCAGGCCATGTTTTTGCCGAGCTGTTTCATGGTACGGATGCCCTCTTCATCTTTTTCAACTTCGCCTTTTTCCAGGCCGAAGCCCATGTTCCAGTAGTTTGATCCGGGGATGATCATCTGGCTGATCAGGAAAAAGTGATTAATCGTATCAAAGGTAGGCACCGCCCCACCGCGACGAACCGCAATAACCGCAGCGCCGACTTTTCTTCGAAACATATCCTGGTTGGCTTTGGCGACCAGACCGGCCCGGTCGATAAGGGCTTTCATTTCGGCGGTAACGTCGGCAAAATAAGTGGGCGAGGCCAGGATGATTCCGTCGGCGGAAAGCATTTTTTCGATATATTCGTTGGCGGCATCATCTGTGATGGCACAATAGTTGTCCTGGGTTTTAAAGCAGCGGTAACAAGCGGAACAACCGGAGATTTTGGCACCGGCCATCTGCACCATTTCGGTTTCGATGCCTTCGGCTTTAAGTTCGTCCAGCACATGGTTGATTAAAATCGCGGTGTTGCCGTCTTTTCGGGCACTGCCGTTAAACGCAATAACTTTCATGAGTGATCCCTTTCGAATTCCCCCCC
>JAFGSR010000024.1 GCA_016934515.1 Sedimentisphaerales bacterium
ACTATGGAAGATGTGGCAGAGTCGCCTGCCCTACGACGAACAACTGCATACACGTAACCAGCTCCGGCACGGCTCCTGGGTGCTCTCTTTAACGCCGGCGACCAAAATCAGCCACTGAATAACAACAAAAGAGCCGAGGATATCCTGTGAGAAATTTTCTTAGGAAAAAGGAAAAATTATGCTGGCAAACATAGAGAACATCTTTTCTGACCTGTAGTTGAATTTATCACCTGTTGAGTATTTGTATCAGTTCTTGGACACTATCACATTTCTTGGCTCCTTTCTTGTTTCCATGCAGGTCATACTTGATAATCAGGCAACTGCTCCAGGTGGCATTTTCCGCGAACACAAAAGCTGTAAGGCAAATCTCATCTTGGATGTCTGAGAATATTCGGCACAGTCTACTGTAAGAATGAAGTACTTTATCCTGATGCATATTTGCCCATTTCTGTTCCCCTGCAGAATCGTACTGAACCAACACAAGACCATCGTTTGTATAGCCATAAACATATACGTTCCCTGTCCTGTCTACAGCTATATCGCGTGAGTAAATTATCTTGCCTGGTATCCGATAGGTCTTCGACCACTGTTGTTTGCCTTTATTGTCATACCTGATGGTTACTAGGTATCCGTAGGTCTTCCAGTCAGTGCAGTGTCCTGTAACGTAAACGTTACCTGAGTTATCTACAACCAGCCCCTTAGGTGAACAATTCTTCCCTTCCTCCTCGTAGCGAGCCACCCACAGTTTATCGCCGCTCTGGTTGTATTTCACTACGGCGAAGTCATAATCATGGTCCTTACCATGGCTACTACCTGCAACATATACGTTGCCATAATTATCAGCGGTCAGGTCGGAAGGCAAATCCAGGCTAGCCCCAGGTCCGTCATAGATGGCTGTCCACAATTGATTGCCTTTTGTATCATACATAATCGTCAGGAAGTCATAATTGTCAAAAGAGCCTTCCTTCTTGCAGTCACCCGAAACAATAATGTTACTATTCTTATCGATCGCTAACGAGACAAAGCCCATATGCCTATTAGGCTCTTCGTATAGTTGAGTCCACAATTCATTCCCATATGCGTCATATTTTATCGTAGCGTAACCTTTGTTGAAGAACCACTCCTTTTTGGGGGTCACCTGAATTGAACCAGATACATAAACGTTACCTTGGCTGTCCAGAACAATGGCTTTGGCATAGTCACAACCCTTTAGTGGACCATCGTACCACCTGCTCCAAAGTTTCTTGGCGTCCTTATCATATTTTATCGTGCCATAGTTTCCGTCATTATTCGGATCAATAGTTCTGCCGGTAACATATAGATTGCCTTCCTGATCAAGCACCGCATCGTTCACGTAAACGCCATCGGACAAGAGACAACCTGTAAAAGATGAAGCATTAGCCACAGATAGTGGCAGATAAAGCGACAGTGCCAATACCACATAGACCGAGTATCGAATCGTAGTATTGCCTTGCCTCATCTGGGATTTCCCATTTACACTCCGATAAACCATAATTTTCCCCATTCGAGTTCAATGATTTTGTAAAAATCTGACTTGCCCCTATTATAAAACCCCATAACTCCACCCGTCAATCCGATAATCCTCTGAATCTAAATGCTTTCATCTTCACTTCTTAGGGGAATATAAAAAGGCGGAAAAGAAATTGACAGGATTGCGTTGTTTGGTCGGTGGAAGGGGACAGCATGGGCTGAAGCCCATCCTACAATTTGAATCATGGGCAGGATGCCCATGCCACCTCAGTTTTTGAGGTGCTGCTGCGCAGTGGTTAATTAAACAGATCCTTCGGCAGCGTTCAGGATGACCAGCGGGCGTAGGGGAGAAGGTCTTGTCAAAGAAGGTCTTGTCTGCTATATTGGGGGAGATTTAAGCAGTTTTTCGAAGATGTTCGCTATTGGAGCGTTGCAGGGTGATTCGAGGGGCTAAATGCGAGTGGAAAAAATTAAAGAGATGTATAAGTGAGAACGCTTACAAAAAGGAGAATATTATGAAAAAGGTTGTTTTATTATTAGCTGTTGTATGGAGTTTGGTTTTAGCAGGGGCGGTCGAGGCGGTTACGCCGGACATCAGCGATACCGTCTGGGATATGAGCGGGAAAGTTTCGACCTCGGTGAAAAAGGTCGGCAGGATGAATGTCAATGGGTCGTTCAATGTGGTTATTGGTCCGAATGTGGACGCCGGGTTGGGTGATTTTGAATGGAAAATGACCGACCCTGAAGGCGATGTTCTGGGCGGAACATACCATGAGAGAACCGATTCCCCGGGCAAGGGCATTTTTCATTTTTCGTTCGATGCCGAGGTGTTAAACGATTATATCGAACAAAAACTGCTGAACGCGGTTGACGAAGGTGATGTGGTGGTCGTGGATAGTATTGAAAACGTATCTGTTACCAGCTACCCAAAATCAAAAAGTAACCGAAAAGGTCTAAGCCTAAATGTTGACATCAAGATCGCTGCTTTTGTAACCGGTACGGTGAACGGTCAAGATGTTGCAGCTGGGTTGGCCATCAAGATTAAAGCCGGCGGACTTAACGAGATTACAGCGATTCCCGATATGGCTCAGGGTTCGTCATGGATGGTGGCCCTGGATACAAAATTCAACCTGCCGCGGCTGGGCAGAAATATCGACGATTCTACCTTCATTCTGATCCTCGGCCCTGATCCGGTTGAAGCTCTGGGCGATAACGAGTGGATGGCTGTCAGCGATGACGATGAAGAAATTATACTTACGGGTACGTTTACCCGAACGAAAAATACTATCACGATTATGGGGCTTGAAGATCATCTCCGAGATCTCATCTGGGGTAATATCGAACAGCTTGCTCAGGATGAAGGCCTTTTTGATTTTCAGCTTCAGCAAGTCAACCTTGACAGTCTAAAAGCCACGGCAACTATCAAGCCGAAAACATGGATTAAGTTGAATATAGCCGTAAAATTTAACGCTGCTGCTCTGGTCGAAGGTGAAATGGAAACCGGCAAAGGCACGTACACTGAAAAAGGTATTGGCGTTCCTTATAATCCTGTGCAATAAAACAAGCTATACGCATTACCCATAAAGGATTCCAGCAAGCGTACCCCAGACAAAAAGCAGGTCGGGTCATACTTGCCATTTATTCTGCTTTTTGTCTGACCTGCAATCATTAAAAGTCCTGGGCGTGGGGCGGAAGAAAGCCTGAAGCCTGAAGATTGAAGCTTGAAGTTTGAAGGGTGAATGCAGAGATGTCGGCGGTAGGGGGCATACGAGGTACGAGGGGGAATCTGCGGAACGCGGCAATTACGGTTGTGTGATAAAATACTCAAGGTGTCGGTTTCCGTCGGGAGTGATTGCATAAGTAATTGTTTTGGAGTTGTTTACATTTCGGCCCTTACTCCGGCGGCATTATTTGCACTTCATCCTTGACATTTAATGGGATTATATTTAGAATATTTGGAGCATATTTTGAGAAGAAAATTTCTATTTTTCGGCGAATCTGAATAAATAGGATGCCCGGTTAGGCCACGTACAACAGGTGGTTAGGGGTGTCTGTGCTGTCTATCATGGAGGAAGCAATCCTGCCGGTCAGAAGAAACATGTGATAGCAAAAGTACGAACATGAATGAAGCAAATCACGGCACAATCAGTGCTAAGCGTACGCTATATTCGGAATGAGAATAAATAAGGATTATTTTAAAAGGGAAGAAAATGAAAACGGCAAAAATTATGACAATGTTGTTTTTGGTGATGGCTGGGGTAAGTTTTTGGGCTGGGGTTTGTAGTGCGGATCCATTAGGCACAGTGTTTACCTACCAAGGTCAATTCTACGATAACGATGAAGTTGCAAATGATGTGTATGACTTTCGATTCAAACTTTATGATGCCGACAGTGAAGGCAGCCAGGTGGGGATTGATGTTAATGTTGCTGATGTTGACGTTGTTGACGGCAAGTTTACGGCGGAGCTTGATTTTGGTATCGGGGTATTTGACGGTGATGTTCGATGGTTGGAGATTAGTGTGCGGCCGGGGGAACTGACCGAACCCAACGACTTCGTAACTCTTGCGCCACGTCAGGAGATGACGCCGGCACCATATGCGCTTTACGCCAAGACGTCAGGTAGCGCTGTGGGTGGAATTAGTGGCAGCGGTACAATGAATTACCTCCCCAAATTTTCGGATTCCGATACCCTGAGTGACTCAGTGATATATCAAAACTCGTCGGGTAGAATCGGTATCGGGACAACTATTCTTACTCATCCGTTTGAGATAGAGTGGCAGCCTACAGTTAGCAACATTAATCCGATAGCAGTGTTCAGGGCGGCAGGAGGTACGAATTCGGCTGGGGCAATCAGGCTGGAAAATACAAATGCCAACTATTTCAATATGGGAATAACACCCAGTGATGAATTTGCCCTGGCTTACAACAATAATATTTCGCTTTCAGGCGATTTACTAAGAATAACACCAACGGGAGAGGTTGGCATCGGTACAACAAGTCCGGGAGAGAAATTGGAAGTTGCCGGCAATGCCCGGGTGACGGGGAATTTAAGCGTGAACGGTGCTTATGTTGATTCTTCATCTGATTTAGGGACGTCCGGTCAAATACTTTCGAGTACCGGCAGTGGAACCGATTGGATATTTCCTTCAATTTCCGAGACGGATCCGGTATTTGGCGCCAGTGCGGCGGCGGGGATAACGGGGACGAAAATTACAAACTGGGATACGGCATTTAGTTGGGGCGACCATGCTGCGGCGGGTTATTTAAGAGCAGAGTTCGATCCGGTGTTTGGCGGCAGCGCGGCAGCGGGGATAACGGGATCAGCAATTTCAAAATGGGACACTGCGTATGGCTGGGGCGACCATGCTGCGGCGGGTTATGTGAAAACAGAGACTGATCCGGTGTTTGGCGCCAGTGCGGCAGCAGGAGTAACGACAACGAAAATATCACACTGGGACACTGCTTATGGTTGGGGTAATCATGCTGCGGCGGGCTATTTGACTTCGGAGACTGATCCGGTGTTCGACGCCAGTGCGGCAGCAGGAGTAACGACAACGAAAATATCACACTGGGACACTGCTTATAGTTGGGGTAATCATGCCGGGGCGGGCTATTTGACTTCGGAGACTGATCCGGTGTTCGGCGCCAGTGCGGCGGCGGGAGTGACAACGACAAAAATTTCACATTGGGATACTGCTTATGGGTGGGGTAATCATGCTACAGCTGGTTATTTGACTTCGGAGAGCGACCCTCAGGTAGGATCGATCACCACCTATAGTGTGCCGAGATGGAACGGTTCAGCTTTGGTTTCGGGTACCATCTACGACAATGGAAATATCGGGATCGGCACAACCAGTCCGGCGGAGAAACTTCATGTTGCCGGTGACATCCGTATCGATGCCAATGGTGACCTAACTTTTAAGGATGATAATACGAGAATACATCAAAGCTCAGATGACTTTTTCATTGAATCAGAAGATGACATGTATATAACCCCGGGTAACCACTTATATATAGACGGTGGTAGTATTACGGTAGATGGTTCAGCGAATCGAGTAGGCATCGGCACCGTTCTGCCTTCCTATGCATTTGATGTTTCCGGTTATGCCCGTTTTTCTGATAATGTTGCAATGGGAAATGTGCCAAATGTAACATATCAATTATTTGTTTCATCTGATGCTACCACGGCTTATGCCGGTCGTTTTGAATGTGATGATAACGGCGGTCTGGGTTGCGGTTTATATGGAGAAGCAGCCGCTACCGGAGGCACATCGCACTACGGTTTGGAAGGTTACGCTTCTGGTGCTACTTACAACTATGGCGTTTATGGCTCGGTTGCAGGTACCGCAACAACAAATTATGGTGTTTACGGTACTGCTTCGGGGGCTACGACGAACTGGGCGGGTTATTTTTCCGGGAATCTTTATGCCAGCGGTAATGTTGGAATCGGAACAACAACTCCCGAGCAAAAACTGGTTGTATATGGCAGTACGCCGAATCTTGAAATCCGTAATACTGCCGAGACCGACGCCGGCATTATCCTTACGGATTCAGCCGATCCGACAGGACAGCGGTATAGAATCTTTTTTGATGCTTCGTCAACCAATCTTAATTTTTACGACAGCAACGACCTGCAGAGTCGTTTTCGGCAGGATGCCTCGGCACAAAATGATGACGGCTGGACAACTTCTACAATTGACTATGGTGAATATATGGAGAAATTGGATCATGGTGAAGAAATTCTTCCGTTTGAAGTTGTTGGTATTAAAAAGGGCAAGGTAACAAAGAACACTGCAGAGGCAACTTTGTATATGGTTACCTCCACAGATGCGGGCATCAGGGGCGGTGATCCCATAGACAGTCCAAGAAGCAATGACGATGCTTTTGTTGTCGTGGCATTTGCCGGGCAGGTACCTATTGTTGTAACTGGTTCGGTGGAAGAGGGAGACTATTTACTTCCATCCGGGATGAATGACGGCAAAGCTGTTGCGGTTTCTCCGGAATCTATTGATTTTAAAACCTATCGAAAAGCAATTGGCATAGTACTTAATATTGCGGATGAAAATTACTACGAGCATTATGATCTTGAAAATTCGGATGGTGGGTGGGAACAGAACTTAAGAAAACTGTTTGAAAGTAAAGGTGATGATGTAATCGTTAATGCAGCTATAGGTGTCAAATAATAACTCACGATTCAAAAAAAACACGTGTTGCACTTGGGAGTTGAAACCGCGACTTACTACATCCACGAAAACCGGCTCCGATTGAACGGTTCTACGGGTTCTCGAACCGACCCGGTCATTCCAAGAAGTACCCTCAATCCAACTTCATCCAGTTCTTCCAGTTGGTCACATCCGCAACCGCCTGCCATAATTAATGTGACCACTATGTTCCTGCGGTACCTGGGTAATTAATTTTCGTGCAGCAGAACCAATGCTCAACGACGGCGCGAACCAATTGATGATTGATACTTATACGGTATTATGATAATATTGTTCCAGTCGTATCAAGGCCGGTTCTTTTATGTTACAAATATCCAGCAATGTGAATAGTCGGCCATACATTGCAAATGCATATTACAATTGAAGTGAGAGCTTAAATGGGTAAAAAAACCGATGATTGCACATGTGATATCTGCGGTTATGGGTGCTATTCCGGCATTTCTGTTCCTGCCGGTGCTGGGAAGAAAAAGGGGACAGGGCCGAGAAAAGGGAAAAGGGTACTTTTTGGAACGGGTCTTGACAGAAACAGATGAATCTGATAACCTCGAACGGGAATTCATTTACGGAAATTATCTCGACGAGGCCCTCGTTATGGTTGATTACACCGGCCAAACTGCCACCGACCACTATTACACCCACGACCACCTCTTCAGCCCCGCCGCCCTGCTCGACGATGAGGGCGCTGTCGAGGAATACTACGAATACGACGCCTATGGCAAAATGGTAGCCATCACCGATTACGGTGTTGATGAGACTTGGCTAACCGCCGATGACGACACCGACACAGCCTCCCACCACGCCAACCCCATCGCCTTCACCGGCCAACGCCTAGACAACCTCGATTCCAACAGCCTATTTATCATGTACTACAAAAACCGCTACTACCTGCCCGAACAAGGTCGCTTCGCCCAACACGATCCCCTTGGTGTCCGTGACGAAATTTGCTTGATTGAGTATAATGATACAGGGGTACCCGTTTTCCCAAGAAATCTAGCCCCGGATTTGCAATATAAAGATGGGATGAATTTCTACGAATATGTAAAAAGCCATCCTTCAATAAGTTTTGATCCCGAAGGCACAGATATGCTAGGTGTATATCCAGATCCATTAGAACCAAAACCAAGTCCAAAAAAAATGCTCACGGCTATTTGCGACAAGTATAAATGCGCTTGTGGCGGTTGTATTAGTAAAGAACAGTGCAAGAAAGAGGCTAAAGCTTTAGCTAGGAATTATGCCCAGAAGCTAGATGCGTGGATTAAAGAAAGAGATAAGACAGAAGGTGGCAGAAGGCGGCAGTGGTTTCTTGGGGGAGGACGTTATAATCAATGCGATGAGTATTCGGGTGCCATTATGAATATGGGGCTTGGATCACCGTGTTTTAAGCTCAAACAAGCTTGGGATTTGTCTTTAAGTCGTTACCTTGCTCATTCCTATGTAGGAGTATTCCACGCATGTAACAAAAGCAAATGGTCAGATGC
>JAFGSR010000025.1 GCA_016934515.1 Sedimentisphaerales bacterium
ACGCAGATTTTCGCTGATTTAATTCCTAGTGTTATGGCGGGGAATAAAATTTGGATTTTGGACCTACCAAAATGAGTTTAATTTTGGATTTTGGAGGGAAGAAATTTTGCCACAGCCCGGCTACGTCAACCTGCCGCGACCTGCTGCGACTAGCGAAGCATGGCGAGCAGGCGCGAGCACGGCGGGAGCGCTTCGCAGCGGCGCGAGTTCACCGAGAGCTCAGAGAATTTTAATATTTTAGACAGGATGCCCCCGACAGATCGAGACGAAGACGCGGGGTTGACGGGGAATAATGGATATTATATATTTTAATAAGCTGCGTGGGTAACAAAGTTACCCGCCCTTGAAACTGGTTTGGAACGCCCTAAAGCAGGAGAACGATTATGGAATGGACAGTAACCATTATTGCGAGTTTTATTTGCTCATTAAGGTTTTGGGCAGTTGTTGGGCTGGCGGTATTTCCTTTTTCTGTTAATTGTACGGCGGCTGAGACAACGGCACCGACGGATTTGATGTGTGAGTTGATGGGCGCACCTGTCCGGTCGGTTATTACCGATTTTGCGCCGGAGTTCGGATGGGTTGTGAATTCGGATATCAAAGACGACATCCAAACGGCCTATCAGATTCTTGTTGCGAGCAGCCGGGACAAGCTTGACAAGAATATTAGTGATTTGTGGGATTCGGGCAAAGTTGTTTCTGAGGAATCTTCAAATGTCGAATATTTCGGGAAGCAGCTTTTATCGAACACATCCTACTTCTGGAAGGTCAGGAAATGGAACAAGAGTGCACAAGTAAGTGCTTACAGCGAGGTTCAGGAGTTTCGCATGGGTACTCCCGAAATTGCCAAGCGCGACTGGGCATCATGGGAGAATCGTTATCCGCCGGCCAAGCGTAAGGTGGAACCAGTAAACATGGTCAGGAAAGACGCGGGGCACTATTTTGTTGATTTTGGAAAGGCGGCTTTTGGGACGGTGGAGTTAGTGCTGTCGAGTGATTCGGCGGGGCAGCAAGTTGAGGTACATCTTGGGGAAAAGCTTTCAAAAGAAAATACGATTGATCGTCGAACGCCGGGATCGATCAGGTATTTTAAGGCAACCCTGAAGCTTCGAAAGGGTACTCATACTTACACGGTTACTATTCCACCGGATAAACGCAATACGGGTACGCAGGCGATTAAAATGCCCGGTGATGTGGGCGAAGTTTTACCTTTCAGATACTGCGAAATTGCTAATTGTCCATCTCAACTTGACAAGTCAGACATCAGGCAGATTGCGGTTAATTATCTTTTTGACGATACTGCTTCGGATTTCGTATCTTCAGACAGGGTGCTTAATGCGGTGTGGGATATGTGCAAGTATAGCATAAAGGCGACGAGTTTTTGTGGTGTGTATGTTGACGGTGATCGCGAGAGGATTCCTTACGAGGCAGATGCGTATATCAACCAGTTGTGTCATTACTGTGTGGACCGTGAATACACGATGGCGAGGTTTAGTCATGAGTACCTCATTGAGAATCCGACCTGGCCGACCGAGTGGATATTGCATTCGGTGCTGATGGCGTGGGCGGATTATATGTATACCGGCAATATCGAATCGATGGAAAGATACTACGACGATCTCAAGGCGAAAACACTAATCTCCCTTGCCAGAGAAGACGGCTTGATAAGTGTGAATACCGGTTTGGTGACTAAAGACGTACTCAAGTCGATTCACTTCGACGGCAAGCTCAAGGACCTGGTCGATTGGCCGCCTGCTTCTTTCACTAAGGACCAGAAATATGGCGAAAGGGATCACTATGATATGGTTGCAGTTAATACGGTTGTCAATATGTTTCACTATCGAGCCCTTGTCCTGATGAGCAAAATTGCAGAGGTGCTGGGTCGAAGTGGAGACCGTGACCATTTTTCAAAACAGGCAAAACTGGTAAAAATAACAATCAACGAAAAACTTTTCGATAAAAACCGCGGTATATATCTGGATGGCGAAGGAAGCGCTCACGCGGCTTTACATGCCAATATGTTTGGGGTGGCTTTTGGTGTGGTTTCGGAAGAACACATACCTTCTGTTATTGAGTTTATCAAATCAAGAGGGATGGCCTGCAGTGTTTACGGAGCGCAGCATTTGCTCGATGCACTTTATATGGCTGGTGAGGATGATTATGCGTTAGAGTTAATGACGGCGACGCATAATCGAGGCTGGTACAATATGATAAAGTCTGGCTCAACGATTTCGCTGGAGGCGTGGGATTGGAAGTATAAAAACAATCTCGACTGGAACCATGCATGGGGTGCAGCGCCGGCCAATATCATTCCGAGACGGCTGATGGGAGTTACGCCGCTGGAGGCGGGATTTTCTAAAATGATGATCAAGCCGCAGCCGGGCAATCTCAAACATGCATCCCTTGAGCTTCCGACGATTAAAGGGACCGTGCATGTGAATTTCGACGCAAGCCAAAAAGAGATTTTTGTTCTGAATGTGGATATTCCTGCCAACACAACAGCTATGGTATATGTGCCAGCTAAAAGTCCGGATGCGGTTACAGAAAGTGGCAAAAGTATAGATGATGCCAGTGGGATTCGTTTTTTGAAAATGGAATCAGGCAAAGCGATATACCAGGTTGGCTCAGGTTCGTATAGCTTTAAATCAGAAAACTTTTAGCTCGCAGACTGCGTTTTCGAAAGAGCTTGGAGAAATTTAATATTTTAGACAGGTTGCCCCCGACAGATCGGGACGAAGATGCGGGGTTGACGGGAAATAATGGATATTATATATTTTAATAAACCGCGTGGGTAATAAAGTTACCCACCCTACAATTCTCTCCTTGCCGACCTGGAGTTTGGTATCATAGAGGACAGCATGGGCTGAAGCCCATCCTACAGGACTAACTTAGAGGTCGCCTCCCGGGTAAGAAATAAACATAAAGAATATAATACAAATATCTGCGAGAAAAGCAGTCATAATTGCGAATACATATTTTAAAACTTTAGATATTGGAACTAATATCAGGCAGGTAATAATTGATAAGAGTTGAAACAAAAAAAATGGTGTAAGTAATTCATCACTAAGACCTGCGCTACGATAAAACATATATGACCAAAGAACAGGGTGGTATATTATTGCGGCCATAGAGCTGATTGAGCAAATGGTCGCATCTTCAAAGGTTATTTTGGGGTGTAATACAATGATAATCAACGTGGCCCAGATTAATGAGGCAACGGTAATCCCAATTATCAGCATTATCATTTCATAGTTTGAGGAAGTGAAGGTGCTTTGGAATGCTGAAATAAGAAGCACTGAAATTATAATTACAGAGATGAAAAGATGTTTGCAAATTACTTTCCATTTTCCGTTTAGCGATTTTATAAACATTTTTCTGTCTCCAAAAGCCACGATCGGAATTAATTTTACTTACCGTCTGACATAGACTTCGAAGGTGTAGTTGAGTTTTGTTTGTTGGCTGGGGGTCAGGTTGATGGTCCAGGTCAGTTGGCTTTGCGAGTTGGCCCGGCGGAGGCCGCGGGCGAGTTTGGCTACTTTGGCATCGGGTTCGGACGATTTTACTTCGCCGGACAGTTTTTTGGTGATCTCGAGGGTGATGGCTTTATCCTGGAAATTTTTCACGGCCAGTTCGCCTTTGACGGTTACGAGGTCGTAATGGCTGCCGTACCACTGGGCGGCATCGCGTTTGCGGTCGGTTTCGTATTCTATTTGTTCAGCTTTTACGCTTACGGCTTGGGTAATTTTCAAAGTGGTCATGCTGTTGGCGGGGGTGTAGTTGAGGATGTCCTGGCCTAAGATTTTGCCGGATTTGATAATTTCTGCCGGGGCGGTGGTCCAGGGCAGGTTCATGGAGTTTTCCAGACGCAGGCAGTGCCAGACGACTTCGGGTAGATCTTTTTGCTGGTCCGGCTGATTGTAGCGATAATAATCACCTTCATTAACATAATCGGGGATCTGCCACTGGTAAATATGTTTGTAAGGTATTTCATCGGTGAAGAGTGGGTAATAACCGACCTGGCCTTTTTTCAGATTTACATTTTCGACGGGGTAATAAAACAGATCCTCAGCGACCTGTCCGGGTTGAGCGGAGCCATAAGCGGGCATCATCGACTCGTCTAGTGATATAATGCCGCCATAACCACTCACGCTTTGGCTCATTACATTACTCATGATGTTGCCTCTGCCGTCTCTGCCTAGCTCGCTTTGTCCTTTGGTGAGGGCTAGTAGGAACTGGGCGAGGTCTTGTTTTTGGGCCAGGGGGCTAACGATGTCGGAGAATTTTAGATTGGGATAGCCGGTTACCAGGGATACAGCTACGTTTTCCAGATCGGTTACTTCGTTCATGATTACCGCTTTGGCGGCCAGGCGGGCGTTGTTGGGATCAGTAATGTCCACCATGTAACTTGGCGCCCAGGTGATTCCCTTGGCGAGGTAGCTTAGGGTGAGGGCTTGATTGTTGACGGGCTGGTCCAGATGCAATTGCAGTTGGGTGGTTTTTCTCTTTAGCTGGAATGAAGTCTGCATATTTTTGTCAGGAATAACCACCCGCTGGACATTATACGGATTGACGGCAACGATTCCCTGTTCGGTTTCCACCAGCATCAAGTTTGGTTGAGAAATGTTTCTGCCGCTATAATAATTGGAGCTATCGATATTATGTCCCGGGGCATAGGGATCCGGTTGGGGGATTGAGCGTTCCTGGGCGACAGACATTATGGTGCCGGAAATCAGCTGGTCTTTATCGGTGTTCAAAAACAATTGTACGGACTTTCCCACGTTGGCCCGGAGCAATTCTGCGATGGAGACGGCGGCTATCGGTTCAAGGGTATCGACTTCGTGGGCGATAAGGCTTTTGAGGTTTACTTGTGGCGGGTATGCAGCCCAGAAGGTGCCGTGCACGGCTGCGGCGAAAGGGCCGACGGTAAAGGAATTGGTACCGGAGGGGATTTTCGCGTGGGCGACGAAGAAACCCAAGCCGTTTTTGAATAATGCGACCTGCTGTAAATCGGCGGAAACGTCGGGCGTATCCTGGGCCGGAGCAGCAGATGCCAGACCAAGAAAAACTATCGCTACGATTACAACGTTTTGCGTTAATTGCACTTTTGCTTGTTTCATAGTTACGATCTCCTGACAAAATGATCCAGCCATAATATGTGAACACTACTATCATTATGCAATATCCAGAGGTGTAAAAAAGTAAAATCTATGTAAAATCTGGTGCGTTTTTGAGTGAGATTTGGTATGGTGATGGAGGAGCAGTCTGGCGGGATAGCTGCAACTATGATATCTCACGCAAAGTCGCACCCACCGGGACAAGCCCGTCGCGGCAAGAAGTCGCAGATAAGAAAAGAATTTTTTGACAGGATTACATGATTTTGATGGATTAATGTTAGAAATTCTAAAGGTAGTAAAAAAATATTGAGGTAAGATTATGTTTAGGAAAGAATTATTTGTGAGAAAAAATGTTGTGATGTTGTTGGCGGTGTTGATTTCCAGTTGTGTCGGGGCGGAGCAATCGGTTTATGTGATGGAGTTGCAGGCGCCGATTGCTACCTGGGACGAGGCGATTCCGTTGGGGAACGGGATGTTGGGCGGGCTGCTTTGGGGGCAGGGCAATACCATCAATCTTTCGCTGGACCGGGGAGATCTGTGGGACGAAACTCCGGCGCCGGAGATTCTTGAGGGCAATTGGAATTTTGTCAATATGAAAAAGCTGATCAAGGAAAACTGGGGTGAGTATGCCCGAAGATACGACAACATTTACAACCACCCGGCCCCGACCAAGCTGCCTGGGGGGCGGCTGGTGTTGACGCTGGGCGGTGATAAAAAGGCGGAGAACTTTAAGCTCGATATGAAAAAGGCGGTGGGGAGGGTGAACTTTACCGATGGCAGCAAACTGGAATGTTTTTTCCCTGCCCAAGAGCGTGTGGCGTTGGTTCTGGTGGATGATACGGATGTCAGCAGCAAATTTATTCGGCCGGACGGTCTGGACCGGCTGAAATATAAGCCGGCTGAATTCGGCAATGCCGAGGGGATGAGCTGGATGATGCAGCAGGCGAGTGACGGTCTGGTTTATGTGACGCTGACGGCTGCCAAACGGGTGGGCGGACGGACATTAATTGCGGTGGCGATAACGACCAATCAGGAAGATGCTGACGAACCGAATCCGTTGGCGTTGGCGAAAAGCCGGGCTGCAAAAGCTCTGGACAGCGGTTATGACAGGATGTTTGGAACGCATGAAAAATGGTGGGATAGCTTCTGGTCGATATCTGAGGTGGATGTTCCCGACGAGCGGATTCAGCGGCATTACAATCTGGTTAAATATTTTTACGGTGCGGCGTCACGTCCGGACGCGCCGTCGATGCCGCTGCAGGCGGTGTGGACGCAGGATTCGGGGGGGCTGCCGCCGTGGAAGGGGGATTTTCATCATGATCTGAACACGCAGATGACCTATCTGGCTTATCACAAGGCGGGTTTGACGGATTCGGGGATGAGTTTTATCAATCACATGTGGAATTTGCTCCCGGAGTATCGCAAATTCGCCCGGGAGTTCTTCGGCGTTGAGGGTGCGTCGATTCCTTCGGTTATGACGCTGAACGGCAAGCCGTTGGGTGGGTGGCCCCAGTATGCTTTGTCGGTTACTTATGCGATCTGGGTGGGTCAGAGTTTTTATCTGCACTGGAAGCATACGATGGACGCCGAGTTTTTGCGGGAGCGGGCTTATCCGTGGATGGATGAGATTGTCGGTGCGATTGTTGAGCTGCTGGAGGAGAAGGATGGTAAGCTTTATTTGCCGCTTTCGAGTTCGGCGGAGATTTTTAATAATTCGCCCCGGGCGTTTTTGAAGCCGAACTCGAATCAGGATTTGGCGATGCTGCGGTGGGCGTTCGAGGCGATGGCGGAGATGGCGGGGGCGTTGGGCAAAACCGACGATGTTGAAAGATGGAAAGCGTTGCGGGGCAAGCTGAATGATTTGCATGTGGATGAGGATGATGTTTTGATGTTCAGTTCGGATGAGCCGTTCAATGAATCGCACCGTCATCACGCACATACAATGGCGATTCATCCGTTCGGGATGCTCAACATTGATGGTTCTGATAAGGATCGTCGGATCATAAACGCCACTATCAAGAAAATGGATGAGTTGGGTACCAAGGCGTGGTGCGGTTACAGTTTTACGTGGTTTGCTTGTATCCTGGCGCGGGTGGGGCAGCCGGAGCCGGCGTTTCAATATCTGACTTATTATGAAAGGGCTTTTATTCTGCGGAATGGTTTTCATGCTAACGGCGATCAGATTGGTGCGGGTCTATCGGGATTCAGGTATCGGCCGTTTACGCTGGAGGGTAATTTTCTGGCGATGGAAGCGGTTCACGATATGGTGCTGCAAAGCTGGCCGGTGGATATCGCAAAAGATCCCACGCCGGTGATTCGGATTTTCCCGGCCATGCCGTGGCGGTGGCACGACGCTGGTTTTCGAGAGCTTCGGGCTGAGGGTGGGTTTTTGGTGTCGGCAAAGCGGTCCAATAATGCGACGATTAGTTTTTCGATCAAGGCGACCCACGACGGAGTGCTTCGTTTGCGGGATAATTTTGGTGGTGTAAAGCCGGAGTTCAATCGTAAGGTAAAGGAAGAGGGGCGTGATTTTGTGGTGGAGATGAAGGCTGGTCAGGCGCTGACCGGGAAGCTTGCCCGGCCGGGTGAGATACCGCCGGAGCCGAAGCAGTCGATTGAAGTTCGAAAACGTCTGGAGCGAATAGAAAAAATTGCGAATCAGTGAAGTAGCAGAAAGTGAGGATGTTATTAATAGTTATCAGCGATATCATGGGATGGTGCGGGGGGAGAAGGTTGATTGTGTTCCTCGGATTCCGATTCTGATGCACTTTGCCGCAGCGTATCTGGGTGTTTCGTATGCGGAGTTTGCGAGTCGGTCGGAAGTGATGTTTGAGGCCAATAAGCGGCTGGTTGAGGATTTTGGTTTTGATCAGTTGGATATTATGAGCGATCCATTTCGGGAGACCAGTGCGTTCGGCGGTGAGATTACTTATATGGAAAGCACCATTCCGCGGTGCACGAGGCCTTTGGCAGATAGCAAGGACATGAATCTTTTGCAAGCGCCCGATCCAAAGACGTCGGTTCGGATGAAGGCGTCGGTGGATTGTGTGCGGCGGTATAAAGAGTTCGGCGATCAGGAGTATTCGATTACGGGTTGGGTGGAAGGGCCGGCGGCGGAGGCGGCGGATTTGCGGGGGGTGGAGCAGTTTCTGATGGATCTTTTTGATGATGAGCCGTTTGTTTGCGAGTTGATGGAACGGTGCGTCGAGGTGGGGATTGTTTATGCCCAAGCGCAGGTGGACTGCGGTTGCGATACTATTGGGGTAGGGGACGCAATTGCCAGTCAGATTTCTTCAGATATGTATGAGCGCCTGGTTTTGCCGTACGAGAAACGTCTGGTTAAGGCGATTCAGGGGATGGGTGCTTTGGTGCGATTGCATATTTGCGGGAATATCAATCATCTTATGCCGGGGATTGCGGAGTTGGGCGTGGATATTGTCGATTGTGACTGGCAGGTGGATATGGAGCAGGCTCGGCGGGTGCTGGGGCCCAAGGTTGTGCTTACGGGCAATATTGATCCGGTCAGTGCGGTGCTGCGATCCGATCCGGAGAGGATTCGGCAGGAGTTGAGAGCGGTTTATGAGACGGTGGGGAATCCTTATTTTGTGAATGCCGGGTGTGAGATCCCGGTGGGGACGCCGGTGGAGAATTTGCGGGCTTTATGTGAGCCTATGGAAGTTCAATAACAGATTTTTACGAAAGGAATTGAAATGCAGGTTAAATCAGTTGCTTGTTTGACAATGTTTATTTGTGTGTTAAGTTTGTTGTCCGGGTGCAACCAAAGCTATATTGCCGGGCCGTTCAACGGAAATGATCTGGAGAACTGGGAGCTCAAGGCGCCGAAAGAAAAAAGCAAATGGCTGGTCGGTACCGCGTGGGTATCGCCGGAGAATGCGAAACTTTTAGCGGTGCAGCCCGGTAAGGGAGAAATGATTAATCAAACGCTCGAACACGACGGCAGTGTGGATATTTATTCGAAAGATAAATACGGCGATTGTCACATCGAATTGGAGTTAATGGTGCCGAAAGACTCCAATTCGGGGATTTATGTTATGGGGGAATATGAAGTGCAGGTGCTGGATAGTTTTGGCCACCAGAAGTTGAACAGCGGAGATATGGGTGCGGTGTACGGAGCGGCGCCGCCGCCGGTCAACGCCTGTAAGCGGCCGGGCCAGTGGCAAAAGTACGTGATTGAATTTCAGGCCCCGCGATTTGATGAAAGCGGCAATAAGGTAGCAAACGCCAAGTTTATCAAGATAGAGCTAAACGGGCAGATACTGCATGAAAATCTTGAAATGCCCGGGCCGACCCCGGGAGGAGTGACCGGCAAAGAAGCGCCGACGGGTCCGATCATGTTCCAGGGTAATCACGGTCCGGTAGCGTATCGCAATATCTGGATCAGGCCGTTATCGAAAACCAAATGATTCAAACGATCCATAACCTTGTGGGAGACGGAAAAATGACCAAGGAAAATTTCATAACACGACGTAAGTTTCTGGCGGGAGCATCGGCGGTATCGGCGGGGCTGACGATTGTACCGCGTTTTGTTTTGGGTGGTGTGGGTCAGGTGGCGCCGAGCGAGAAACTGAATATTGCCGGGATTGGCATCGGGGGGATGGGGGCGAGTAATCTTCGTAATGTTGAGAGTGAAAATATGGTTGCGTTGTGTGATGTGGATGACGAGTATGCGGCCAAGACGTTTCAACGGTATCCACAGGCGAAGCGATATCGCGATTACAGGAAGATGTTGGCGGAGCAGCAGGATATTGACGCGGTAGTAATTGCGACGCCGGACCATACACATGCGGTGATAGCGATGGCGGCGATGAAGGCGGGCAAGCATGTGTATTGCCAAAAGCCTTTGACGCATAATGTGTATGAGTCGCGGTTGTTGGCGGCCGCGGCGAAAGAGGAGGGGGTAGTCACGCAGATGGGGATTCAGCATCATTCCAGTAATTATGTCCGGTTGCTGCGTGAATGGATTCAGGACGGGGCGATTGGTGAGGTGCATGAGGTGGTTGCCTGGTCGAGTCTGACGTATTATCCGTGGGGTCACGCCTGGTGGAGCACGACGCATGAGAACCGGCCGAAAGAAAAGCCGGAAGTGCCGGTGACGCTGGATTGGGATTTGTGGCTGGGTCCGGCGGCGGAGAGGCCTTATCATCCGTGTTATCATCCGGCCAAATGGCGGGCCTGGTGGGATTTTGGCTGCGGGATGATGGGCGACCGGGGGGTGCACACGTTTGATCCGATTTTCTGGGCGCTGGATTTGAAGTATCCGGACAGTATCGAGGCGACGAACTTAGGCGGCAATGAAGAAACGCATCCGCTGGGGACGATTGTGACGTATCAGTTTCCGGCCCGGGGCAGTAAAGTGCCGGTGAAGCTTACCTGGTACGACGGGATTTTTCCGCCGCGGCCGGATGATCTTGAAGATGGGCGGCAGTTTGGCGGCAGTGAAGGAGGAATTTACTTTATCGGCGCTAAGGGGAGTATTATGAGCGGGTACATGGGTGATAGTCCGCGGATTGTGCCGGAGGCGAAGATGAAAGCGTACAAACAACCCGAACCGACGATTCCGCGGGTTGAGGGGTCGCATGAGCAGGACTGGATCCGGGCGATTAAGAGCGGTGGTAAAGCAGGGGCGGACTTTGCTTATTCCGGGCCGTTGACGGAGGCGGTTTTGTTGGGAAATGTTGCTAAGCGTGTCGATGGGCGGATACACTGGGACGGTGCGAACATGAAGGTGACTAACAATGCTGATGCGAATCAGTATTTGAAGCGGGTATATCGGGACCCATGGAGCTTGTAAACGGTCGGTTCATGGCTGACGGATAGATTGTTAATTCTGTCCAGCCGGAGACGAATATTTTATTTTGCACTTTTTGTTATAGAGTTACAACGACCATCCTTGTCGGTAGGGTGGATTCATCAGTTGGTTCGCTAGATCGTTGTTTGTAAACCGTTTATTTGTGCTGTCCCAATACAACACGGTATTGAGTCTTAAAGCAATTACGCCCATCAAGACGACTTCGGTAAGCAGTCCGGCATGATCGACGAAATTGGAGCCGGCGGGTTTGCCTCCCTTGCAAGCCTGGATCCATTCCTCATAATGTCCCGGCGAACGCGGTAACAATACGGGCGGCTTTCCGTACTCTTTCATTTTTGCCTCCGGGATCAGCCGATGGTTCAAAATCTTCCCCTTATCGCCCACATAGAGCATGCCATCACCCCCTCCAAATTGCCGGTCCGGTTCTAGCTCTTCCGGCCGAGGGGGCATTATTCCCCCGTCATACCAGGTCAGTTCCAAACCTGGGCAAACCTCATTAGGGGGAAAAGTAAAACGGACAATCGATGAAAGCGGAGCTGTCTCGTTGCGAATTTCCTCAGGGCACTGATAATTGCTGGAACAAGCTTCTACGCGGGAGGGATAACCAAGATTCAAAGTTTTGAAGATAGCGGAGAAATTATGGCAGGCGATATCTCCCAGTACCCCGCAACCAAAGTCCCACCAGCCCCGCCACGTAAAGGGAGCATAACAGGGATGATAAGGCCTCGTGGGAGCCGGTCCCAGCCAGAGGTCCCAATCCATCGTTGACGGAACCGGGGGCGTTTCCTTCGGCCGTGGGATACCGCGTGGCGAAATACGCGGATATCGATTCGACCAGCCGTGAATCTCACGAACCTGGCCAATTGCCCCATCCCTGATTAATTCATATAAAAGCCGGGCCTCTACCGACGCCTGCCCCTGATTGCCCATCTGTGTAGCTACCTTTGCTTGTTGTGCTGCTTCGGCGATTTTTTGAGCTTCATAAACGGTATGCGTCAAGGGCTTCTGACAAAATACGTGCTTACCCATTTTCAAAGCCGCCATCGTAATTACCGCATGGGTATGATCCGGTGTTGCCACAACCACCGCGTCAATATCTTTTTGCTTTTCCAGCATAACGCGGTAATCCGAATACACCTTGGCCTGGGGAAATCCCTTAAACGCCTTGGCAGCATGCGAATGATCCACATCACAAAGTGCCACAATATTCTCACCCCGTACACTCTGCATATCGCTGAAACCTTTGCCCCCCACGCCCACGCCGGCAATATTCAGTTTTTCACTGGGCGACTTTTGCCCCGGTCCTCCCAAAACATGACGGGGAACTATCGTAAACGCCGCTGCGGTTGCCGCTGCCCCACCCAGAAAATTCCTGCGTGTAATAATTTTTTTCTTTTCATTACTCATGTTTTGGCTCCATTCGATAGGAATTTAGAAATGTTTTTTCGCTAGCCATTTCCCTTGTACCTCTTGAGAAACACTTCTGAACCGATATTTTTCAGATTAAACTGCTTGGCCAGGTTGTCGAGTCGCTTCTTGATTATTTTGTTCTATATGTGGGGATGAAGCAAGGATTCTTGACGAAATTTCCGTCCAGGTACGGATAAATAACGATCAATTTGAATTTGCGGGCATCCATAAGAATTTGAAAAGCCGATGGGGGGATTCGAACCCTCAACCGCGGCTTTACGAAAGCCGTGCTCTACCAACTGAGCTACATCGGCACCTGTTTCGGTTAGGAGTCCAGTTTAACAAATCGAGTTCTAACCGTGGTTAGGCAAAGTACCTGGCCGGTACCTGCAAGGGAAACCGGCACAGTCGGAAATCATAACAATTATTCCGGAAAAGTCAAGATATCACATTGTCGGCGTGGTGAAATCAGATGTATATCGTTGTTACAGCGGGACTTAAATTTTATTCGTAAGCGAGCAGGTTAATGGTGCTGATCAGGTTTGTCAAAATAAAAAGGACGCCACGCGGGTAACGTGACGTCCAAAAGTTTTGCCAGTTGCGAAGGTGCGGTGCCCAGGAGGGACCGAGGCAACCGGTTTTTTATAAATAATCAGAATTTAGAACATAAACTGCAGTTGGGTGCGAACCAGGAACAAGCTGTTGTTCTGGACACCATAGTAGTTAGTGCTTGAACAGACAATCGGCAGGTCGTCGATGTAGGTGAGGTCCATGCTGAGCTTGAGGTCCTGGCCGTAGAGGTACCAGTTCCAGCCGCCGGCATA
>JAFGSR010000026.1 GCA_016934515.1 Sedimentisphaerales bacterium
AATAATTCAATCCCCGACAATATCAAAACGCTCAACCAGATCGTCACCGCCTGCCGCCTTTGCCCCCGCGCCTGCCTCGTGGACCGCACCGCCGGACAACTCGGCGCCTGCGGCTCTGCCGCCACTGCCAAAATCTCCTCCGCCACACCCCATTTCGGCGAAGAATCCGTACTCGTCAGCACCGGCGGCTCCGGTACCATCTTCTTCACCGGCTGCAATCTTCGCTGCGTCTTCTGCCAAAACGCCGATATCAGCCAATCCGACACCGGCCTCGAACGCTCCCCCGAACAGCTCGCCAACCTGGCTATCAAACTCCAAAATCTGGGCTGCGAAAACATCAATTTCGTCACCCCCACCCACGTCGCCCACGCCGTTGCCGAAACCATCTTCCTCGCCCGCCAGAAAGGCTTGACCGTCCCCACCGTGTACAACTGCGGCGGCTACGAATCCGTCGAAATCCTCATGCTCCTCGACGGACTCATCGACATCTACATGCCCGATTTCAAATACGCCGACGCCGACGCCGGTAAAAATTATTCCGGCGTCAACGATTACCCCCGCGCTGCCACCGCCGCCCTGAAAGAAATGTTCCGCCAAACCGGCCCCCTCCAATCTTCCCCCTCCAACACTGCTAAACGTGGCACCGTCACCCGTAACACCACCACCCATAGCATCGCCACCCGCGGCGTCCTGGTCCGTCACCTCGTCCTGCCCAACAACCTCGCTCACAGCCAAAAGGTCATCGAAATCGTCGCCCAAACCGCACCCGGAGCCACCATAAATATCATGGACCAGTACCGCCCCGCGTACCACTCCAGAAATTATCCCGAATTAATGGATACCCCAGCGGCAAAAACCATCCACGCCCTCCGCCAACACGCCCTCGACCTGGGCCTCAAAACAGCATAAAAAGTTCAGTTTGAGAGGTTACTTGAATAATCAGGGTAAAATGTATAAAATGATCAATAGTGTGCGTAAAAAAATCATGCTTTTAAACCTTGTGAACGGAAAACCTCAGCCAAGGATTGTACTTATGCGTAACTGGACAACCGGATTAATGATTTTGATGTTTACCGGGGTAACCTGTGCCGGCGGAAACTGGCCTCAGTTCAGAGGCCCCAACAGCAACGGAACCACCGACGCCACAGATTTACCGCTATCCTGGAGTGAATCTGAAAACGTCACCTGGAAAACCACCATTCACGACCGGGGATGGTCCTCACCCGTAATCCACAACCAGCAAATATGGTTGACCACCGCCACTGAAAAAGGCCACGAATTGTTTGCCATCGCCCTGGACCTGTCAACCGGTAAAATCCTTCACGATATCAAGGTCTTCGAAGTAGCCAATCCCAACGAAATTAACTCGCTCAACAGTTACGCCTCGCCGACACCTGTAGTAGAACCGGGGCGGGTGTATGTACACTTTGGCACCTACGGAACCGCCTGTCTGGAAACCGCCAGTGGTAAAGTGCTGTGGAAGCGACAGGACTTACCCTGCTTTCATATGGTAGGGCCGGGTTCGTCACCAATTCTATATGAAAATCTGTTGATTTTCCACATGGATGGAGGCGAGGAACAATACGTAGTGGCGTTAGATAAAAAAACGGGCAAGACTGTGTGGAAAAGTAACCGTTCGGTTAATTACCAGGAACTCAGAGTGGATTTCCGCAAAGCTTTCTGCACACCGTTAATCCTCAACTACCAGGGGCAACAGCAGATGATCAGCGTAGGTGCCCAGGCCGTAATGGCCTACGAACCTCTGACCGGGAAGGAAATCTGGCAGGTCCGTTTCAAAGGTTTTTCCAACACCGCCCGCCCCGTCACCGATAACAAAATGATTTTCATCAGCACCGGCTTCAACTCGGCCAGCCTCTTGGCGATTCGACTGGGCGGCAAGGGCGATGTCACCGAAAGTCACATAGCCTGGACGCAGGACAAGGACGTACCGATCAAACCCTCGCCGATACTGACCGATGGCTTGCTATATATGGTAAGCGATAATGGTAAGCTCTCCTGTATAGAAGCAGCTACCGGTGAGGTTATCTGGAGTGATAAAATCAGCGGACAATATTCCGCCTCCCCCATCCTCGCCCAGGGCCGAATCTACTTTTTCAATCAATCGGGTAAAACAACCGTAATCGCAGCGGGTAAGGAATTCAAAGTTCTATCGACAAACGATCTGGACCAAGGATTCATGGCTTCACCGGCTGTTGATGGAAACGCATTAATATTGCGGAGCAAGACTCATTTGTATCGAATAGAAAAATAAGGTTTTTACTCGCTCTTAATCCTTGTCAATTTTCCAACCAATCGCCTGCAGCATTTTCGGTATCTCTGGATTGGCCATAAACATTTTCCAGCATAGGCCGCTGCGATAGTTTTCGATCATACACACAATCGGGCCCTGATCGATCGCCAGGTAACTGCTCGCGAACCAGTTCTTATCCAGATTGAACGCATCCTTGAAGCCGAATTCCCCCCAGAGTCGATCACCATATTCGTGATAGAAATGTTTCAAGGTCTCGATGGACTCCTTCGGAATGTATGGCATCGCACAGATTGCCGCCGTCGGAGTGATCGTACCATTATCTCTACGCGGTTCGTGGGCCGTATATCCGCCCGGCGTATCGCTCGACGTTAGGCCCCAACACAACTCGCTATACCCCTTATGCTTGCCGGGATTTTCTTCACAATACGCTCGGTTTATCAGGGAAATGTTTCGATTGTTTTCAAAGTAATTACAGTATTTATCTCGTTTATTTCTGGGATCAAATCCCAGGTAGGAATAATGCGTAAAGAATAACGGCCCACCTTTAGGCCAGCCTACCCATTGCCGGTATCCGTAAAATTCCTTCCCGTTCACATACCCTTTCGGTGGCTCCCCGCACCAACCCTTATAATAACAATCTGCCGGGATCGGATGCGTCGGCGACGCAATCGCCAAAAGGTAGGTGATCATACACTCGTTAAAATGGCCGCCGATTGCGTGGTTCATCTTCCAACCGTGTTGTTCCGACCAATGCCAATACAGCTTTTTCCCATCTTTCTCACGCAGGTACCAGTCCCATTCCACCTCTTTCCAGAGTTGTGTTATTCGCCGCCGCAGTTCCGTTTCCACCGCATTCTCACCCTGAAAATATTGCCGCACCGTCAGCATTCCCTGCATCAGAAACGACGTCTCCACCAGATCGCCCCCGTCATCGTAACGGGAAAACGGAATCGTCTCACCCGTCCGCCCGTTCAGCCAGTGCGACCACACCCCATAATACCGCTGCGCCTTATCCTGCAGAAATCTAACTGTCCGCAGCAGTCGTGCCGCCGCATCTGCTCGTTCGATAAATCCCCGCTCTACTCCCACCATGATCGCCATCATCCCGAATCCGGACCCTCCCGACGTGCACGTATCTTTACTGCCCAGACGCTCCCGCGCCAAACCGCTGACAGGATGGCCATACTCCCAAAAATATCGCAACGTCGCCTCCTGCACCGAACTCAATAATTCCTCTTCACTCATCGCTTGTGTTGCCGCCGTAACAATGCCACCAGGATGCCATCTCTGACAATCTTGATACATTATTTTCACTCGATAATAATACCGCTGATCGTTATTCCCTATAAAATCGCTATAGATGGTCTGCCGATGCACCTGGGAATTAATTTTCGTAAATAGCCCCTCTCTGCTGCCAGCGCGATAAATATCATATCCCCGGATATCTGTTGCCTGTATCGGTTCCCATCGCAGATCAATTCGACTGTCATGCCCCCTTGCCTGTAGGCCTTCAACTTTGCCGGATGCTTGCAAACTGATTGCTGCGAAACTGAGAACGGAAAGGACCAATAGTTTTGACATAGTTTGATTTAACGGTATCGGATTGCACAAAAAATTATTTTTTTCGACAAATCACCACAGCGTAATCGCTTTGCACTTGACCGATTTCGGTCATAACATCTTCTATCTCAATACATAAACGCAAAATTCTTCTGGAATCCTCATCATCATTACAAAAATTCCGGGCAATCCCATTGAACAACAAATGCAATATAGCACCATTGTAGGGACGCTCCTCAACAACATCAAACACCTCATGCAGCAGCGGCATTATATTCGAAGACTCCACCGCCTCGGACGGATCCCTGAGGATCATCTGCAACCTGCCGGGACGATAAATCTTCTTTTGAACCGCACCATCTACCTGCCGAACTCGATACTTTTCCGGCAACATCCGCAAAACTGCATTCGCCAAATCAAGCTGAGCTTGCGTCCACTGAAACCTGTCCGGACCAACATACTCATTTATAACGAAATAACCTCCCGAATGAAGAGTGTCGTTAATTTTTAACAACAAATCCTTAAGCGGAGAAAAATGATGCAGCGATTGCTCTATAAAAACAAAATCATAGAAATCTGAAGGATAATCTATTTTATTTATATCCTGCACCATATATTCCAATTTGTCAGCACAGCCTTTTTCCTCAGCCTTTTTCTTGGCAAACTCAATTCGGCTGGGTGTAATGTCATAAGCTGTAATTTTCTGGAAATCACACAGCCTCAGCCAATTAAGCACCTTATTCCCATCCCCACAACCCAGCGACAAACCTCTTAGCCCAGCACTGCCGGATAAGTATTTATCTGCTATATAGTCACAATAGTCGATTTCCGGATCACCGGTTATTAATTCATTCCAGTGCCTTAAAACACCGGGTATTACCCACCAGGCCGAAGCCTTCTTCGACGACATTTTCCAGGCAGCTTTTACGCGATTTTTATCCCTCTTAAGGACTCGTGAAAAATATGGCGACAAATAACCTCGCTTAAATGCCCGCCAAAAAGCACCTATATCTGACAAATTGATATAATTATTAAACACTCAGCACCCTTTGTTGGCCTTACAATAAATCAGCGCACAAATCAACAAAACAATAATTGCCCTGTTAATCCTGTCATCCTGTTTAAAAATAATATCACATCCGTCCGCGATTAAACTCCCATAATCTCCATCCGCGGTGTCGTTTTCCATTTACCCCGCGTAAAGTCCGGGAAGTCCACCGAACTGCTCTTCCTGGCGATAGATTTTTCCGACAACGAAATAACCGCGCTCAAAGCCGCCGCGTCATAAACATTCATATCCGTCGGCTTGCCTTCCTTGAGGCACTGGACCAACCGATAATCCTCAATAAAGTCCATCCCGCCGTGCCCGGCACCTTTGGATTTATCCTGCATCTCCTTCCACAGCGGATGATCGTACTTCTCATGATAATCCTTCACTTCTTCCCAAGCATGCGCCGGACTCATACCCTCGATATGAATCTTCTCCTCCGGATACTTCCGCACCAGTCCCTTGGTACCCTGCAAAAATATCTTTCTGCTATAAGGCCGCGGCAGATTCGTATCATGCGTAACCAAAATCGTCTGACCGTTCTTCGTCCGAATCAGCGTATTCACCACATCACCAAGTTTGTATTTCGTCTTGGCCCATTTGTTGTCCGGCCCATATTTCTTCTCCGCAAACTCTTGCAGCCCCCGCGCATTACAACTCATCGACACCAGATAATCAAACTGATTTCCCCGGTTGATATCCATCCACTGCGCCACCGGACCCAGCCCGTGCGTCGGGTACAAATCCGCGTTCCGCTTAATCGAATGATATACCCGCCATTCCTCATTGTGCGACTTTTCGTTCAGCTTCAAAGCCCGCAAATCGTGCAGATAACCACACTCCGCATGTTGCAGCTCCCCGAACAATCCCTGACGAACCATGTTCCAGATCATCATCTCCATCCGGTCGTAGCAGCAGTTCTCCATCATCACACAGTGCTTCTGATATTTCTCCGCCGTCTCCACCAGCTTCCAACAGCCTTCCAGATACGGCGCCGCCGGTACTTCCGTAGCCGCGTGCTTACCGTTCTTCATCGCCGCTACACAAACCGGCACATGCCAACGCCAGGGCGTCGCGGTATAAACCAAATCCAGATCTTCCGTCTCGCACATCCGTATAAAATCATAATCACCTTTAGTATAAGCCGTCGGTTTAGGCCGACCCGCCGCCACCAGTTTATCCTGAGCCCACTTGGTCCGCTCCTCACGAATATCACAAACCGCCACGATCTCAGCATCATCAATCTTCGACAGATTCATAACATGCCCGCCGCCCATACCGCCGACACCCACATATCCAATCCGCACCTTATTTCCCAACGGCTTATTCCTGAACAACATGTTCGGCTGCGTAGTCGGCACTCCCGCACAACCTGATAATGCCATCCCGCCCAGCGCCAGACCCATCGAGGTCTGTGCACTAAACTTCAAAAAATCTCTTCGCGAACATGCCTGCTTTTCCGCTTGTTTTTCTACTCGATCTTCCTGCATCATCAGAAGTCCTCCATGGCACCTTTGCACTCACTCGCACAAAAACACCTCATATTAGAATATTAAAAATTTCTCTGACATAATACCACTTACCTGCCCCAAAACTGCCTGGAGCATCAATCCCAGCATCATAACACCCATAAATTGCTTGTCCAATATTTTCCCCCAGGGCCACCGCATCTAAATCCTCAGTACTTTTTGTAGATATTTTTCATCCCAGCCTGCCTTGTGCTGCTTTATTTTGA
>JAFGSR010000027.1 GCA_016934515.1 Sedimentisphaerales bacterium
GTACCGCCGCCGTCCCGGCGGCAATTGTCCAACCAGCCGGCGAGACGCCGGCGATACAAATACAAATTCCTATACCATCAAGTTACCAGCTTTGGCTGGACCGGATTCGACGCGTTCCACGGGGAGTTTCGACGCTCCCGTTGGTCGCTGCGGTTTTCGGAAACCGCGAAATACAAATTCCTATACGTTTAAGTTACCTACCCTGCTTTGTTGTATAAAGGCGAAAAAAGGTCAGTTTGAGAATCCAAAGTTTTTACCTGTTTTCTGTGCTCAGGAGTTTTTCAATGAAATTAAGTAAGTTTTTTGTTGCGGAAGCGTTGGTACCTAATCTCAATAGTGAAACGCGCAATGAAGTAATCCGGGAACTGATTGAAGCGCTTGCTCAGTCCGGGCGGATCAAGAAAAAGGATATTGAGGAAATTGTCGAGCAACTGATTGAGCGGGAAAATCAGGGCAGTACCGGTATTGGTAAAGGCATTGCGGTGCCCCATATCAAGCATCCCTCGATTAAAAGCATCATTGCCACTGTAGGCAACAGCCAAAAAGGTATTGATTTTTCCAGTCTGGATCAGGCACCGGTATATTCCATCTTATTGCTTCTGAGCCCTCCCAACAATCCGGACCAGCATCTCGAAGCGATGGAAAACCTTTTTTCACATTTGCAGCGTGATCGATTCCGCAAGTTCCTGCGTCAGGCGGAAACTACCGAGGCGATAGTGGACCTGCTGGAAGAAGCCGACGCGGGTAATCCGCAAAGCGGGCTATAGTGCTACCTTCCGGGAGGCCCTGACGTGGTCAATACCCAGCCCGCCCAGAAGCAGCGGTATTCAGGTGCAGCAGAAAACAACGAATTTAAAACCAATAATTGAACGTTATGAATATGTCGACAACTCCGACAAACAACAATACTGTAGAACAAACGATAGAAATTCGCAACCCGGATGGACTGCACATGAGGCCGGCCATGCAGTTTGTGGATTTGGCCAACAGTTTTGAATCAAAAATTACCATTGAAAAAGATGGCGAGACGGTTGACGGCAAAAGTATATATCAGATAACCATGCTGGCAGCTACCAAGGGCACCAAGCTCAAAGTGGTCGCCAGCGGCCCGGACGCGGAAAACGCGCTTGATCTTTTAGTGAAAATTCTGGAAAGGGAAACTCCCGAAGACGTAAGTAAGGCACCTGGGAGCAATTGAAGTTTTGGCGGGAAATGCTAAAAACCAGATGTCTAAAGCGACGCTAGGTAAAAATGGAAATTATTAAAGGAATAGGTGTTTCGCCCGGAGTGGTTATTTGTTCAGCAATTGTGCTGGATGCGGAGGAGTTTCGCGTACCCCGTCGCACGGTTCCTCCCGCGCAAGTCAGCCAAGAAGTTCAGCGTCTCCGCCAGGCTTTTCATGACGCCACCCAGGAAGTAACTAACCTGCAAATTTCCCGGGGCGACCTCTGGGACAACAACATCAAGGACATATTTGCTGTTCATCTGCATTTTCTTCGCGATAAGACCCTGCGTAAGCAAATATCCGATCTGCTCAAGCAGGAAAATTACACTGCCGAATACGCAGCCAGTGTAATCCTCCGGGATATTGCCCATCATTTTGCACAGACTCCGGACACCTATATTTCCGAACGGGTTACAGACATCTACGACATCGAGAAACGTTTGCTGCGTCATCTTATTGGTTCCCGCCGGGAAGACATTGATAATCTAACCGAGCCGGTGGTGGTAGTGGCGCACGATCTGACCCCCACCCAAACCGCCAGTTTCAACAAAAAATTCGTCAACGGTATCGCCACCGATGCCGGCGGTCGAACCTCACACACCGCTATTGTTGCCCGCAGCATGGGCATCCCGGCGGTGGTGGCTCTGTCCGATGCCACTGCCAAAGTAGCTGCCGGGGATACGGTTATTGTGGACGGCAACCGAGGCACGGTGATTATTGATCCGGATGAAGCCACCCTCCGGGAATACCAAAGTTATGCCGCTGCCGCCGTCGAGCACGAGCACATGCTTGATGAACTTGTTCATCTGCCGGCGGTTACCACCGATGGGATCAATATTAAACTCATGGGAAACATCGAGTTTCCCTACGAAGCTGAAATTACTCTCAAAAAAGGCGGAGAGGGAATCGGTCTGTACCGGACTGAATTTTTATATCTCGAAGCCGACCATGAGCCCACCGAAGAAGAACACTACCAGGCTTATGCCGATACCATTAAGTCATTCGGCAAGGGCTCCATCACCATCCGAACGCTGGATCTGGGGGCGGACAAATTCACTCAACACAAGCGGGTCAATCCGGAAAGAAATCCATTTTTGGGGCTGCGTTCCATCCGCTACTGCCTGAGAAATCTTCCCATATTCAAAACCCAGATCCGCGCGATTCTTCGAGCTTCGGTTTTGGGAAATATAAAAATCATGTTCCCGCTTATCACCAATGTAATGGAACTGCGCCAGGCCAAATGGATTGTTGCCGAAGTCAAGGAAGACCTTGAAGAGCAGGGCATCGAATTTGACGACACCATCCCAATGGGTATCATGATCGAAACGCCCGCTGCGGCTTTGACTGCGGATGACCTTGCTGATGAGGTGGATTTTTTCAGCATCGGCACAAACGATCTGGTCCAGTACACTCTGGCGGTTGACCGGGTGAACGAAACCGTGGCTTCACTCTACAACCCGGCCCACCCGGCGGTGCTCCAACTGCTAAAACAAATATACAACGCTGCCAATCGTGCCAAGATTGACGTGCACATTTGCGGCGAAATGGCCTCCGAAATTGAATTTATCCCTCTGCTAATCGGTTTGGGATTTACCGAACTCAGCCTGGCTCCGCCGATGATTCCCGAGATTAAAAAAGTGATTCGATCAGTATCCTACGAACAATGCAAAAGGCTGGCCCGCAAAACACTCACTTTTGATACAGAAAAACAAACTATTAATTACCTGCGTAACGAAATCCAGGAAATACTCCGCAATGAACCCTGATTGTCTGGTTTGTAATCCCGGCAATAATATTTCACAGATTGTTATGCAGACTGATTAATGCGGTTCTACCCTTTATGGATAGAGCTGGATTTTTGCTTAAAGCGAAAATGCACCATGCAAGATTCCGAACAAAACATTACTGCATTTGCCATACGCTTCGCCGTAAAAGACGATGCCCGCTTTCTATCGCATCGCGACACCATGCGTCTCTGGCAGCGTGCCCTGAGCCGGGGTCGAATCCCGGTGTCCTACTCCCAGGGCTTTAATCCCCACATGAAAATGACCCTGCCGCTTCCCCGCAGCGTGGGCATGTCCTCTGTTGCCGAGCTGCTCATTATCAAATTGCACCAACCGGTATCAAGCCAGACCCTTTCAAACCAACTCACCGGTCAGCTTCCCGGAGGTTTTGAAGTTATTGATGTCACTGCGATTCTCGCAAAACTATCGGTCCGGCCCCTTTGGAGCAGTTATCGCATTATCCTCAGCCGCCAAATTAACAAAGTGCTCCTGGAGCGGGATATTCAAAATTTTATGGATTCTGTCGCCTGGCCTTTCGAAAGACCAAAACGAAAGCGTCACCCGTCCCGAACAATTGACCTGCGTTGTGCGGTACGGGAAATGACCCTGGGGAACAACGAGATAATTTGCACCGTTGAAATTCAGCAAACCGCAACCGCCCGCATGGACGAAATTTTTGGTGCACTGAATATCAACAGCACCAAGGATGTCCGGGAAATCCAGAGGATTGCTACCGGTTATTCGGACGAATTGGCTTTTAATTGCCAAAATAATAAATTACCAGCTTTGGCTGGACGGGATTCGCCGCGAGCCGTGGGGAGTTTCGACGCTCCCGATGGTCGCTGCGGTTTTCGGAAACAACGAAATACAAATTCCTAAACATTTTAATTATGTTAAATACCAACTTACAAATAACAACTTATTCGAGAGCTTCGTTAAAGTCGCTCTTAAGTGAATATAAATGAAAGGGTTCAACTCTTGACTAGGGAAATGCTTATAAACTTCGCCCAATCCGAAGAATGCCGGATTGCCGTGGTCGAAAATAACAAACTTGAAGAACTATATGTCGAACGGGCCAGCGACGCCAGCCACGTCGGAAACATCTACAAAGGCGTTATTACCAACATCGAATCATCTATCCAGGCTTGTTTTATTGATTTCGGGATCGGCAAGAACGGTTTTCTGCACATCAGTGATCTCCAACCCAGCTATTTTCCGGAAAACGGCAAGAAAAAAAATAAGAAGAAAAAGAAAACCACCGAAAGTGTCGGCCGCAAACACCCGCGTAGGGATCGCCCCCCCATCCAGGAGTGCCTCAAGCGTGGTCAGGAGATTCTGGTTCAGGTTATCAAAGAAGGCATCGGCACCAAAGGGCCCACCCTGACTACCTATCTTTCTATTCCCGGCCGGTTTCTCGTGCTCATGCCGGGGATGAATCGCATGGGTATCTCACGTAAAATTGAGGATGAAAAGGCTCGAGCCCGGCTGCGTGAACTACTCAATCAGCTCCAGCCACCCAAAGACATGGGATTTATCGTCCGTACGGCCGGTATGGAGCGCAATAAAATGGAACTCAAGCGGGATCTGAACTACCTGACCCGCCTTTGGAAATCCATTTCCAAAAAAATTAAAAGTGGAACCGCTCCGGCGGAACTTTATCAGGAATCCGATCTTATCACCCGAACAATTCGTGACGTGTTTAATACCAACATCAAAAGAATCATCTGCGATTCCGAAGCTATAACAAAAAAAATCCGTGATTTCCTGAGCATCGCCATGCCGCGGTCGCGGTCCCAGGTTAGTTATTACGACAATCCCACCCCCATTTTCGATAAATACAAACTGGACCGGGAAATAGAAAAAATTCAATCCCGGCACGTCAATCTCAAAAGCGGCGGCTCGCTGGTTATTGATTCTACCGAAGCTATTGTCGCCATCGATGTGAATTCCGGGAAATTTCGCGTCCATGAAGACGCTGAATCAACCTCGTACAAAATCAATATGGAAGCTGCTCCGGAAATAGCCCGTCAACTGCGGTTGCGTGATCTGGGCGGAGTGATAATCATCGACTTCATCGACATGATGGAAACCAGGCACCGCCGCGCCGTTGAGAAAGCCCTGCGTGATGCGGTTGCTTCCGATCGGGCCCGCACAAAAATCCTCCGAATCAGCCAGTTCGGCATTATCGAAATGACCCGCCAGCGAATGCGTCCGTCTCTCAAACGTACCACATACCGGGAATGCCCCCACTGCCTCGGAGCCGGACTGGTTAAAACTCCGGAGAGTATGTCGATTGAAATCATGCGTCGGATTCAGGCAGTAATCGACCAGCCCAAAGTCAGCTCCATAGAAATCGAGATTGCCCCCGAAGTTGCCGACTATCTGCAAAATCGCAGCCGGGCCACTTTAAGTAATTATGAAAAATCACATAGCAAAACTATAAATATCAAAACCAATCCAGCCTTCGCCAGTGAAACCCTTAACTTTCTCACTAAAGATGATCGCGGCAGCTCAATTGCCGCTGAATAAAACTATTATTGCATTATGCGTTCGGTGTGTTTCGTTTGGTGTTTTGCTTTTTTCGGTTCTCGAACGTGGATATTGCCGTAGTATGCAACTTCCATGGTTCATCATTTATTTCGCAGGACTATTTCGCAGGGTATCCAATTGCGGCATTACATCTTCCATCCGCATTGCCTGGGGTAATTGCCCCAGCATGGTCAGTACAAAAGTTGTGGAATTCACCCGGTTCAGCGAACCATGAGTGCTTTTAACTCCGCCGGCCAGTTCCGCTGAAGCGCTAAAGAAATCGCTGCCGTGATACCAACCATCCCGAAGACAAACAATTAAATCCGCCGGCTGTTCCACTAATCCATTAAAAGCCAACCATAATCTGCGTAAGGCGTCCGGATATTCATGCTCCACCGTGGCTGCGAAAAAAGCCCGATCATCTATATACCCCTGCTCGTCCACTTGTCCCTGCCGGCGTAATTGTTCGATCACCTTTGACAAACCCAATGGATCGCCATAATCCACCTGATAACTGTAACGCCCGTTTTTGTACCTGATCTGAGCCTTACCGTCCAACGTCTGAACCATAACAGCACCATTCCACCAGTAACACACCAGTTCCACCGCAGAATCCGAAAGCAGCACCCCCGCCATTTCCCAGGGCCGTTCAGTATAAAGTGCCGCGTAGGTAACTAATCCAAACTTCACCACGACCACATCTCGAGGCCCCTCCAGTCTGTCCCGTACCAAATAACCGCCCTCTTTTAAGCGCTGGTCGAATTTTACCTGCCCGCGGCCGACCATGTTGTGCCCGTGATCCGCCAGCAGGGTAATTTTCACCTTTCCTTTGCGTTCGTAAACAATCTGTTCGCACAGCCGATCCACCTGCATCAGATATTTCAGTATAGCTTTGCGCCCGCCTTTGGTACCCAGTCCCGCCGTTCCCACACTGTAAACGATTTTTGTACCGCCCGGGCTTTTGCGCAAAACATCCATTATTTCCCGCAACTCAGTATCAAACACCTGATCCGGAAGCATGTACGCCATGGTATCCAGCAAAAAAGGGCATCGGTAATCCAACTTATTGGCCCAATCCGCGTTTGCTCCGCTTAGATAAACATCGTTGCCTGGAATTATTCGGTTTTTTTTGCGGTCGAAGTACTCGGCCTCAAACGCCAGCGGCTGCTTGCCCCCAAAGAGCCGATTAAAAGCCAGATCGGTCATGCTGGGAAAACAACTGATTAATCTACTCGGCCGATGGAACAAACGAAATCCCCCGGCTCGGTACAATTCCTCCACCAACTCATAAGGAACCCCATCCAGCGCGATGATAAAGTGCGGTACCTCTGGTCCTAACATGTCTAATTGCACAACTTCATACTGACCGTTGTTTTCATTACCAAAACGCAGTTCAACCTTCCGACCCGTTTTGTCTAATACCTGCAGATAATCACCAATCCCATCACCGTCACGGTCGTAACTGAGCAGCTTTCCAGCCGGGCACATAACCGCGACCCACTCGGCCCGTTCAGGAAAATTCGGCACCGGCTGACAGCCTAGCTCCCAACCCACCAGACAAAAAAGAATCAATATTCGAGTTGTTATTTTAACAGTTGTCATGTTGCCTCCTGATCGAGATTGCTTATTCTCGAAAGGCCCGTTAGCGCAAAATCGACCTATCGCATGCCCGCCAGCATTTAATCTTATCCACCCGAAGCAAACCTGTCAACAACACAACTCTGTTGTCCCCCAAATCCAATTACCCAAAACCAGTTACCGCCCCTGCTGCTATTGCTGCCAAAGCCAGTTATTCGCCAGAATAGCCCAATCACGCAGGTTTACAAACCCGTCCCGATTCAAATCTTCCGGCAGTAATTCCGCTTCCACCAGCCATTGCCCCATAAAACTGCTCGCGTCAAAAAACCCCACAAAATCATCGCCATTCAAATCCGCCACATTGCCCCATGGTGAAAGTGACAAACTTGCTTGAGTCGTTGCCCCATATACCCCCAGATTGGCCCGTTTGCCGTGAGGCCACAATTCCGTTCTCCAATTTGTACCCGGATCACCCAGGTCCAGACAAGCACTGCTTAGCTCATCAACTACCCAGGCCCCGGTAAACGGTTGTTTCGGAGAAAGATAATTTTTGGCCAGGCGGCACAAATCCTGAACATCCACCACCCCGTCACCATTCAAATCCGCCTCCATGCCCGAGCCCTCATCCAGCCAACAGGCGGCAAATAATACATAATCCTTCAGGTTCACCACGCCGTCCGGATGCAAATCACCAATACCATAAAAATACGGATTCCACCGGCCGGCCAGGGACTTTAAATGATAATCTCCCTGAACCCACAACATGCCCTGCCAGTAACCTGCCGATGCAAAGTGCGGCTCAAAATGATCGCTGTTGAACCAGTTAATCACCGCATCTCCGTTGATGTCCACACCCAAAAGACCATCTTCCATTGAACAATATTCCACCCACACATCGGAAAAACCGCTGGCCGATAGCTCGTCCCCGTCGTTGCCGGCTTTGTCTGACCAGAATATGCAATTTCTAATTACCATCAAACTGTTCTGGCATAATACGCCGCCACCATTAGATGATGAGGTATTGCCGCTGACAGTACAATTTGTCATATTAAGAAACGCTCCCGGCCAACAGCAGATTCCACCGCCTTCGCCGGCGGTATTACCGGTCAACAAAGAATTAATCATTTGCGCTTCACCGCCATTGTCCAGAGCAATTCCGCCCCCTCCTAATGAACCGTTATTGCCGACAATTTCGCAGTTTAGAATAGAAATGCTGCTACCCGGGCCATACCCGAAAATCCCACCACCGGCGCCGGTTACTCCCACTGAGTTATTATTTATTTTGCAATTAATAATTTTCAGGTTCGCACCGGGGCCGAAACATATTCCACCGCCGGCACCTAAAAAACCCAACTGGTTATTTTTGATAACACAATTCTCAATCGTTGGCGAACTGTTTTCACAGAAAATAGCACCACCCACCGGTCTTTGCTGGCCGCCAATATCCTCAAATCGGCCTATGCCTCGCCGTATGGTAAATCCCTCAATCTTGGCCGCTTCCGTTTCACCACTGAAAAACTTGAAACCTCGCCCGGTATTATTACAATCTATTATGCAGCCCTTCGGACCATTCGCGCTGCGTACCGTTATGATTCTGGTCCCGACAATTTGATGGCCAAAATCCAGATCAATATTTCCCGGACCGGTATAAATTCCATCCGCTGCAATAACGGTATCACCAGAAACGGCAGTATCGATGGCCGCCTGGATGGTTTTTTTGGGACCGTTGGGATCACCCGCCACCGAACTTAAACCACTCCAACTGTCGTCGCCAAGCTCGGCATCTACATAGATATCCACCTGCGCTGTCGCTAGCGATATCATGCACCCCAAGACCATGAGAATTAATATTCCCAGCCTTACCAAATCACTTTCCTCTTCCTAAACTATCTGCTCAATAGCAAATTCCGAAAATACATCCTGCCGTCGCAGCAGATTAAATTTGCCAGACAAAACCGCAATAGCTGTAAACTCTTGCAATATAATCACTTAACAAATTTAAAGCTCAAAGCTACCAACCCGGCAATTCGAATATTTTGACCAAATCACCAGACTAAGACTCCTCCAGATGGTGTAACACCGCTCTAAAAAACCCTTAACTCACCGCAAATAAAGACTTTACGTACGACAATAATTTACACACTACTATTATAACAAAATCTTGGATTTGTTTCTAGAGATTATGTTTTTCCCCCAGGGCCACCGCATCTAAATCCTCAGTACTTTTTGTAGATATTTTTCATCCCAGCCTGCCTTGTGCTGCTTTATTTTGA
>JAFGSR010000028.1 GCA_016934515.1 Sedimentisphaerales bacterium
CTGTCAACCCTAAAATTACCATAACTATCTGAATTTACAAGATTTATGACATGTTTTACGAACAAATACTTTTGACGCTGGCATCATTATTGACCATCTTGTGTGCAGGATTATAAATTATGACGTTAAATGGCAAATCCCGTTTTCCAGAAGGAGGCATAGTAAATGGCAAGGGCCCAAAGACTCGGTGGATGGATGACCAGGTTCAAGCGGTGCATCGACGCTGAAGCCGGCGCAGCGGTATCCAAGAAGGTTATCATCGAAACTGAACGATTTGATGCGACATCGAACTACACACAGAAAGCCGAATGGATAAAGAATGCTGTCCGACGCCTTGAGAAGGAAGCGGGTAAAGCCACGGCGAGAAAAGTAATGCAGGCCTGCGGAATGAAATGCTGCGGCCCTACACAGCAGAAACGCGCCAAGCAGTTCATGGAGGAATCGAAATCGGTCAAGGAACTGCTGGCCAGGCTAAATGAAAGAGGCATCGGGGGAGGAAGGCTGAAACTGAAAAACCCCAACACGATCGTGGGCGGCTACGACTGGTGTTACTGTGGGCGGGTGAAGCAAACGCAGCAACCGTTTCCCACTGATACCTATTGCCATTGCTCGGCGGGATGGTATAAGTCTCTCTTCGAAGCTGCGTTCAATAAGCCGGTAAAGGTGAAACTCAAGCAGTCGATCATCCAAGGGGCAGATAGTTGTGAGTTTGAGATTGAGTTCAACTGTCTCCTTCTTTAGCTGCTCAATTCGAATTTATTTTTCACCGGCGAGGACTTCGGCGATATTGAGGGCGTGGTCTCTTATGCGTCGATAGGCGGTGAGCATGTCGGTGTAGATGAGGCTTTTGAGCGGGGTGGTGGTTCCGGTGCCGACGCGGGCGATGTGTTTGTTGCGGTATTCTTTAACGGTGTGGGTGATGGCCTGGCCTCGTGGTCCGGCGGTTTTGAGGATGTTTCGGTTTTCCTGTTGAATGGCCTGGTTAATCATTTCGAGGTATTCGGCGACGATATCGTGGAGGTCAACGATATCTTTTCGTCCCTGGTCGGACATAACCTGTTCGGTGTTACGCAATTTGAGGTTTAGTTTGAGGATGCTGGTGATGTAGTCGCTGATGGATTCGAGTTCGTCGGAGATTCTGAGTTGTCTGCGGCCTTGGTCGATGACATCGTGGGCGATGTTTCCGGCCATGATGTTGCTGAGGAATTCGACGATTTCTTTCTGGACGATATCGAGGTCTCTTTCGGACTGGAAGATCATTTTCTCAATTTCTTTGTCGGACTGTTGCGTTTCCAGGATCTTTCGAAGTGGTTTGAACATGGCGAGGGTTTTTTCGCTCATGCGTTGAATTTCTTTTTGTGATTGTTCGATACCGATGGCGGGGGTGTCAAACATGCGGACGTCCAGGAAGGTTAGATGAGGAATTTCGGGGTGTTTTTTATCTGGGACAATTTTGCAAAGCAGTTTGGCTAACAACGAAACCAGGGGCAAAAAGAACATGGCGTTGATGACGTTGAAGCCGGTGTGGGTGGCGGCAATAGCTTCGGCGGCGTTGGGGTAGATTTTTTCGCCGTTGGTGTCAAAGGTTTGCCGATGGACATCTCCGACAAACCATTCGATGCCTTTCATGTAAAGGGCAAAAATTGAGGTTATCCAGATTACTCCCAGGACATTGATGATGGTGTGGGCGTAGGCGGCGCGTTTGGCGTTGGTGGAGGCGCCGAGCGAGGCCAGCAGAGCGGTGATGGTGGTGCCGATGTTTTCACCGAGTACCAGGGCGGCGGCGGTGTAGAAGTTAATAACGCCGGTCATAGCCAGGCCGATGGTGATACCGAGAGTAGCGGAGGAAGACTGGACGATGGCGGTCAGGACGGCGCCGATCAGGCAGCAGCGAAGCACGCCGAAATAATCGGAGGGATTTTGGATTTGATAACGGGCAAACCAGGCTTCGAATTGGGGCATGTGGCGCAGTGGTGCAAAGCCGTTTTTCATCAGTTCCAGGCCGAAGAATACCATGCCGAGCCCGAGGAAGAAGCCGGCCAGGTAGCGTACTTTATCTCGTTTGGAGAAGAGGTAGAAAAAGGCTGCTATGCCGAGTAGGGGTAATCCGTATTTGCTGACCTTGAGGACGAGAATCCAGCCGGTGATGGTGGTGCCGATATTGGCGCCGAGGATGACGCCAATGGCCTGGGTGAGAGTCATTAAACCGGCGTTTACCATACCGACGGTCAAAACGGTGGTAACGGAGCTGGACTGGATGAGCATGGTGACGGAGGTGCCGACGCCGCAGGCCACGAAACGGTTGTTGGTAACTTTATTGATGAGGGTGCGGATTTTATCGCCGGCAACGGCCTGCATGCCTTCGGACATGTTTTTCATGCCGAGCAGGAAGATGCCGAGTCCGCCCATGACGCTGAAGATTATTTCGGCGACAGAAGGGGGATCCGGTTTTTTATTATCGGCGCCGCCGCTATCGTTGGAGTCGACAACTGCGTTGGAATCGGTAACGGTGCCGGCCTCGGTAACGGAAGAATCGGAGGTTTGCGAAGACGTGTCGTCGGAATTTTTACATGAAGTTGCCCCCATAATTAACACGATCAATCCGAGAAAGAAGAGGCTTAAGATGATTTTGTTTTTAACCATGTTGAAATTCCTTCAATCTGAATTATTCGCCCTAACAAAACGAGTATTCTTACCAGAGGGGATCCCAGACGGGCAGGATGACGGGATCCTGATCGAAGATGTTTAGGATTTCCTGGGAGACGTATTTTTTGGGAACGACGATGTTGAACATGTGGAGGTCGAACCAGTCGTCGTACATGGTCCAGTAACCGCTGTCGCCGCGGTCGGAGCCCCAGCTGTTTTCGACGAGCCATTTAACGGGTTTTTCGTTTTGGATATCGACGCCGACGAAGACCATGGCGTGATTGCGGACGCTGCTGCGATAGAGGGAGCGGTCGGCTTTACTGAGGGTGAAATCCAGGTTGTAGATGGAGCCGTAATCGTACAAGCCCAGGGCCATGATACCCTTATCTGAGCTTTGATCGGGTCCGACGTCGCAGCCGAACCAGACGGGTTCGTTGTCGATGATGACCTGGGCGGCGATTTGTTTGAGTTCGGCCATGTTGATGTTGGCATAGGTTACGGATCGGCTGTTGCGAATGTTTTCGGTTAATTTGATCAGGTAATGTTTGCCGTAGGGTCGGGAGGGATCGTTGAGCAGGTTGATGTAATTTTCCAGGTCCACATCGACAAATTCGCAGTAGAAGCTTTGGGGGGTGTAGGTTTTCAGTTCGGTAAGTTTGGTGTTTTCGGTCGAGTCGTCATCGGTGTCCTCGTCATCATCATCGTCAGCGTCATTGCCATCATCGTCGTCGTTGTCCTCGTTAACGTCCTTGTCATCATCATCGTCGTCCTCGTCAACGTTATTTTCGTCATGGTCGTCATCTTCATCTTGATCAGCGGAAACTTCGGATTTTTTCTTGTCGGACTCGTAGCGCCATTGGAATTCGGTGGGAGGTTCACCGAGGTTCATGGCCAGGATGCGGTAGATTTCGGTGAGCATTTTTTTCTTTTCCACGCGCAGTTGTTCGACGGATTTTCCCTGTTGGGTGAGTTTTCGTATTTGGGCGGCGTGGGAGCGGAGTTTAAGGATGATGAGTTTGTTCATCATGGAAGTACCGGAGCTGCTGTTGGTTTCGGGCATGATGTCTTTGGGGACGAGGCCGTATTTTTTGATAAGTTCGACGGCGCTGATCCAGTAGCCGCCGTCACCGATGGGGTCGGTCAATAAAAAGTCAACTTCGCGATCGCGGAGGTCGCGGTCGCGGAATTCGATCATGTATTCCAGGAAGCGGTTGGCTTTTTCGATTTTATCCCAGAAGAGCAGGTAATTTTGAGAGAACTCGAATTTTTCCAGATCGTATTTTTTGATTACTTTGGGCCGGAGGATGTTCAGTGCGGCGAACATCCAGCAGCGGCCGGAGGATTTCTGGTTGGTGATGCCTTTGGTTTTGATGCGGTTGCTGAAGAGGTCTTCGTGCTGATTAAGAACGTCGCGGTTGAGGGCCATTTTTTTGATGTCGCCGTTGGTGATGGCGTTGTACATGGCGCGGGTATGAGGGTCCATGGTGAAGCTGGATCGTAGTTCGTTGATGGCGGCGGTATCGAGTTGGCCGTTATCGGCCAGAGCAGCGCAGCCGGTGGTGGTCAGGACAATCATTGCAGCAAGAGAAAATTTCATTGTGTTAAAGGTGTTCATCTTAAAGTTCCTTTGTTGTTTGTTTACCAGTCTGGTTTTATTTCGTAACAGGATCGGCCTGAGGCAGGGAAGAAAAACTGTGCTACCTGCGGGCCCGGGGTCATTTTAGCCGATTTGTGTTGGCTTGCAAACTAATATCAGATATTTACTCAAACTAACCGATGGTCAGTTTGAGAATTTTAGATATTCGGATTATTTTCTGATTAGGCGTTTTTTTGACCTGTGATCTGGAAAATGATTGGGGAATTGGTGATGTCGGCGGGCAGTGGTATTTTGGTCTTGACGCGGGGGGGTGGATATGATAAGGGTGATAATTACAAATGCTGTTATTCTAATAGTTTGCCAGAATTGTTGTTGGAGATCAGGTGGTCAATGGCCAAGGAAAAACTGGAGCAATTACGACAAAGAATAGACGAGATTGACAATCAAGTGGTCAACCTGCTCAACGAGCGGGCCAAGGTGGTTGTTGAAGTTGGTCAGATTAAGCGGACCGACAAGAATGCGCCGCCGATTTATGCGCCGGACCGGGAGCGATCGGTACTGGACCGGATCAAAAAAGCGAATACCGGGCCGTTGCCGGATCGATGTCTGGTGGCGATTTACCGGGAGTTGATGAGCGGTTCATTTTATCTGGAGCGTCCGTTGCGAATTGCGTATCTGGGTCCGGAAGGAAGTTTTTCGCATTCGGCGGCGATGTTGAAATTCGGCCAGAGCGTGGAATATGAGCCGCAGTTTGATATTCGGGGAGTGTTTGATGAGATTTCCCGAGAGCACTGTGATTTGGGAGTGGTTCCGGTGGAGAATTCTATTGCGGGCAGCGTGATTGAGACGCTGGATTCGTTTATCAACAGTTCGCGGGTGATTATCTGTGCGGAAATGCAGGTGTCGATCCATCATCATCTGTTGGCCAATTGTTCTTTGGATGAGATCAAGGTCATTTGTTCGAAACCGGAGGTTTTTGCACAGTGTCGAAACTGGTTATCGTCGATGCTGCGTAAGGTGGACACCATTGCGGCGCCGTCAAGTGCGCAGGCGGCTCAGCAGGCGGCGACCCAGCCCTTCACAGCGGCTATTGGTTCACAACTGGCGGCGGAGTTGTACGGTTTGAAAGTTATCTGCGAGAATGTGGAAGACAACGCCGATAACGTTACGAGATTTTTTGTGATCGGTCGGGAGTCGGCCCGGCGGACGGGTGATGACAAAACCGCGATGGTATTCAGCACGCCGGACAAGGCGGGTGCGTTGGTGGATTGTCTGCAGGCTTTTCAGAAACATCAGGTGAACCTGAGCAATATTGAATCGAGGCCCAGCAGCAAGCGGGAAAAAGAATATTACTTTTTTGTGGATTGTCAGGGTCACCAGCAGGACGAAAATGTTATCCAGGCGATGCAGGAAGTTCGCAAGCATTGTTTGCAATTGAGTGTGCTGGGCAGTTTCCCGCGGGCTACGGAAATTCTTTAGCGAGCGGGCAAAGCCAGGCGGTGGCGATCAAGGTCTGAGGTTTTCCGGCAAGAGAGGGGAATTATCAGGTGTCTGAGAAATTTCAACCACGACAGCAACCGGCGAGGTATCGCAGTTGGGGGAGCGGTTTTGAGCCGGATTCGGTTGGGCAGATGGAAAACGCCTGTCAGTTGCCGATTTCGGTGGCGGGAGCTTTGATGCCGGACGCTCACGTGGGTTATGGTTTGCCGATTGGGGGGGTGCTGGGGACCGACAACGCGGTGATTCCTTATGCGGTGGGTGTTGACATCGCCTGCCGAATGAAGATGTCGGTGCTGGACCTGCCGTTGTCGGCTCTGACGGAGCAGACGGACCGTTTGAAAAGTGCTCTGAGTAAGGAAACCCGGTTCGGAATCGGGGCGACTTTCAAGAAGCGTCGGCAGCATCGGGTGATGGATGAGGACTGGTCTTTCAGTGCGATAGTGGCTCAGTTAAAGGACAAGGCCTGGAGCCAATTGGGTACCAGCGGCAGCGGTAATCATTTTGTTGAGTTTGGTACGCTGAGTCTGGAAAGGGACGAGTTGGGTTTGGCAGCGGGAGTTTATTTGGCGTTGCTGAGTCACAGCGGCAGCAGAGGGACGGGTAATCTGGTTGCTACTCATTACAGTAAGCTGGCGATGAACCGGCATCCGGAGCTGCCGCGAGAGTTGATGCATCTGGCATGGCTGGGGCTGGACAGCCATGAGGGGCAGGAGTACTGGCGGGCGATGGAGCTGATGGGGCGTTACGCGGCAGCTAATCATGAGTTGATTCATCGTTTTGTGGCGGAGCACCTGGGCGTGGAGGTGCTGTTGGATATTGAGAATCACCATAACTTTGCCTGGAAGGAAAAGCATTTCGGGAGGGAGCTTATCGTCCATCGCAAGGGGGCGACCCCGGCGGCGGTGGGTGCTGTGGGGATTATTCCGGGTTCAATGGCAACGCCGGGCTATGTGGTTCGGGGCAGGGGTAATGCGGAGTCTTTGAATTCGGCAGCGCACGGGGCGGGGCGGCAGATGTCACGCAAGGCAGCCAAAAGGCGATTTACGTGGGAGGAGTTGAACAGTCTGCTACGGGATCGCGGAGTTATTTTAATGTCGGCCGGTCTGGATGAAGTGCCCATGGCTTACAAGGATATTGAAGCGGTTATGGACGCGCAGAAGGACCTGGTCGAGATTTTGGCTCGGTTTGATCCGAAGATTGTCAAGATGGCACCGCATGGTGAGCGGCCGGAGGATTAACGGGAACCTAATTCGCTTTGTTTTATTGATAATGAGCAGGTGCTGTTTTTTTGATTAATCGTTTTCGGTGGTGGTGAATTCGACGGTTATGTTGGCCCGGAAAACGATTTCTCCGAACATGGTGACGGTGCTTTCCAGGCCGGCTTCATCGCTGGAATAAGATTGTTCAAGATTTGCGGTTTTGTAGCTAACTCCAGCCGAGCGTCTGCCATAACTTGGCGATTGGTTGATCATGGTGACTGATGGGGAATTAAATGATCTGGCCTGGAGTTTGACGTCGAATTTGTCTTCGTAGATTTCCTGTTTTTCAATGACTTTGTCGCAGGCTTTGGCGAGGGCATCCTTTTTTAGTTGATCTTTGTTGGAGTGTTCGAATTCAATTCCTTCGTATTTAACTTCTTCATTGGAATCGATAATTTCGGCGGCGACCTGGAATTCTTTACTGTCTTTGAGGGTGATTTTCAGGAGATTTTCCACAACGTATTTGTCGCCGAACAAGCCGTATTTAGGGGCGGAAGAGAAACTGGAAGCTTTTATACGGTCCTTGGTGATGCCTTTATTCTCCAGTTGTTTCTGGATCTCGCCGCGTAATTTCTGGTTTTTGGCCAAGGCGTCCTTGAGGGTTTTGCTTTCGGTGGTTACCCGGGCATTTACAATGGCCTGGTCGGCCTGGACTTTTATTTCGGCGGAGCCGTCAATATTAGTGATCCGGGTAGCTTCGAGCAGTTTTTTGCTCAGGTCTTCGGTAGAAAATTTCCGATCGGTTTGAGCCAGGGCGATTTGGGCGACTGAGAAAAGTGTGGACATTACCAACAGAATTACAATTGATTTGCGCATGATTAAATCTCCTAAAAAAGTGTAAGAATTCATGTTCGCTTTATAACTGATTAGCCGAGTGATACCCGAGACATCATCTATATTACAAAGGACGATAGGGGGCAAGAAAGGTTTCTGAAATTTGAGGATTTTACAAAGACTTTACACGGTAGGGGTTTTTGTATCTTGAGCCCCGTTAAGGTTGCCAGGAACAACGTTATTGTTTACCGGGGAGGAGGTTATGTGCTATCTGTTGTTGATCCAGCCGCCGCCGAGGAGTTGGTTATTTTGGTAGATTACGGCGGCTTGGCCTGGGGTGATGGCGCTTATGGGGTCGGTGAATTCGATTTCGACGGTGTCGGGGTAGCCTTGGGCGTTGAGGACGGGCTGGACTTTGGCGGGTGCACCGCGGTGATTGTAGCGGATTTGTACGGTGGCGTCGAAGGGGGCCTGGTGTAAATCAGCCGGTGGGATCAGCCAGTTTACGTTGGTGGCTCTGAGGTGTCGGCTGAACAGGTCGTCGCAACTGCCCAGGACGACGGTGTTGGTTTGAGCGTCGAGCTTGACCACGTAAGCGGGTTCGCCCAGGGCGATGCCCAGGCCTTTGCGTTGGCCGATAGTGTAATGGAAGACTCCTTGGTGTTCACCGAGCACTTTGCCGGAGGTGTCGATTACTTTGCCGGGCTGAACGATGTCCGGGGCGCGTTGGGCGATAAGGCCAGCGTAATCATCGTCGGGTACGAAACAGATTTCCTGGGATTCGCCTTTGTCGTGCACGGGCAGTTGCATTTGGCGGGCGAGTTGGCGGACCTGTTCTTTGTGATATTGGCCGATGGGGAGCAGGATTCGTTGGAGGCGATTGCGTTCGATACCGAAAAGAGCGTAAGATTGATCTTTGCCGGCGTCGAGGCCGCGACAGAGCGCTTTGTGACCGACTTGGGATTCTGCCCGGTTGCCGGTCGGTGATTCGCGTTGATCGGTGTCGATGATTTGAGCGTAGTGGCCGGTGGCGACGTAATTAAGGTTGCAGGCGTTGGCGTATTCGAAGAGTTTGCCGAATTTCAGGTGGGTGTTGCACATGATGCAGGGGTTGGGGGTGCGGCCGCGGCGGTATTCATCGACGAAATAGGTGATGACCTCTTCGATTTCGTTCTGGAAATCCATCACGTGAAATTGAATTCCCAGTTGGTTGGCGACTTCTTTGGCGTCGCGGGCGTCCTGGGGAGAGCAGCAGCCCTGATGGCTGAAGGTTTGGTCTGCGAAACCGAGGCACATGAAGACGCCCACCACGCGGTAACCCTGCTGCAGGAGCAGTGCTGCAGCTACGGAGCTGTCCACGCCCCCGCTCATGGCTACTAATACGCTTTTACTCATTCCGATAACCAATAATTATTTTCGCGTAAAATTTATTCAACAACAATCACATATATAACACTTAGTTGTGCAGATGGGCAAGTTTTCCCTGCAATGGACCTCTAAAGCTTGATTTATTGGTTGAAGAGTATTATTCGCATAAAAGTGATGCCGAGATCCATCGTGTATCCATAAAAAACAACATTCCCTTTAGTCTGTAATTCATTATGAAAAAACAACTTACATATAAAGGTCCCTTTATGTTGCTAAATGATGCTGCGAATTTGCCTGCTTTTGTTTTAAATCGTATAATAGTTACAAGCCTGTCAATTGCATAAATTGCCTCAGGGCAATGGATTGCTAGCCTTTTTTTTCGGCGATATAGATTTGTTAAGTTTCGGCATGGATTTTGCTAAATTTAATGGATGAGCCGACGGAGAGATCGGCTGCAAGGTGACACAGGAAGTGGAGAGAGAGACCTCCATTCTTCAGTAGAATTTCGTTGCTTAAGGTCTGTTTGTCCAGGCGGCGTGAATTCTGTCAATTGATCACTAACTAAAAAAGTTGGGTTTTCAACAGGTGATTCCGAGAGTATCCGGCAGCCAGGAAAGAAAGTGCTTTATATATTTTTTCAATACGGCCCCGTCGAAACGTTGCGGCCAGGTTGTTGCGGAAGAATAAGAAAGGTTATCAGGGAGAGAGACGTATGAAGAAAGTTATTGGACTGTTTATTGTGTTATTGTTGTTGGTTAGTGTGGCGGTTCCAGCGGAGGCGTCATTCATATACGACACAAAACCTATAATAGTAGATGGCAAGGAATTGGAAGTGGCTGTATTAGTTGCGCCGCTACCTTATACAATCGGTTTTTCAGGGATTGGCTCCGAAGAAGATACCCAGGATGATATGGACAATCAATCTTGGGGTAAGTTGTATATATTTGCCGAGCTTAGCAAGGTTGACGATCAGAACGTTTACTTCAAGTTTATCAACACGGATCCCAGTTTGTCACCCAGTTCAATTACTGAGGTCTATTTCGACGATGATGTTTTCGAGGCGGGTGCGAATGTGCTGAGTGGTCCTCTGCTGGACAATAGTTCGGCGGGAGTGGATTTTGATTTTGGGGGCAGCAACAGCAAGCCGCCACGTGGTACGAATCTTGTTCCGCAGTGGAAAAAGGATCAGACCGATTTTTCGGCGTTATCCACGGCACCAACATCTGGTAATGGGGTCAATTCCATCAGTGAATATTTTGGTATAACATTCGCTGGGGATTACGATAGCGTGGTCAGTGCATTGGACAACGACACCCTGCGAATTGCGTTGCATGTTCAGTCGTTTCCGGACAATGAAGGATCGATGACATTTATCAACAACGCACCGGAGCCGGCAACGCTGGCGATGCTGGCTTTGGGCAGTTTGTGTCTGATGAGACGAAGAAAAAAATAACGAAATGAAGTTTCTGAAAATTGAATAGTCTAAACTGAAAGGCCGCGGATTTGCCTCTTTCGCGGTCTTTTTTTTTACCTTTGTTGAGCTGATAATGGAATATTTGACAGGGGCGTTTGCTCGGTATAGGGGGGCCAATTTACCGAGGGGAAATTTCGTCGGCAACAGATTTCTTGCAAAGGGGGAGGCTTGAGGTTAACATTATTAAATTTGGCATTCAGGCGAATATTAACTTCTCAGGAGCGATAAAGTTAGATGGTTGAGAAAAATCCGGCGGTTCGGCCCGGTCAGAAATTGAGGTTGAAGGTCCTGCGTTTTCTTAAACGTTTCGGATTTCGACCGGAGGCGTTCCTGGTTATTCTGGGTTGCCTGATCGGTGCCCTGACGGGTGTTGGTTCAGTGGGCTTTACCAGGTTGATTGAGTTTGTGCACGGCATATGTTACGGCAGGGAGGGCTTTGAGGGTTTATACAGCGGCAGAATGATTTTTTTGGTGATTTTGCCGGCGGTGGGGGCATTGTTTGTGGGATTAATAACCTATTTTTTCGCCCGTGAAGCCAAGGGTCACGGTGTTCCGGAGGTGATGGACGCTATTGCCCGGCGGGACGGTCGGATTCGGCCGCGGGTGGCACTAGCCAAGGCGGTTTCATCGGCATTAACGATTGGTTCGGGTGGTTCAGCGGGGACCGAAGGACCGATTATCCAGATTGGCGCGGCACTGGGTTCGGCGTTTGGGCAGTTTTTCAAGGTGGCCAACCACAACATGCCGGTGCTGGTTGGTTGCGGGGCGGCGGCGGGCATTTCGGCGATTTTTCACGCACCAATAGCTGGGGTGTTGTTTGCGTTGGAGATTTTTCTGCGGCAATTGAACTTCCGGACCTTTTCGCCGGTGCTGATGGCGTCGGTTACCAGCAGCGTGGTGGTCAAAGCGATGCTCGGTTCGAACGAGGCGATTTTTCCACTGCTCAGTGAACAGGCCTATCATTTTCATTGGTTCGAGCTGGGCAATTATGTTGTGCTGGGATTAATTTGTGCGTTTGCGGCGGTGTGGTTTGTTAAGATGCTTTACGGTTTCGAGGATTTTTTCGAATGGGTAAAAGTCCCTTATGTTGCTAAGCCGGTTATTGGAGCGGTGGCGTTAGGCGGGATTGGAATAGTAAGTGTGGCTGTTCTACAGGAAACTCCGCCTTCGGTGTTTGGTAACGGTTATCCACTGATCGGTCGCTGCCTGGAGGCGTTTATGCACGAGGGCACCAGCACGATAGAGCTTTCGATCTGGATTTTGCTTTTGCTATTTGTTTTTAAGGTGCTGGCGACCTGTTTTACACTGGGTAGCGGGGGTTCGGGGGGTATTTTTGCTCCATCGCTTTTCATGGGCGCGGTGGTGGGTTATGCGTTTGGATTGTTACTTCAGAAAACGGGCTGGTTTTCGGCGGATACCATTTCGCCGGCAAGTTATGCTTTGGTGGGAATGGCTGCGGTAGTGGCGGCTACCACTCATGCGCCGATGACAGCTATTATAATTCTGTTCGAGATGACGCGGAATTATCAGGTTATTTTGCCGATCATGTTTTCGGCGACGGTGGCTTTGGGAGTGGCGCAGTTGCTCTATCGGGATTCAATTTACACTTTGAAGCTGCGGCGTCGGGGGATTCGATATGAAACGCTGGCTCAGACCGCGATTTTGCGTCGTCTCAACGTTCGCATGGTGATGCAGCATCAGTTCATGGTTATTTATGATGACACACCACTAAACGAGGTAATCAGAAAAGCTGCCGAAGTAGAAACCACCGAATTTATCGTGGTGGATCATAGCGGACAGTATCACGGGATGCTTACCAGCCACGATCTGCGTTCGGCATTGCTGCAGCCGGAGGCGGTGCCTTTTTTGGTAGCCGGCGAACTGGCCCGTACCGAGGCGGTTCCGGTTAGCCCCGACGAAACGCTTGATCAGGTTTTGGATAAGTTTTCCCGGATGGACCTGCACAGTCTGCCCGTGCACAACGCCAAAAAACCTACCGAATTTATCGGTATGATAACCCGTGCCGATCTGATGCGGCGTTATCAGCAGGAGTTGCAGGGAACTGAATAAAACGGCTTTTACAGTTACTTGCCAGTGTGAATCCCTTCTCATAGCAGGGCAGATGGGCAAGGTCTGACCAGTAACACCTGATGGTTGGTGAATTATTAGATTGCGAAATTTGCGAAAGTATTGATAATTTCAATTGTTGCGGCGAGTGAATTGCGCGTTTTTGTGGTTGGTAAAAAATTCATGAATGATCATTCCATAAAGTAGGAGTATTACTATGGCAAAGACAACAGCTCAATGTTTGCCCCAGATCAGACAGGCACAACCGAAGGTTCCGGTAATAGGTGTGTTCGCTCCGTGCGATCCGCGGATTGACGATGACAGCCGCAAACGGGCGCAGAATATTACCCAGATGGCGGCGGAGACGATCAGCGGTCAGGTGGTGTTGCCGGATAAGACGGCGGTTTCGGTGGTTTATTCGTCGGTGCTGGTGGATAGTGAACGGCAGGCGGATATTGTGGCCCAGCAGTTTCGTCAGGCCGGAGTGGATATTTTGGTATGCGTGCCGGACACCTGGGCGTTTCCGCAATTGACGTCGATATCACTGTTGCAGCAGTTTCCGGAAAATACGCCGATAAATATTACATGCGGCAACAGCGGACCCAAGCCGGGCGTGGTTTATGCTCAGGCTTTGCACGGTGCAATCAGTCAGTATGGCAAAATGGTGGCGTTGAACGTGGGGACCTGGCCGGATACGGGGATGAAACCGGTGATGACTCCCAACACCGCTAAGGCACTTATAGACTGGTGTTACGGAGCGGTAACCGCGGTGGCATTGCGGGGCAGACGGGTGATGATATTCGGCCATGATTCAATGGGTATGGAAACCGCCCTGGCGCACATTCTTCCGACGCGTAACACGTTTGGTTTGGAAATTACTCGTCTGGATATGAAGCTGCTGGCGGATATGCTCAGCAAAAAAGCCTACAACGACAAAGAATTGAAGGACTTACGGGGCTGGGTTGATAAGAATATCGGTAAACGCCTGGAGTTGAAAACGGATGCGGACAGTGAGCGGTTTAATCAATCTCTGGCAATGTACCTGATTAATCGCGATCTGATGGCGGAGTTGAACGCGGTGGGCGGCGGGTTCATGAGTCAGTTGGAATGGGGCAGCGATCAGCGGGGCACGCCTCTGCCGGTGGCTGACGCGATGGAGTCGATGTTTAACAGCACCTTCGACCATAAAGGTCCCAAGGCTCCCTTGCCTTACGCTACCGAAGCTGATGTTCAGGGTTTGCTGACCATGCTGTTCATGACTTACCTGAGCGGAGGTAATCCGCCGTTGTTTATGGATTTCCGCAAAGTCTGGGAAGCCTGGGAGATCAAGCAGTTAGCCCAGAAACACAAGATCGGCAATCTGCCCAAGTCAGCCGACTGGGTAAAGAAGGGGCTGGTCGATGGCAACAACTCCGGCAGCGCCTCGTTTGACTGGGCCGCTAAACCGGGTGCATCTCTTAAGCAGATAATGAGCGGGATATCCATGCCGTTGGCCGATACGGGTTATTTCCCCGGTGGCGGCAATTCGGTGACGTTTATGACCCCGGCAGGTGTCGAAGGAATTGCCGGCCGAATGGCTTATTGTAGCAATTCAGGAATGTTCAGCATGATCTGGGACGAGGCACACACTACAGCGGTACCGCAGAAACTGGGCCAGGCGATGTGCAACCTGACTACTCCGACTTGGCCACACACGTTTGTGGTACCCAAGTATGCCAGCATGATTGAATACAAACAGTACGCCCCGGCCAACCACTTCCACATGACCTGGGATTTGCCGGTGGCTCGATTGCAGCATTGGATGGACCTGACCGGTGTGTTGAGCGTTACCCCATGGGCGGCACGACCTTCGTTTGTCGAAGGTGTCGATCGTCCCCAACCGTTGATTCACCTGATTAATGGCGGTGAAAATATTTATAAACAATTGATAGCAAAGGGTTAACGAAAAATCGCTGCTAATATTGATAATTAAATCGATTAAAAAGCCCCCGGTATCAATACCTGGGGGCTTTTTTTCAAACTAATACTCAACAAGTTGAAAACCTTAGATCAAAGCGAAACAATATTACTGTAGCCGATAAAAGATGGTTCGTTGACAGGCTGTTGCAAATGTGGATAATCAGGAATTCGGTGTAACGACAGATTTAAAGCGAAATGATGAGGTGATAACCGGGGGTTTGGGAAGCTAAAAAAGTAATTCCATTTATATCTTTTAACATCTCTATGAGAGGAAGAATAAAGCACTATGATTCACTTTAAACACGGAGAAATTACGGAAAAGATTATCGGGGCGGCGCATACAGTACACCGCAGTCTGGGTTATGGCTTTGATGCCGATGTGTATCGCAATGCTTTGCTGATTGAATTAGAGAAGCTGGGTTTGACAATTGAACGCAACCGCAAGCTTGAGATTCGTTATGACGATCAGGTGGTGGGCGAATACACTACGGATGTGATTATCGATGAACTGGTAATCCTGGAGATCATGGCATTACAGGAGATTGACGACTCGGATGCTAATAAGCTGGTAAATTATTTGAAGGCGACTGATATTGAGGTGGGTCTGGTGTTGAATTTTGGTCGTCGGGTGGGGATCAAGCGGCGGATGTTTGAAAATTCACGTAAGGCCGGTCAGAAAAAGGAGTCCGAAGTGGATGAATCGTCAGCAGAGGATGAGTCTGCAGAAGAGGTTAAGTCGTCAGCAAGAACGAAGTCTTCGACGGCTGAGAATGAAGATTCTTCATCCGACAGCAGTGATTCGGATTCGAATGATGACGTGATAGAGGAGTGGGAAAATAAAGGTTATGACGCGGACAATGATTTTTGATATTGGATTTTTTTCAGGAGAAAGTCATGAGTAAAAGAAGTTTGATGTACAGTTTGATGTTGGTTTTGGCAGTGTCCTGTTGTGCGCTAGCGGAGAATATTCCTTTGACGGAACATCCTCAGACAGATGTTTACAACGGCTGGCGGTTAGGAGCGCAGGCGTACTCGTTCAATCGGTTTACTTTCTTTGAAGCGGTGGACAAGGTCGCATCGTTGGGTCTGGACTGTATCGAGGCGTATCCGGGGCAAACGTTGTATAAGAAAGACGCTAATGTCAAGCTGATCCATACGATGAAGCCGGAGCATCGCCAACTGGTCAAGCAGAAGCTCAAGGCTATGGGGGTGGAGTTGGTGAATTATGGCGTGGTGGGGCTGCCAAATGACGAGAAAGAATGCCGCCAGGTGTTTGATTTTGCCAAAGATATGGGGATCGAGACCATCGTTTCGGAGCCACCGGAGGATGCTTTCGAGTTGGTCGATAAGCTCTGCCAGGAGTACAAGATCAAGGTGGCGATTCATAACCACCCGGCGCCGAGCCATTACTGGAATCCGAAAAAGGTGCTGGAAGTGATTAAGGGTCGCAGCAAGTGGATCGGGGCGTGCGCGGACACCGGCCACTGGATGCGCAGCGGGATCCAGCCGATGGAGGGACTGAAGATGCTGGAAGGGCGAATCATCAGTTTTCACTTCAAGGATCTCAATGAATTCGGCAAAAACGAAGCTCACGATATGCCTTGGGGTACGGGTAAGGGTAACGTCAAGGCGTTGCTGGAGGAGATCCATCGGCAGAAATTCAAGGGTGTGTTTTCAATTGAGTACGAACACAACTGGATGAACAGTGTTCCGGAAATCCGTAAGTGTGTGGCGTATTTCAACAAAGTGGCTGGCAAGCTCAATCCCAGCGGCTGGCGGGATTTGTTTAAGGCGGATTTGTCGAACGCGTACTTTAAAGAAGGCAGCTGGACGCTGGCTGAAGGAGAGTTTACGCGAATGGGTGGGGGTGATCTGGGCACGAACGACCAGTACAGTGATTTTGTGCTGGATCTTGGTTTCAAGGTAGGCAAAGGGAGCAACAGCGGCGTATTTTTGCGGATGGGCAATCGTGAGTGGCTGCCTTGGCCTGAGGTGCAGGTGCTGGATTCTTTTGGCAAGGAAAAGCCGAACAAGTATGATTGCGGCGGCATTTTTGATGTTCTTGAGCCGAGCGTAATTGCGGTGAACGCTCCCGGAGAATGGAACCGGATGAGCATCGCCGCTCTGGGCAGCAGGATAAGCGTGGTGCTCAACGGTGTGCAGGTGGTGGATATGGACCTGGACGATTATACGGAGGCGCACAAGAATAAGGACGGCACGAAGAATAAATTCGACGTGGCTTACAAGGATTTGCCGCGGAAGGGATTTATCGCTTTTCAGGATCATGGCCAGGAGATTACGTTCCGCAACATCCGGATAAAAGATTTGTCAAAGAAATAACCTACTACAGGAAATTATTGTATGTCATCTGGGAAACTTACCCGGCGCAGCTTTATTAAAGAGGCGATGGCGGGAGCTATAGGGTTTCCGTATGTAGTCAGTTCTTCGGCACTGGGTAAGGCCGGTTCTGTGGCGCCCAGTGAGCGGGTGGTGCTGGGAGCGATTGGAGTCGGTCCCCAGGGTGCGGGCGTGCTGGGCCAGTTTTTGGGACAAAAGGATGTGCAGGTGGTGGCGGTTTGCGATGTGAAGCGGCCGGTGCGGGAGAAAATCCAAAACTGGGTAAACAGCCATTATGACCGCGGTGGGTGTGCGGCTTACAATGATTTTCGTGAGTTGATTGCCCGCGACGATATTGATGCGGTATCGATTGCCTCAACGGACCATTGGCATGTGCTGCACGCGCTGTGCGCAGCCCGGGCAGGTAAGGACATGTACGTGGAGAAGCCGTTGGGGCTAAGTTTGCAGGAAGGTCAGGTGCTACGGGATGCGATTCAGCAGTATAGTCGGAAGTTCCAGTTTGGTACTCAGCAGCGATCGGACGGGATGTTTCGCTTTGCCTGTGAATTGGCGTTGAACGGTCGCATCGGTAAAATACACACTATTGAGGTAGGCACCTGGGGCAGTCATGCTTCTGGAACATTTCCCAAGATGCCGGTGCCGAACTGGATTGATTATGAGATGTGGCTGGGTCCGGCCCCTTGGGCGCCCTATACGGAAAAGCGAGTGATCAATGATGGCGGATGGTGGCATATATCGGATTACGCGTTGGGATTCATAGCCGGCTGGGGAATTCATCACGTGGATATTGCCCAGTGGGGTAACGGCACAGAGTTGACCGGGCCGGTGGAAGTGGAAGGTGTTGGCGTGTATCCACCTGATGGGATGAACGACGTCGCGACAGACTGGGATGTGAATCTGAAATATGCTAATGGTGTGACGGTTCATTTTACCAACACCAAGCCGGAGCAAGGTCGCAATCCGCAGGGTGTTAAATTTGAAGGAACCGAGGGCTGGGTATTTGTACGGCGAGGATTTATAGATGCTCATCCAAAATCACTGCTGCAGGAAGTGATCGGTCCCAATGAGATTCACTTACCGGTAAGCAATCATCATCAGCGGAATCTGATCGATTGCATCCGGACCCGCAACCGTACGGTGGCACCGATCGACGTGGCGGTGCGTTCGGATACGATCTGTCAAATCAGCGATATTGCGCTGCGTCTGGGTCGAAAATTGAAATGGGACCCGGATCAGGAGAACTTTGTTGGCGATGCCGAGGCCAACCGTATGCTCCACCGGGCGATGCGTTCACCGTGGAAACTTTAACGGTATTGAAATTGAGATGAATAAGGCGCTTTAAGAGCCCCTTTAAAGGTTGAAGACATGAGTTGCCAGTCGATGTTCAAAGGTTTGTTTTTGATGTCGGCGTTTTTCCTTTGTTCATGTGAAATTTGGCCCAAGCCGGTGGAATGTCCCTGCCACAATACCGTGAGTGTAGCTGTGGTTACGGGCGGGCATGATTTTGAGCGTGACCCTTTTTGGAAGATGTTCGATAGCTTCGATGGAATTTTATACCTGAGTGCCGAACAGAGAGATCAAAGTGAAATTTTTGAGGATATCAGCAAATGGCCTTATGATGTAATTGTGTTGTATAATATGACCCAGGAGATTTCCGAGCAGCGCCGGGAAAACTTTAAGAAGCTGTTGGATAAGGGGGTGGGGCTGGTGGCGTTGCATCATTCAATAGCGTCGTTTCAGGAGTGGCCGGAATACCGCAAGATTATCGGGGGCAGATATTATTTGAAGGATACGGTTGAAAATGGAGTATTGTACAAGCCCGGCAGTTACCAACATGATTTGGATTTGAACATTAAGGTTGCGAACCGGCAACATCCCATTACCCTGGGTCTGGAAGATTTTGTTATTCATGATGAATCCTACAAAGGATCGGCATTTGAAAGCAGCAATGAGGTGTTATTGACTACGAACCATCCCACCAGCGACGAACCGGTATGCTGGGTAAGTAACTACGGCAAGAGCAGGATATGTTACATTCAGTTGGGGCACGGGCCAGAGGCTTATGGTAATGAGAATTATCGTCAGTTGGTTAAGCAGGCGATTAAGTGGGCCGGTTGTGTAGATGAGTAAGTGCCATTTAACAGTACAAAAGTTTTCTGTTTGACAAAAGAAAAGTTATTATAAAAGTTTTAGGAGAATGCCATGAAATGCAAAGCGGATTTAATTACAGCGCTGATGATAAGTGGGGTATTAGTTATGAGTTTGACAGATACTTTGCGAGCGGTTTCCCCGGATGAGTTGAAGAAGATCGAGCAGGCGGCGCCCGCTAAGCCGACGATGGTACCGAAGCAGCCGCGTAAGCTGCTGGTGTTCAGCAAGTGTGGGCCGGACGGTTACAAGCACAGCTCGATTCCCTATTGCGACGCAGCCATGAAAATAATGGGTAGCAAAACCGGGGCGTTCGAAGCAGTGATCAGTTACGATGAGCAGATGTTGTTGTCGGAAAATTTGGCGCATTTTGATGCGATCTGTTTCAATAATACCACTCATACCGGCCCATTGTTAAACGAGGCTATGCGCAAGGGGCTGATGGATTTTGTTAAAAGCGGTAAAGGGGTGGTGGGTATTCATGCGGCTACGGATAATTTTTACGATTTTCCTGAAGCGGCTGAGATGATGGGCGGGTTGTTCCGGGATCATCCGTGGGGCTCGGGAGGAACCTGGGCGGTCAAGCTGGACGATCCGGGTCATCCGCTGCTGGCGGCATTTGGCGGGGAGGGGTTCAAGATTAAGGATGAGATATATCGGTTGAAGGCGGGTTCTTATTCTCGTGAAAATCAGCGGGTGCTGATGGTGCTGGATATGGATGATCCGGCTACCCGCGGTGTCAAAGGGATCGATCCGGCGGGGGAGGACATTGCTATCAGTTGGGTGCGCGATTTCGGCAAGGGGCGGGTGTTTTACTGTTCGTTGGGGCACAATCACGAGGTGTACTGGAATTCGCAGGTACTGAGGCATTATCTGGACGGGATTCAGTTTGCTCTGGGTGATATGCCGGTGGATACTTGCCCGCTGGGAGCGACGGTGGAGCTCGATTCGTTTATGGGCGACTGGCAGGGATCACGTCAAACAGTTGATGGGAGTGAATCAACGATGGTTGCTCAGGTGATTTCCCTGGGCGATAGTAAATATCGAATTAATATTTTCGAACGGTTTGATTATCCTTATGGGCCGGATACGGTGCTGGAAGCGGTCCGTTCGGGTGATAAGGTGAGCTTTACCGGTGAAGGGAACATGTGGAGCGGTACCGGTAAGGGAACCATTAAGGAAAAAACGTTCAAGGGCACTTTTGAAGGAGACGATGACGGAGAATTTAAATTGGAAAAAGTAGTGCGGCTATCGCCGAATCTGGGGATGAAGCCGCCGGCCGGGGCGGTGGTGTTGTTTGACGGGAAGAATTTTAACAATTGGCAAACGTTTGATGACTCCAGGTGCTGGGTAATGGATCTGAGCCGGGAACTGGGTGGGGAGAACTGTGTTGCTTTTTTGCGTAATGAGGTCTGGTCCGAGAAGAAGCAAAAGGCTCTGCTGGAAATGGGCAGCGATGACGGGTTGAAAGTCTATCTAAACGGCAAGGTGGTTTACGAAAAAAATGTGATTCGAGGATTTAAATTTGGTGAAGACCGGGTGGTGGTTACGCTGGAGCAGGGCTGGAATGAACTGATGTTAAAAGTTACCCAGGGCAATGGTGGTTGGGCGGCAGCGGCGCGGGTGCTGGCTGACGACGCGAAGCCTTTAAAAGATGTGAAATTTAAATTAAATCGGGATGTTTCCGGGAACGAAAGCCAACAAAAATGGCTAAAGGCCAATCCCGGTTTTGCCACGGCCTGGGAAGTATTGGGACCATTGACCCAAGGTAATCGCGGTCCTCAGGAGTTGTTTGAAGTGGAGTTCGGGCCCGGCAAAGGCGCGGTTGGCGGACAGTGGAAACTGCTGCCGAAGCCTGGTGATACCCGGGAATTGCCGGTGAACTGGAAACTTGTTGAGGGCGGGGCGATGGAGGTTGGATCCGGTTCGATTGTGTCCAAGGCCCAGTTCAGAGATCACCGGCTGCATCTGGAATTTCGCACTCCCTTTATGCCCAAGGCCAAGGGGCAAAAACGGGGCAACAGCGGAGTGTATATACAGGGACGTTATGAGATTCAGGTCCTGGACAGTTACGGACTCCCCGGGCGGGATAACGAATGCGGCGGAATTTACAAGGCAGCAGCTCCGCTGATAAACATGTGTGCTCCGCCGCTGCAATGGCAGAGTTACGATGTGGAATTTTACGCACCACGATTAAATGCTGAGGGCGCTAAGGTACATAATGCCCGAATTACTGTGGTACATAACGGAGTACCGATCCATGAAAACCTGGAAATTCCCGATCCGACACCGGGAGGTGTTGGGGTTGATGAGCCGGGTATTGGCGGACTGTTTTTGCAGGATCATTCCAACAAAGTGCAATTTCGTAACATTTGGATTCAGCCTTTGAATTAACCAACCTGAGTCGGATTTAAGGGATTAGATTAGCGAATTCCGGCCACGCAGGGGGGATTTTTGGCGTTATATTTAAGGTGAGATGGCAGCGTGATTAAATCGTGCCTTCTCTTAAGTTGTTTATTTGTAATAATATAAGGTGATTTTGGGTTTGGCCGGGGGTGTTTATCCTTGCCAAATCAGCAGATTAGTGTAAAAATGCCTGGCTGGAATAAGAAAAAGCAACGTGCTATTAGGCAATGAATGTAATAAGAAAAAGTTAATGTTACTGGAGAAATGTTATGCCGGAAAACAAAGGTTTGAATCGTAGGGAATTTTTACACACCACCGCTGCCGTCGGAGCGAGTCTGGCGATTACGCCGGTGGTATTCGGCCAGAGTGCAGGTGCTAAGGCTGACGATATTAACGTGGCGATCCTGGGTGCCGGGGCGCAAGGGCAGGTGCTGTTGGATGCCATGCTGAAGATTCCCAATTCCGGTATTCGTTTTAAAGCCGTCTGCGATATCTGGACCGAATACAATCAGAAACGTATGGTTCGCACGCTCAAACGGCAGAAGCACGAGGTAAATGCCTATGAAGACTACCGTGAGATGCTGGATAAGGAGGATCTGGATGCGGTGATAGTGGCGACTCCGGATTTCTGGCACAGTCCGCACACGGTGGCCTGTCTGGAAAAAGGCCTGCATGTTTATTGCGAAAAGGAGATGTC
>JAFGSR010000029.1 GCA_016934515.1 Sedimentisphaerales bacterium
CCTAAAATTGCCATAAATACCTTAATTTACAATATATTATAATGGTTTTTGTGGCGAACGACTTTTGACGCAGGCGTCTTTTTTGACAAAATTTCATCTTTTCTCACTTTTGGCCCACTTTTGTCGCGCTTTTGGCCCGTTATAATCGTTACAGCTTACCTATCTTAACACCCAAAACCCCATTTTAGCGCCTCATTTTTGGCCCATTTCGCCGTTCATTTTCGGCCACATAATGGATGCCGTACATCCTGATTCTTTCCAAATCGACAGTTAATTTTTGCCGCAATTTCAGGGATGATTCTCTCAATTTCACCGTTCGTTTTTTTGACCCACTAAATTACCTTATCTGCTAAAACACCTGAATATAATATAAGAATAATTTGATTGCTTCAAACCGGTTTTTAATGCAAAGTGTACTGCTTCGATTGGACTCGAACCGGAACGGCCGGTTGCTGATCAGCTTGGATTTTAACGACCGGCCGCCGGCGTTATAGTATGGATAATTTATTGGGCTGCTTTACCTGAAACCGTTTAATTCGACGGTAAGGTTATGCAGGAACTAAGGTTATGAAAATCTTACAGTTTTAAGGAGTTAGCCGTGGCTATTGTAAACGCAAAAGAAATCCTCGTCAAAGCTACCGAAGGCAGGTATTCGGTAGGCGCCTTCAACATCACCAACATCATTCAGATGGAAGCCGTCGTGGACACCGCCGTCCAACGAAATTGCCCGCTAATAATACAAGCTTCCGTCGCACCTTCCAAAGCTTTGGGCTCAAAAGTCATCGCCTCGGTCTATCGAATTCTGGCTCAGGACGCCCCCATCCCCATCTGTCTGCACCTCGATCACTGCACCGAAGTCGATTTCTGCAAACAGTGTGCCGATTCCGGCTACACCAACATCATGATCGACGCCTCTAAACAACCCTTCGAAAAAAATATTCAACAAACCAGAGAGGTTGCCGATTACGTGCATGGTTTGGGGGATTTGACGGTTGAGGGGGAATTGGGGACGGTTTCGGGGGTGGAGGATCAGGTTAAGGTGGCCGAGGACGAGGCGGCGTTGTGTAATCCGGCACAGGCGGTGGAGTTTGTGGCGAAATCCGGGGTGGACATTTTTGCCCCGGCGATCGGGACGGCACACGGGGTTTACAAAACGGAAAATCCCAAGATTGATTTTGATCGGTTCAGCGAGATTTTCAAGCTGCTGAACGGTAAGGGTGTGAAAATGCCGCTGGTGGTGCACGGCGGGACGGGGCTCAAGCCGGACGTGGTGAAAAAGCTGGTGTCGTTGGGCGGCAGCAAGTTTAATGTTTCGACCGATCTGAAGCACAGCCTGATTGATGCTACTTACGATTATATTGCCGAACATCGTGATGAATATAATCCCGGCAAGTTGGATGCGGCGGTGCGGCAGGCGATCAGCGATAAGATTAATTACTGGATCGACCTGCTGGGCTGTGCCGACAAGGCGTGAAGCAAGGCAGAAACAATCCAGAAAAAAGACATAGAAATTACAAACAGTAACGCAAAAAGATTACTAAAAGGTAAATCAGGAAGATTACTAAAGGAGCTCTTAAGTTGAAACAGATTGAAGATTATTTTGTACCGTGGTTAAAAGGTCAGAAGATGTATATTTCGGATCACCTGGAGTTGGCCTGGAAAGACAAGTCGTTGCACCGGATGATGTCGAACGAGAATCCGTTGCCGCCGTCGCCGAAGGTACTCGAAGCAATTACCAATTACGGCAAGATGGCAAACCGTTATCCGGACAGTGGGCCGGTGGTTCGGAGCAAGATTGCGGAGATCAACGGTTTGGCCGGGCCGGAAAATGTGATGATCGGCAACGGATCGTGTGAAGTGTTTGACATGATTTTCCGCAGTTTCATTCAGCCGGGGGATGAAGTGGTACAGCACACGCCTTGTTTCGGGATTTATAAGCTGCGTTGCAATGCTTTGGGCGGTAAACTGGTGTCGGTGCCGATGATCGGTGTTGACGGCGGTATGGAATACGACCCGGACGCGGTGTTGGCGGCGATTACCGCCAAGACCAAGATGGTAGTGGTAGCGAATCCGAACAATCCGACGGGCAATTTCATGGATGAGAAAGATTTTATTCGAATTGCCGAGACGGGTTGTCCGTTTATTGTGGATGAAGCGTATGTTGAGTTTGCCGGGCTGGACAAATCCATGGTCAAGCTGACCAAGAAATATAAAAACGTGATGATTGCGCGGACGCTGTCGAAGGCCTACGGGTTGGCGGGGTTGCGGTTCGGTTATATGCTGGGGCACAAGGATACGGTTGCCCAGATTTCAGCGATGCTGATGCCCTGGAACGTGGGAACGATTCCGATGTGGGCGGCACTGGCGGCGTTGGAAGACACCGAAGGGCTGCAAGAGCGGATTGATTTCATCAACAGCGAGGTGAAATTTATTGAGGAATCGCTGGCGGATGTCAAGGGGCTGAAGATTTTGCATTCCAGTGCCAACTATATACTGATGGACGGCACGGACGCGGGCAAAAAAGGCGACGATATGATTGCGTTTGCCCTGAAAAAGGGATTAATCTTCCGTCCGCAAAATGTGATGTACGGCAGGGACGGTTACTTCAGGATTACGCTGGGCGTTAAAGAGGAAAACCGTATGGCGGTGGCGGCGATCCGGGAATTTTTTGGTTGCTGACTTAGAGCGGTCAAGCCGCAACCAAGATGAAACCGCAGATGGACGCCGATGCACGCGGATTTTAATGTGCCTTAAAAAATTTTCAGGAGAATGACATGGCTGAGATTAAAGCGATTATTTTTGATCAGGACGGAGTGATAATTGATACCGAGCGGGACGGGCATCGGGTGGCATTTAACGAGACGTTTAAGGAGTTTGGTTTCGATGCTGAGTGGGACGTGGAATATTATCATGAGTTGTTGCAGATTGCCGGCGGTAAGGAGAGGATGAAACATCATCTGGAAACCAAAGGCTTTGGCGTGGAAGTTGACCCGGACGAGGTTGACGAGCTTATTAAAAAGCTGCACAAGCGCAAGACGGAGATTTTTGTGGAGCTGATCGAAAGCGGCAAATTGCCGTTGCGTCCGGGCGTGAAACGGGTGATGCAGGAAGCGATGGATGCCGGGCTGATTGTGGGGGTGTGCACAACCTCGAACGAGAAGGCGGCCAACGCGGTGGCGCATGGTATTCTCAAGGATATCAAGTTCGCGTTTGTGCTGGCGGGTGACATCGTTAAAAAGAAAAAGCCCGACCCAGAGATTTACACTCTGGCGTTGGAGAAGACCGGCCTTGAGCCTGAGGAGTGTATGGTGGTTGAGGATTCGCACAATGGTGTCTTGGCGGCGAAGGCGGCGGGGATGCATTGCATAGCGACGACCAACGGCTATACGGAAAATGAGGACCTGAGCCAGGCGGATATTATTGTCAGTTGCCTGGGTGATCCGGACGGCGAAAAAGGCACGCTGAGTAAAGGCGGCGACGGGCTGGATTATGACGGGGTGTTGAAGGTTAGTCAGTTGGTGGAGTTGTTTTCCAAATAATTTAATATTTTTAGACAGGATGACAGGATTAACGTGATTAAAAATTAGAAATTCGAAGCTCGAAATCCGAGACAAATTCGAATTTTAAAAATTTAATAAATCCAAAACAGGCAGCCTGGTCAAACGATCAGGCTGCCTGTTTTTGTCCGTTGAGAGAAAAACCGGGCAAGAAAACGAAATATTTTACTTGACGTCTAATCCCAAAAATGCTTTTTGGGGGTTGTTAAATGGGAAAGGGAGTGTTTAGTCGGGTAAAAGCCAAAGATAACCTTTGATTTTGCCGAAGCTTATGTTATAATTTTATATGTATGTGTTATGAGTAAAAAGCCCAAGAGTAAGCGAACTGATTCAACGAGTAAATCGCCAGGCAGACGTGATTATTTAACAATTAAAGCTATTGATCCGGATTCAGGCAAAGAATCTGAAGTAATGTTATCTTATGATCGGCTGCATCAAGTCTGCTCACGAAGTATCGGCCAAGCGAAAGAAGCAAAATTCTTGTGCCGGAAATATTGCAAAAGCCAAAGGCGATATTTGAGGGTTTAAGAAAAGAAGAAGACCAGCGTTATACAAAAACCGAAGGATGGCTGTGCTATTGCGGTGTTCCAAGTAGTGCTTATGCCCGAAATGGCAACAGGATAGAACCAAGACCAAATGAAGTATTTCTTGTTTTTGTGGATGTTGAAAAAATCGTATATCTCTGGTATTGGTATGAATGCGATGTGAGCGACTCTGATATTCCGATGGATGCGGAAGCACGTTTTCAAACGAGGAAATTATGATAGTATTATCGAATGAAGAATATGCAGATAAAGTAGATGAGATTGCATCGTCTGCCAGTCCATTTAAGCCTGGTGCTTATTATGACCCTGACGGCGATTGTATTGAATTTCTTACTGAGCCTCATGATTTTTATGCTGAGCGAATTGATGATCTGGTAACGGTTTACTACAGTCGCGAGACAAACGAAATAATTGGTTCGCTTATTAAAGGTGTTTCCAGCCTTCGCAAAAAACTGCTGGATAAATATCCGGGATTTATAGTGGAAGTACAGGACGGCAAAGTTCATTTGGCTCATCTATTCAGGGCACGTCTTTGGAGCGAAGCTCCCGCCCATAGACAACGCAACAAAGTAATCATACGTACCTACCAAAAGTTAGCTGATTGTGCGGAAGAAGTGGATGCCAGCGCTGATTTGTGTTTAGCCTGAAATTAATGTACAAAGGTTTTATAGCGACAAAAGCCAAGGATGAGTAAATTGGCGGGCACGGCCCGCCCTACGCTTCGCCCTTCGGCGGAACAATTGATATAAATTAACGGGCAGTCTGGTCAATCGATTAGGCTGCCTTTTTTTAAGCCACTAGAAGACCGCTGGACAAAGTGCGGCGAATGGATTATAAAGAGCTCAGCTTATCTATATCAAGTGAACAAATAGTTTGCTATATTGACAGGAAACAAGAGTTCAGTATTTTATGCGGATCAATCTGATTGTTGTCAGCCCATGAATAGAATGCGAAAACCTCTTATCACACTTATCAGCATGGTCATTATGCTTTCCTCGACTATTATCGCTGTTCTTATCGTTCAGTCACTGGTTCCGAAAGATCATGATCTATCACGAACTGAGCTTCCAGATGGTAGTGTTCGATTTACACTCGAGTCCTTACGCGAATCGGTTTCATGGCCGATCGGGGCGACTGCATTTGTTGTGTCAGGTCTCACCCTGCCGTACTTTCAGAGGCGTCTTTTTTACGAGGCCCCTGCAGAAAAGCGTCATCCACACATTGTGTCCCGCGTGCTCAACTACGTTTTGATGGCCTTCCTATTATACCTCTTGGCAAAAGTCATTCTTTTAGACCCGATGTTTAACTTCCGCACTTTGACTCTCAAGTCAGACATGGTGTTGATGAGTTCTCTGTACCACACCTGGTCAATACCATTAACCGAAATCAGCGATACGCACATTGAACGAAAAAATTCTTCCCGACGAGGCAACGAATGCACAGATTTTCAATACGAGGTCCGTGGTGACGACGGGAGCTTGCATCACAGCATTTTGGTAACATGTAGACGCCCGAGCAATGAACTATCAAGATATACGACATTCCTTGACTCGATGGATGCCGAATTGAAAAACCGGTTAAAGAAGCAAAGGTCTAGCCCTAGCGTCAACGCCGACAAATAAGGCTGGGGGCCTTAGCAAGCGTAGCTCGGACAATAAAGAATGGCGGGCACGGCCCGCCCTACGCTTCGCCATTCGGCGGGATGATTGATATAGCAAGAATGGTGGGTATGGCCCGAGCTACACTTCGCCAGCAAGGGCGATATTTGGGGTTGATTGGGTGGGCAAATTCAATAGAATGAGGCTAATCTAATTTTTGTTAGCCATAAGGTATAAGCTGATGAAACAATATTCATTTAAAATATTTGCTGATTATCATCAATTTTATTTACAAGACGATGATCAAAACAAAGGTGATTTATCAGAGGCATGGAGTCAAGAAGCTGTAGACAGGTTATTGGCTATCGCTCCAAATGTTGTAGGTATTGCCACTATTCGTAACATAGATGTTTCAGTATCAGTGAACTTTCGCACTTTTCAGGCGACCAAAAGCCATGAATCATAAACAGAAAAATACCAACCTTCCGATGATTGTAGTGGTA
>JAFGSR010000030.1 GCA_016934515.1 Sedimentisphaerales bacterium
GCGGCAGCAACCAACCGTATCCAAAAGGACACGTGCAATCGATCAGCACAATGTCCAGATCACGCTTCAACCGACGGTGCTGAAAACCATCGTCCAGCAGCAACACCTCCGCCCCGTGCTCCGCTATTGCCCGCCTTCCCCCACGCACCCGGTCGCTGTCGATCACCATTGTTACACCTGCCAGTCGCTCACGCAGAATGCTTATCTCGTCGTTATCCCCGCCGCTTTGTGCCTGATATCCCCGACTAAGCAACGCAACTTTCACCCCACGCTTCTGTAAATACCCACCCAAAAACTCCACCACCGGTGTCTTCCCCGTGCCGCCGGTAGTGATATTACCCACGCAAATTACCGGAACCGGTAATTTATAACTTTTCAACCAACCCATATCATAGAGCCGGTTGCGAAACCTGATAATCAGAGAATAAGCCCAGGCTCCCACCGTCAAAATCATCCGCAATACCCGGGCAAAAACACCTTCTGCTTCTCCACTGATTATGGATTTACATTTTGGCGATAATCGCATCAGCCATCTCGCTTGTTCCCACTGCCGTCGGATCGTCTCGCGTTGGCTTCATATCATAAGTAACGTCTTTGCCCTCGGCGATAACCGCCGCCACCGCGTTTTCCAGCTTCTCCGCTTCGGCAAACATATCCAGATGCCGCAACATCAGCATCGACGACAAAATCAAAGCCGTGGGATTAACCTTGTTCTGTCCTTTATATTTCGGTGCGCTGCCGTGGGTAGCTTCAAAAATCGCTGTCTTTGCGCCAATGTTCGCTCCCGGCGCCACACCCAATCCACCCACCAGTCCGGCACACAGATCACTTAAAATATCACCGTACAAATTCGGCAACACAATCACATCGTACAACTCCGGCTTCTGCACCAACTGCATACACATATTGTCCACAATCCGGTCTTCGAATTCAATGTCCGTATTCTTCTTGGCGACTTCCCGACTGACATCCAGCCACAGCCCGTCGCTGTGCTTCATGATGTTCGCCTTGTGCACACTGGTAACTTTCTTCCGCTTATTCTTCCGGGCGTAATCAAACGCAAATTGCACAATCCGCTCGGTACCCTCCACCGAGATCGGCTTAATGCTGATACCCGATTTATACTTGATCTGCTGCTTGCTCCGCTGGTTGATCCATTGCGTCAGCTCCGCCGCTTCAGCCGTATCTTTTTGAAATTCAATCCCCGCATACAAATCTTCCGTATTTTCCCGAACCACCACAAGATCAATGTTGTCGTATTTACTCCGCACTCCTTCGTAGCTCTTGCAGGGACGCAGGCAGGCGTATGTATCAAAATGCTGACGCATATGCACATTAATGCTGCGAAATCCCGTCCCCACCGGCGTGGTAATCGGCGCCTTCAACGCCACTCCGTTAGCTTCGACCGACGCCAACGTAGCTTCCGGCAGCGGAGTTCCCAACTCCTCCATAGCATCCAAACCCGCTTCCTGAACATCCCACTCTATCGCCGCTCCCGTAGCTTCTACACATCGACGCGTAGCTTCTGCAATCTCCGGACCAATCCCATCTCCTCGAATTAACGTAACCTTCTTCAATCTAATAACCTCCACGCCTCTAAAAAAATCCCAAATTCACACTAAAACAACATTTTTTCACCAAATAATGAATCAAGCATGTTAATATTAACCAACTCGAATGTCAACCTAATTACAGAAGTCGCTCATAACGATTAGCCCCCGGACCTGTGCCGGGGGCCTCCAGCTAAACACATTGTCCCTGACCTCAAAATCAAACGAGCCTCATGTGGAAACCTGGGGGCCTCTATCCCCGTCCACCAAGTTCATGCTTTCTTCTTCTCCCCACAAACCTCCCAATCCTCATGAAAAAACCTGAAACGGCAGGAGTGGGTAACTTATTATCCCCACGTTGGGTGGCATGCTTACGCGCAGCTTAAGCATGTTTCATCTGCCGCCCATTACCGTTTTAAATTTTGAACGTTCGAAAATTCGAATTTGTTTAGAATTTAGAATTTCTTTACAGGTTTTTTCCCGTACCCATATTGCTATCTGTTTGGCCATTTGTTTTACGGTGTCGGGATTTCCAGACTCGGCGGCAATCGCGAGGATATACCGTGTATTTGAATCCTCGTCATTGATATAAGCCACATCAAGCGAGTAACTGCTGATTAATCCCCCTTTATGATAGAAACAAGCCTTGGGAAAAATCTCTTTAGTGGACTCATCCCATGCATATGCACCGGCCAGCTTGTTATTAAGTCCGGTAAGTCCAGCTTCTCCATCTATAATAAATTTAACCTGCTCGTCTGTCAGCCGATATCGCTGGTCTTCGGGTATGACGTGGTGAAACATAATTCGGCGAATACACTCAGCCAATTCACGCGTTGAGGTACAATTACCGGTCGTAGAACTCAAAACCGTAGCTCCGCGTTGCTTGGCGTAGGAAATACCCGACCAACGATGTTCAACCTGAATGGGGGAACGTCCCGGTGTATAAATGATAATTTTTTGCGGTTCTTCATTTACATACAAAGGCGGCCTGTGGGTAATATAATCTCGCATCAGTGCCGAGTGCGCAAAGCCTTTCTTTGGGATGAGGAATTTCGTGTTAATCCGATCAATCCCCACAAATCTCAGCAGTAACGTATAATCCTCGTTGGAAGAACGCCGAAAAACCTCGCTGATCATTTCTCGCATAGTACGGGCACTGTCCAGAATCCAACGATCATCTTTTTGATGCTGGAAAATCAGTACGCTGTCCAGCGGCGCCTTTAATTCATTCAAATATTCTAACGCCGCCACAACCGTATATATCTTTATCGTACTGGCCGGCCAGAAGTCCACCGCCTCGGCGCTGTCCCGATAATGAAACCACTCAAAATCAGGCTTCGTTTTCTCCCCTTTCACCAAAACAACTGTCGCCCATTTCTTCGTCTCCGGTGAAATATCCCGGAGAATATCATCCAATTCGCTACCCTGTACTGACGAGACGAAAACGACCACAATTATTACTGCTGCGACTAAGCTTTTCATATTGATAACTCCTTGTGCCCTCATTCTCTCTGTAAATAAAAAATGGATCTACTCGGAAAAAGTTGGTGGTTTTGATCCTGCCTGCCTTAATAACTCAAACTGACCGATTCGACTTGTCATGCCCGTGGAAACTTGTCCTCGACCACGATCGGGGACGGACATCCAGATTTTTTCGTCATTCGGAATTCGTCATTAAATCGTCATTCGAATTTCGTCATTCGTCATTCTCAAAACTGGCCATCGGTCAGTTTGAGTTACTCAATGTCAAGTTTCTTATATCGCAGCGGTTTATATCCATTACTTTTCAATTTCTCAACGGAATATATACTTTCAATAACCTTAGGAGGTGTTGCTTCGTAAACTCTTATTTTGTCGTGAGTATCATCTACGAATTCTTTAAAAAGAACGACATGCCGGTCATAACTATTAGCGATATCCCCCGGCAACAATTCCTCATAACTATCCAATTCAATACAAAATCGGCCTATTGAGCGAGTAGATTGTTGTTCCTCTAATTCCCAGCAGCGCGATACATATCCCGAACAATCCACTCCCACACAATAAAGACTGGTTCCCGCCGACCGGTTTTTAGGAATATTGCCGGCATATTTACCTTCTGCGATCCCTTGGTCAAATCCCTTTATTGTACTGTATCCGCCCCACATATATGGTATTCCTACATTAACTCGACCGTCCGAAAACCATCCATCCTCATCGAAGGCAATATCTGGCGTATTTATCAGTACTCCATTAGGATCCATTCCATGGAAAACATTCTTCTCACTCGCTCTCCATTCGTGTATTAAATACGATTCCGCTATTTCTAATATCCTTGCCCTTCGTTCTTGTATAGCACCTGAACCAAAAGGCTTAACCTTATCGCTCGCACATCCACCAATCAATATAACAAATATAAATATCCCTAATAAGAATTGTATTGCTGTCAGTGCTCTCCAAAATGAATTATTAGAGGTTCCCTTATGCATGCCATTTCGTTTCATATAACTTTAGCTCCACTTACTCACATAGTCATCGAGTATCTGTTTTGATAAAATATGGAATAGCGACGATATCACTCTACCATACCTTGCAGTATTGTCAAGCAGGCATTTTAGTTCCGTAGGATGGGCTTCAGCCCATGCTGTCCCCTGAGCAGCAGAAGCTGAGCAGCGGAAGCTGCCAGATAAGAATTATGCACAGCCCCCTCGTCCGCCAACGGCGGATACCTTTTAAATTTTTCTTTGTCATTTTACATTTTGATTTTTGAATTGCTTAATTTCTTGTTTTGAAAGCTTGGCCTCGACCAGCGGGTAGGGTGGGTAACAAGTTATGAAACATGATTACGCAATCGTATAATCGTTGGACATTAACCTGTAGAAATATCCCCACAAAACGCTTAACTTGTTACCCACGCGGTTATTGTTTGTCAACCATAATAAATAGGGACGCACCCAATTATATTTATTATATTGAACCGGTTGTGGAAGTAAAAGTATTTTTCAACTTCTAAATCGCCTATTTCGCCGTCGTATTAAGCCAGAATCTGGCCGTTAGAGTAAACATAGCTTTTCTTGATATCGTAGTTGGAATCCAGCTCCATTAATATTACCGGCAACCGACCCAGCCGGTCAACAACATAATGGCGGATATTAGATTTGTAGGATGGGCTTTAGCCCATGCTGCCCGCTAAATGTCATGCCCGATTCGACCTGCTGCGACGGGCGCGAGCACGGCGGACGACGTCGCAGACGCGGCGGATAGGATTTAGGATTTTAATATTCAGATTTCGTCATTGACCCTGGACCCTGGACCCTGGACCCTGGACCCTGAACCCTAAACCCTAAACCTTGTGATCTTTGCTTTTTGATTTACTTAATCCGAGTTGGCTCAACAACAAAATCCCCACCCCCACACATAAAAGAACATCCGCCACATTAAACGTCGGCCACGGATTCGCCGGCCAAAAGTGCAGATCAACATTAATAAAGTCAATCACCCGCCCGTCGTTAAATATCCGGTCGTACATATTCCCCAGCGCCCCCGCGAACAACATGCCTATGCAAATCTGCTGAACCCATTGGCTCGCTCGGCTAACCGCAAAAATCCAGAACAAAAACACCAACGCCATAACCGAAACCGTCAATAGCAACGCCGTCTTGCCCGAGGCAAACCCCGCCACCGCACCCGTGTTATAAGCGCAGATCAAATTCACATAACCTTCTATTATAACAATCTTCTTTTCATCCTGAGGCTCCCCCAGCGCTTGAATCACCCATATCTTACTGGCCAAATCCGCCCCAAATCCCAACACCACCATCAACCACAACCGCAAATGTGCTTTAACACTTCGCAAACCCAAAACCTCACCCGCAGCGCCAGATTTCGTGCCTTCCACCCCGCTCTTAATTCGACATTCAGAATTCGTCATTGATTCGTCATCTTGCCGCGGCGACCTGCCGCGAAGGGCGCTGGCACGGCGGGAACTTTTTGGCCAAGCCGGGTCGAATTTCGTCATTCGTCACCAATTCGTCATCTTGCCGCGGCGTAGCTTTTTGGCGAAGCCGGGTCAAGCTTCGTCATTCGTCATTAAAATTCATCCGCAGGATGAACTGTATGTATGAATCCACCAATGTCGAATCCACGCATGCTTATGGATGTGCCCCTTAGGCCGGAATTTCAGTGTCCCCGTTCTCCAAATCCTCCGGTCGAACCAGACCCGACTCAACTTTACGTGCGTACTCAATACAATACCTGGCTTCGGGCTTGGCCTCCAGCCGGGCTCGGTTGATCTGAATACCCGTTCCTTCACAGATACCGTAGGTGCCCTCGGATATCTTAATCAACGCTCGGTCAATATCGTAAAGCAACTTACGCTCACTTTCAATCAGACCCAGGGTAAATTCCTGTTCATAGTTGTCCGTGCCGATGTCCGCCATATGAATCGGCATATTGGAAAGGTCCCCCGCACTATCCTGGCGGTTGTTATCCAACGCCTCGCTATGCATGTGACCCACATCGCCAACCAACTCTATTCTTTTTTCCAACAGCAATCGCTGTAATTCCTCGATTTCTTCCGGAGTAAGAGGGTCTTCAATAATTGCCGGCTCAACCTTCAGGGCTTCCGGTTCAACTTTACTGATGACCGACTTCCTGGCTTTAACGGTTTTCTTGGCAGAAGATGCTCTCTTTTTGCTGACCGTCTTTTTCTTTACCGCTGTCTTTTTCCTGGTTGCTGTTTTCTTCTTCACCACGGGTTTCTCGGCTGCATCTGCAGATTTCTTCGCCCCGGCCTCGGACTTTGAATTTGAACGGACTTTCTTCTTCGAGGCAGCTTTGCTGGACGCCGAAGCCTTTACCGTTTTCTTTTTGCTTTTGTCAGAAGTAGCAGTTTTTTTCTTGGTTACCATCGTAAGTCCATTAAAACTAGTAATTTACAAGGCTTGCGGGCCCCGGCCTCCCCGTGGCGGCCTAATAAGCCCAAGGAGTATAATTTCCACCTCAACAAAGGTCAAGCAAATTTAATTCTTATAGGTGGTTTACGTCTGACTGTGGTGCAAGGTTCTTATCGGCTATCAAATCTGACCAATTTAAACAAATTAATAATTTCGTAAACGCTTTTAATGCAGCACATTACAAAATATTCAGTTGTTGCGGTTGACTTAATTACCCTCTTGATTATCATAATTATCTTTCTCTGACACACCAGACTGTGCACCTGACGACACTCCAAACAAACCTCAACCGCAAAAACAATGGCTTAGACTTGGCCAAAAAACCCGAAAACGACGATATATAGATATTAGGTCATTAGACATAAATACAGAAAATACAAGATGTTACTCTCGCTGGTGCCATAGATAAAGCTGCAAAAACGTGAAGTTATTCAAAATTCTAAAGTTGCGTTTGCTCACCTGGCGGGCCAAATACAGCCTACCCGGGCTGCTTTCTCGCTATGAAGAAAGTAAGGCAGTATCCATCACCGCTGCTATTAACGCCGCTTTTGCGATCTCAACCATTTCCATCATTGCCTGGCTGACCGATCTGCCTTTGTTGTTTCCGGCGCTGGGGCCTTCGACTTTCATCTTGTTTACGGCGCCATTATCACCGGCTGGAGCACCGCGAAGCCTGATTTTGGGGCATTGGATATGCCTGGCGAGCGGATTTGGGATTTGGCATTTGATGAGCCTGTTAAACGGAGAGCCGGTCAGTTTGGCGGCTGGCGGGTGGTCTTTGTACTGTAGTGCCGCTTTGGCTTTGGCGCTGGGAAGTTTGCTGATGGTTCGATTGCGATGTCCGCACCCGCCGGCCTGTGCCAGCGCGTTAGTTGTTGCCCTGGGGGCAGTTACGCACTGGAGCGATCTGGCGATCATGGCTGGGGTGGTGCTTTGGCTGACTTA
>JAFGSR010000031.1 GCA_016934515.1 Sedimentisphaerales bacterium
AAAAAAAACCGCAAAAGCAACTTAAGAGATTGCAAGCCCTTGATTCACAGGATTTTATATCAAGTCAATCATGTAATCCTGTCTAAAAGTCTTCTTTTTTAACCAACTTAATTGGATGAGAACCAGTTTTTAATCTTTCCCATCGGCTTCAAATAGTTTTTCAATGGCTTTGGCAATACCCTCGGCCATTTCCGATGGGCCGGTGCGAACGGAGCTTTTTACCCGGCTGGTTAGGTTGGCTTCGGCCAACATGGTGTTTGTATCGGCATCAAGAATCTGAACTCGGCAGATAGCTTCGTCGAGCGGTCCCATAGCTTTGTTGGCAATATCGCCGATGTCGTACTGGATAACACGACCGGTGATTAAGATGGTTTTGTTAGCCGGCCCAGTGAAAAAAGGACCCATTTCACCTTTGTCTTTACCTTTGAACTTATCGCCCAGTGAACGCGATTTGTAGCGAAGTTTCTCCTGGATCGCACCGGGCAGTTTATCCAGAAAATCCTGGGGGCAAATATCACCAACATCATTTTGGAAAGTTTCGACTGTGCAGGAGCCGTATTGGGAGGCGAGGTTGGATGGATCACCTTTAATCAGGGTGGTTTTGCCGGAAGCTCCGGTAACGGCGTAAAGACCTTCTTTAATTCCGCGACTGCAGCCGATGTTCGACAGGGCCAGCGTCATGATTAAAATGGCTAAGCAAACTCTCCTTGGGCGGGGCGAAAATGAAATCAGCATGAATTGCTCCTTTCTTCGTGGTTATCGGTAAGATTAAAGTTGTCGAGTTTCAGATTTTTACCATTCTGTTGTTTATTATTGTCCGGTTTTTTGGTGAAACAACTGATAATTTTCTCCGTCAAATGCAGCTCATCAAGATTTTCGTCGGCCCGCAGAAATAGAGCCCTGGGCTGCTGGTCTGTTTTATACAACAAATGAACGATCCAGGCAAGCAATTCTATTTGATGATTTTCCAGCGGCTTATGGGTCGATTGCATTCCAGCTAGGCCAAGGTGGTCAAGAAGATTACTTGCGACCTGCTGGGCTTGGTCCAGCGGCAGCGATTCAATCTGGCTGATTCGGTTGGGCGTAACCAGAAACGGGGTAATGGTGGGACAAAGGGAGCGGGATTTGGGGACTTTAATCTTCGCCCCGGGCAAAAACGCCAGGATGAAAAATTTTTCCAGTGGGGCAAACCAGCGGAAAGCGGGGGACTGCATTTTTTTTATTAATTCAATTTTCTCCTTTTGCCGCTGGGCCTGCTCGAATTGCAGGTTTTTTGAGAACTGATCCATTTTTTCCTGAAAATTAGCGATAGATTCCATGATGGGCTGATTGAGCAGGTTCGCAGCCTGATCGATAAGTTCGAGGTACTCCTGCCGGGAAACGGTGCCATCACAGACTGCTGCACAGCGGTTCATCTGGGCGTAAGAACAGGCGTTGACGTGAGGAGCTTTCTCAAGCAAATGCGGACAACGGCAGAGGTTGAAAATGTTTTGCAGAGTTTCCAGACACAGCTCAGCGGATTTTTTGCTGGGCAGCGGTCCCCAATATTGCATTTGTTCGTTGGGCTTGACAGTGCTGGTTCGGGTAAAAAAGGGGTATTTGGCCCGCCGATTCAGACAGACGAACCAGGTTTCCAGGCGGGGAAATAATTCGCGGTAAGTCTGAGGGTAAACTTCGCGGGCAATATTAAAATAGTTCAAGTGGGTTTCAAAGGGGCTATAGGTTCGCCGAAACCAGAGCCGCGTGGTGACGGGTCTTAAGCGAGTGCGTTTGTTTTTTTCGTTGTTAGCTTCATCGCCAAGCCTACGGCGTACCAGACTGCGGAGATTGGCGCCATAGAGCAGCAGGATAGGTTGATTCTCGTCGTTGGAAAACAGGCAGACACCTGGTGAAACAGGCAGGTCGAGAGTGGACTGGTTCAGGTCCACCTGGGGCGATATAAGCAGGCAACCATCGAAAAAATCGTACTGAGACATAGGGACATTTTACTCACCGAACTGACTGAATTAAAGCTAATTCCCTTTGGTACGTCAACTCAAGTCAGTAAGCCACCTCAATTGAGCAATCGAGTTTTCACGAGAATGCATGTATACCGAATGGACAGCTACATAGGCATACCAATAACCATTCCTTCAAAGACAAGTTGATTATCGACAACCCCCTGAGCTGCCATTTTGAAACGACGGGGACGATTTTCTATAAATTTCCCCAGCAGGTAAAGTCGTTTACCGGGAGACACTTGACCGCGAAATTTCACATCCTCTATACCCCCGAAGCCGATAAAACGTTCTTCGCCGGAAACAACTTTTGCAAGAATACTAGCCATTTGAGCCGCAGCTTCTATCATAAGAACGCCGGGCATAAGTGGTCGGCCGGGAATGTGGCCCCGTACCCAAAATTCATCTTCGGTAACGTCTTTGTAGCCCAGGATTACGCCTTGTTCAACATCTAAATGCACAATGGCATCAATCTGACGCATTTCAAAACGATGAGGATTGACTTTTTCGATAGCGTCAACGTCATAAGCAATGTTGCTCAGGTCAATTTCATCCAGATTCAATAAAAGGGTCGGGGGCATTGCGCTTCTCCGGGATTTGAAAATATTGCGCGATCACCAACGGACTATCCTGCTATGCCGGCCCGTCATACAGCGGAAAAACCGGACAACCAGCTTCTCCCGGCTAGAAGAAAACCTCAAGAGGTGAGCCGACAAATTGCACCCGATGTCCGGCCTGACCCGAAATTTTTCAAAAGGTATTAACTCGCCCAGACAAAACAAAATCCCCTTCGGATTAGAAGCCGAAGATTGTTATCCCTGGCGAATTTTGTTATTGGTTCTAAAGGCTGGCTAGTCAGTAGAACGCTGCTCAAGAACTTTGATTCTCACTTGTTGTGCAGCTTGTTTGATGTCCTGCATGGCTTTGCGAACACGCGTTCCCGCGGCCTTATTGCCGCCCTCGGCCTTTGTAAGATCTTCTTCCACGGCAGTAACCATTTCTTTCAGCCGGTCATATTCCAACATAAGAGTTTTCCTTTCCGCAATTTGCTAATCAAGACAATCCATTTATTGCCGACCTGGCCCACAAAACTATGAATTGTAAACAATACAATTAGATTTTGTGCAGTGAGTTTAACAGGCGATTTTGGGCTTGTCAAAATTAATTTATCGGCAAAACCAAGGATTTTTGCAAAAAAAAGGGGATTTGCATGAAGCAAGACTGGCTTAACTGCTGAACCTAACCGTCGAGCCTTCTCGAATGAATAGCAGGGTTGGCTTTGGAGGCTGCCGGATGAAGCTGATTTCCAGAGTCTTTTCATGGCGGCGGGGCAGAATCGATGCTAGAAATCAACAGAAGGCTTAAAACACTTAATGTATTGCAGTATAGTAGTTTACGGATTATCAGGTCACGCTTTTAATGCTCAGATTGTTCAATTTCAACCTGGTTGTGGCCCAACAAACGATAAGTAGTGCCACGCCAGACGATGGTGTTATGTCCGGCGGCTGACAGAACACAAAACAGCGTAAAACCGGCAACCACCGGCCCCAGAAAGATATCGATAAAAGCCGGGCCCAGGAGTTTTTTTCGCTCCTCAGGCAGGATTTTGCGGATGATTATCTGCCGGGACAATGCTTTTATGGCGGCATTTATCAGCAGCGAAACCGGCAAAATCGCGGCCCAAAGAGTTTGTGGCGAACCCTGAAGGGCCAGAATCATGGTGATTATCGACCCGCCCAACAGGGCCAACAGGTAATGTCCCCAACTGAGCAGGGCCAGCCACCAAAGATGAGGCATGCAGAATCGGGTAATCATGAACTGACGACGGGCGAACAAAAACAGTTCCCTCCAGGAGTATTTTTCATGACTGGCAACAAAGCAGGCCGGTACAAAAATAATACGCAAACCAACCTCTTTGACTTTGTAGGTAAGCAAATAATCATCGGAGCAACTGTGCAGCCAATCGTCCCGGATTTTGAGTTCGTCGAACAGAGATTTTTTGATGGCCATGGCGCCGCCCCAGGCGGAATTCCAATTGTGCGGACCAAGCATCGATGCTACCGGAGCGTTCATTGCCGAAAGGAATTTACTGCTGAGTCGATTGTCCGCCGGAATGAACCACCGATAACCGGTTGTGCCGCCTACGGTCGGACGATGTAACGGCTTTACCAAAGAATTCAGAAAGTGCTTTTTGGGACAAGCGTCGGAATCCAAAAAAACCAGCACCTCAATATCATCGGGCAGGTGGTCCGCGGCAAAAGCAATATTGTGCAGTTTCTGGGAACAGTTCTTGGCTAATCCGGCAACCAGTAGGTGGGTTTTGATGTGCGGGGCTTGCTGTTTTTTCTGCTCAATGATCTGCTCCAGCCGGGACAAAGCCGGATCGTCAACACTTTCGACCACAAAAAAAATCTGAAAATTGGAATAATCCAGGTCAAAAAATGCATTGATGTTCCGGTCGAAAGTCGTGTCAATACCCTTGCAGGGACTGATTAAGGCGATGCTGGGATGGTAAAAGGTGGGTTTGGGTTTGTAGGTGCGCAAGGTATAAATAACATGGCGGTAACCTTCCAACAGAATAGCTAATTGGATAAACAGAATTATCGCGGCGATTATATAGTAAATTATCATTTTTCAGCTAAAAAGTTCTTCCAGCTTAGCCATGGAACCGGATTGGCCGATGACGATCATGGTGTCATTAACCTGCATTACAATGTCGGGATTGGGGTTGAAAATAACCTTTCCCCCGGCGGTTTTCATGCCGACTACGAGTATGCCGACCTCACGGGGCAAATTGGCCTGGCGAAGGGATTGGCCAATGAGCTTGCTGTTCGATTCTATCTTGTACTGCTCCGCTTCCAGGTTTAGACCTTCGGTGGCAAAATCGACAAAATCAACCACTCCCGGCCGGGTCAAAATGTTGGCCAACCGACGGGCACCGATCATCTGGGGGCAGATAGCTTTGTTGGCGCCGGCACGGCACAGGCGGGCTTCGCTGTCGATCCTTTCGGCACGAGCGGCAATAAAAAGTTTGCTGTTCAGGTCACGGGCAACCAGGGTAACAAAAACATTTTCAGCATCGGTGCTCAGGGCGGCAACGAATCCTTTGGCCCTTTCGATACCGGCGGCCTTGAGGATTTCTTCGTCGTTGGCGTCGCCTAAAACGTAAAGAAAACCATCCTGCTCGGCCTGGGCAGTATTATGGCTGTCCTGGTCGATCACCACCAGAGCAGCGTTACGGTGCATAAGATGCTGACAGATCAAGCTACCCATGCGACCATAGCCCGCGATGATAAAATGGTTGCTCAGTGAGGCGATTTTGTTATGCACGGTTCGTCTCCCTAAAATAATACGCATCTGGCCTTCAACAACCAGACTTACAACAATTGACATGGCGATCATGGCTGATGCTATACCGATAACAATCAAAATCATGATCCAAACCTGACCGGTTGCGGAAATGTCGGTCATGTAGTCGGCTTTCATCCCCAAAGTGCTTATCGTAATCAGTGTAAAAAAGAGCGATTCGAGCAGCGGCCGCTTCTCCAGAATGCAAAAACCCATCGTGCCGACTATCACCACCGCCAGAACCAACGCTACGGCAAAAAGCAGCCTTTCCGTGGGGGTGTGAGCTTTGACTTTTGATCTATTGAACATTGTGGACAATCTACTTGTTATTTTGCAGCTTCCCTGCGCTTCAAAAAAAAACACCTTTTACCCGGAGCCTATCCAATCTTCCCGAACATTGTAAAGTGGCTTGTTCTTTTACTCAAGTGCCAAGGAAAAAGATTTTCCGGGCTTTTGTTTAATTCGCTCTAAGTTTTGTTGATTTCACGCAACAGGGTAGTGGCGTAACAACCCGGATCGAGATCGAATTTCAACTGGATAAAATCGCTCAGATCATCGCGCCCTTTTGAGATATCGATATTACGCGGCCGGTAACGCAGCGGACGCCGCGTACCCCGAACCCGATAATAATTCATCTGCCTGAAATCTTCTTTAGTTAATCCGGTTGGCACCAAAACCCGGCTTTCAATTTCTCCCGCAACTCCGGCAGCCTCGGCACTGCGGTAGCCAAACATGGGACCGGTGGGGCTGATCTCAAAGGCATCGCAGCGTGACTGTTCGACAGCAGGATCTTCCACCTGAAAACAGGCACCGTTTTCGTGCTTGTAAGCCAGGTCGCCCGGCAGCAGTTTGTCGAGATCAGGCATACGGATGACAGTTACCTGATTGAACAGGGCGGATTGATACGCCGAAACATAAAACCGCTTGAACCGCTTGTCGATAACGTTGTAAGCGCGTTTCTTGTCCCCGTCACTTTTAATCAGGGCATTAAGAGCACGGAGCTGATCGTGAAAATTCGCCGGCCAAACATTGCGCGCCTGTTCGAACTTGCCCTCTTCGTAGAAACTCCGGGCAGAGTTAACCGCCGAATCTCCGTTAACCTCGGGTTTGCCTAACAGCAGGTCAATGAAACGTTCGACGTTATTCTGAATTATAGCTTCGCCCAACAGATGAGCGTCATTGCGGGTGCCAAAACGCTGTTGACCAAAATAATTTGGCACCCCACGTGCGATGAGAATGTCCATGATCTGACAGGTACTACGATAGGCCTGGGCCAGATCAGGCTGAAAGTTTCGGATTCGGATGGTAAAACGATTGGCGGAAAGGTGACCTAGTTTTAATTTGTTGTTGTGCCGGACGTGCTGACAGACTTTTATGTTGGGGTGATCGATTAACTGCAATTTTTCCGGATCGAGATGCTCAATCGAAATCCATTGCCGGGTAATCGCCAGGGCGTCTTTAAGCCCGGCATAGCCAATATTTTTTCGAGGCACTCCCAACGCGCGAGAAATCCGGAGTAATGCGTCAAGAGTCGCCATCCCCTTTTTCTCGATCTGGATCAATAAGTGATCGCCCTGATCGCTGAATTCGTACCGGGGCAGTTCTTCAACCAAAAAGTCCTCAGATCGGGTTTTGATGACGCCGGCAATGCCGGGTAACTCGGCGGTTAGATAGGGCAGCGTTTTGTGGTTTCCCGCAAACATTGAAGCAGTATTTTTTTCCCGTTTTGATGGCTATAATTCCCGGTTGACTTCAGAATAGAGATTAACGCCACTTGCTTTGGTTTACAAGATATCATACGAAATAAAGCTGTCCATGGCGATAAATCGGCTGGATTTAGGTAAAAGACAAGTAATCGGTTACCATGATATGCAATTTAACAGGATCGCTGGATCAATCTCTGGATGGCTTCAAGATGGGGCATGGAAGGCTGGGCGCCAAATTTACTACAGGCCAGTGCCCCGGCGGCAGCAGCGAAACGGGCAGCGGAGGCAATTACTTCACCGGATGGTTCACCAACTTTTTCGCGGGTAAATGCCACTGCAAACGCACCGCAGAACGCGTCCCCGGCTCCGGTAGTGTCAACAATGCTGGTGCAATAGGGCGGAATCTGACTGATGTGTTTGGTATTGAGAGCCAGGGCACCACGCTTGCCCAGGGTAATAACAACGTTTTTAGCACCTTGGCCTATCAGCGCCGAACCCGCCAGTTTGGCCGCATGTACATCGCCGGCCGGTTCACCACACAGGCGGGTGGTTTCGTCCTGGTTGGGAATCAGCACGTCCGCATCGAATAACGCAGGGTTAATCACATCAGGCGCCGGCGCCGGATTAAGAATTACCGGTATTTTACTGCGATGGGCCTGCTGAAGTGCGTAAACCACCGTTTCCTGAGGGATTTCCAGTTGCATCACAATTACGTCGGCCTGCGTAATTAGATCAATTTGTTCGTCGATATCCTCGATGCTCAGCAGTAAATTAGCCCCTCCGGCAACACAAATCGCGTTTTCGCCGTTGTCATCGACGATAATGTTGGCACATCCGGTGTGCACTCCTTCGGTAATCATTACCGCCGTAGTATCAACATTGTTGGCCTTGAGTCCCAGCAGCAACCGCTGCCCAAAATCATCGTTACCCACCCGGCCGATCATACTTACCCGGGCTCCACATCGAGCCGCTGCGACCGCCTGATTAGCTCCCTTACCACCGGGAACCGTGGAAAAGTGATGACCGGAAATCGTCTGCCCCGGCATGGGAATCGTAGCCGCCCTGACAACCATATCCATATTGATACTGCCGATTACAACAACATGAGGTGATGATAATGCCGAGCCTTCGCTGGAATTATCAGCGTTGGCGGCTTGTTTCTGGTCGTTCATAGGCGTTTGCTCCAAAAAAAATTGCTTGTATTCCACCTGGACAACGCAACCGTATAACTCCAAAATAACCATTCACGCATATTTCAGACCAAACAATGAAAATATACCATTGTCACTGAATTGATGACGGTACTAATAAGCCTGATTATTGCTTTGGCAGGCATTATATCGGCTCGACAGTTGACTTGTCCAGAGCGAACTATTATACTGTATTTTTTGACTATGGGAGTAATTTCATGAGATCATCCTCCTCTTTCTGCCCGGACATGGGCCAAGCCAAGGAGAAATGTGGCATTTTTGGTATCTTTGGCGATACCGCGGCCGTCGAAAAATGCTATTTCGGACTCCACGCCCTGCAGCATCGGGGCCAGGAATCCGCCGGAATGGCCGTCAGCGACGGGGAATACCTCTCCGGACATACCGGAATGGGACTGGTCAGCGAGGTGTTTCCCCAATCTCGTCTGCGCGAAATGTCCGGCAATTGCCAGGCTGCCATCGGACACGTTCGCTATTCAACCTCTGGTTCTTCTCGACTCGAAAACGCCCAGCCGATTCTGGTGGAATATTCACAGGGACAACTGGCCGTCGCTCACAATGGCAATCTGATCAACGCCTCCCTGCTACGCGACGAATACGAAGCCTACGGACACATCTTCAAGGGCACCAGCGACAGCGAAATTATCGTCCACCTGCTCGCCAAGCCCACACACATCAACAAACCCGATACCATGGCCCATGTGTTGCGGCACCTCCAGGGCGCTTACTGCCTGCTGTTTATGCACCCCGACCGGATCGAAGCCGCACGAGACCCTTACGGAATTCGGCCCCTTTGCATCGGACAACTGCAAAATAAAGCTTATGTTATCGCCTCGGAAACTTGCGCCCTGGACATCATTGACGCCGCTTTTGTACGCGAGGTGTCTCCCGGAGAAATCGTCACCATCGACAAAGACGGCCTGCACAGCAGATTCTTCGACGGACCACAGGCCGTAACCCCGGCTCACTGCATTTTCGAACAGGTCTATTTCTCCGATCCATCCAGCACGGTTTTTGGCGAAAATGTTCACATGGTCCGCGCCGAAATGGGCCGCCAACTTGCCCGGGAAGCTCCGGTCGATGTCGATTATGTCATTCCGGTGCCCAATTGTGCCCGCTGTGCCGCCGGGGGTTTCTCCGAAGAACTGGGCGCCCCTTACGCCCGCGGCTTCACCGTCAGCCATTATGCCGGGCGAAGCTTCATCGAACCCGAACAGCCCATGCGCGACCTGGCTGTCAAAATGAAACTTAACGTTATCAAAGAACTGGTCAAAGGCAAACGACTGGCCGTAATCGAAGATTCCGTCGTTCGCGGCACCACCACCCGCGGTAAAATGGGCGCCCTCAAACGCGCCGGCGCCAAAGAAATTCACCTCCGGGTAGCCTGTCCACCCATCCGCTACCCCTGCTTTTACGGCATCGACTTCCCCAGCCGCGAAGAACTCATCGCCAACGAACGCTCCGTCGATCAGATCCGCGATTACCTCGAAATCGACAGCATCCATTACCTCTCCCTCGAAGGAATGCTCAGCTGCCTAAAATCACCTCCGAACCACTACTGCACCGCCTGCTGGTCCGGTAAATACCCCGTCCCCGTGGACCGCGCCGTCAGCAAATTCGCCTCCGAACGCTACCAGAAAAAACTGTTCGAGTAAGTTCGCCTTTCGTAAACCAAAACTTGACATCGTGTCGTTGTCTGGGATAACATGGAAATATGCAAAGAAGCCAGCATTTTTTGGACATGCTTAATACTACAGCGCGACTTAGCTGATATTAGCCATTTGAAACCGCGTTATCAGTATCAAAAATGCAGATAATTCTAGAAAATCGCGCTGTAGTATTAAAGAACGTAATATTGAGGAATCCTGGGTTGACAGTTGTGAACAGGCCCCGGACAAAACCGAAGATTTCGATGACCACACTCGTCATTATATCAAACAGATTCCGGAATTCGGCAATCGCTGGTTGAGGGTGATTGTGAATATATCAGCCAATCCGCCCAGAGAAATAACCGTATTCTTTGACAGAAGGTTGAGAAGAAAACATGAGAATAAAAGTTGACAAGGAAACCGACACTCTCTATTTCCGTCTTGATGAAGAACGCATAGTCGAATCCGAAGAGGTCCAACCGGGCGTTATTCTGGATTACGATAAGGACGACCGTGTCGTAGGTGTAGAATTTCTCGGTATTTCCCAGCGGGCGTCTCAGCAGGAGCTTGCCTCTATCCAGTTTCAAACCTTATAAGACAGACTCTTCCATCGCTTGGCGGGGGAGGGGTGCAAACTCGACATCTAGGTCAACCAGCACCGGTTTCTTACAGATTTTCCTTAACAAACACTAAAAAAGTGTGTATTTTGGCTACATGGCTAAAACCTTAACCTACAGCGAAGCCGGCGTCAGCATTAACGCCAACGATGAGATGGTGGAACTGATCAGTGCTAACGTGCGCAGCACCCACAGCCCGCGGGTTATGCATCTGCCCAACGGCTTCGCCGGACTGTTTCGGCTCGATTACGACGAAAAGCTCTTCAAAAAGAACTATCGCAATCCCGTCCTGGTTGCCTGCACCGACGGCGTGGGCACCAAGGTCAAAGTCGCCTCGTTGATGAACAAATTCGACACCGTCGGCATTGACCTGGTTGCTATGAGCGTCAACGACATGCTCGTCCAGGGTGCCGAACCTCTTTTCTTCCTGGATTACATCGCGGTCAATCACCTCGAACCACCCCAGATCAACGAATTCGTCGCCGGCATCAGCAAAGGCTGCCGACTTGCCGAGTGCGCCCTGATCGGCGGCGAAACCGCGGAAATGCCCGACGTCTATCGCCCAGGCGAGTTCGACCTGGCCGGATTCGCCGTCGGCGTGGTCGAAAAAAACCGCATCGTCACCGGTGACCATGTGGAAGTGGGCGATTCCGTCATCGGCCTAGCTAGTCACGGTCTGCACTCCAACGGCTATTCACTCGTCCGGCGCATTTGCTTCGATCGCCAAAATCTAAAAATCTCCGATCACGTCGAGCAACTCGGCGAAACCCTCGGCGAAGCCCTGCTGCGACCGACGCGAATTTACACCCGGGCAATAATGGGTCTGCTAAAAAAATACAAAGTAAAAAAAGTCGTCAAAGCCATGGCGCACATCACCGGCGGCGGACTCGTGGGTAATATTCCCCGTGTCATCAACAACGATCTCGACGTGGTCCTGCACAAAAAATGGCCCGTTCCTCCCATCTTCGATTACCTCCAACAGCTCGGTCCCGTCGAAACCGATGAAATGTATCGCGTCTTCAACATGGGCATCGGTTACATACTGGTCGTCGCTCCCAGTTTTACCCGCTCCATCTTGTCCCACCTGCGCAAACTCGGAGAAAAACCTTACTTCCTCGGCAAAGTAAAACGAGGTTCCGGCAAGGTTATCATTAACGACACCGACAAAAAATAACATCGATTAATATTCGATTGTCGTCCAAACCAATGGGGTAAATATCAACAAAAAAACACTTGCAATTGAGCCTGCTCGAAAGTTATAATAGTATCCGATAGTGGATTGGTATAAAAACAGTGTGGTTATACCGCTAATCAACTTAAATGCTTATTTGTTCGAGTGAGAAATAATGAAAACGCCAAATTTGAAATCTGACCTGATTTCTATTGCGGAAAAAATTCCGGATTCAGCTACTTACGCTGATGCAATGTACCAGCTATACGTCCGCATGAAAATCGCCCAGGGGAAACTGGCTGCCGAACAGGGCAATGTCGTCCCGCACGACCAGGTAGAACAGAAATTCATCCAAAAATGAAAATAGTTTGGACTGAAACTGCTGTAGCTGATCTGGAAGCCATCCACTCCTTCATCGCGCGGGATTCCGAATATTACGCCAGTGGTTTAGTTTTGGATATATTGGATGCGGCCAAAAAACTTGAAAATTTCCCGCGGTCCGGACGAATAGTGCCTGAAATTAACGACGATGATGTCCGTGAACTAATCTTCGGAAATTATCGATTAATTTATCATATCGCAAAATCACAAATACAAATCCTGACTCTTTTACATGGCGCATGTGATATGCAGGGATTTGAAATTTGATTTGCGGATTGCGCCATTAATCCGGGAATTTCCCTTAACAATACTTTTATGCAGGTTCTGATTGTCGCATTGCTATAAACACATAATCTGGGACTGGAACGGAACGCTCATCGAAGACGTCGCTCAATGCGTCTCGGTCCTCAACCGAATGTTATCCCGGCGGAACCTGCCCACGCTCACCATCGAACAATACCGCTGGCAGTTCGAGTTTCCCGTACTGGACTTCTATAAAGACCTGGGTTTCGATTTCGAACAGGAATCTTTCGAAAATGTCGCCCACGAATATCATCACGACTACATCAAACTGGCCCGCAAGTGCCAACTGCACCAAGGCACCGAACAGATACTGCAGGCCCTCAACGCCGCCGGCATAAACCAGTCACTTCTATCCGCGTATCAGCAGGACCGCCTCGAAGAAGTGGTCGATGTGTTCGGACTGCGAAAATGGTTTGTCCGGATGATCGGGCTCAACGACTACTACGCCCGCAGCAAAGTGGAAAACGGCATCCGCTGGCGGGAAGAACTGCCCCACGATCCCCACGAAATCCTCTTCGTCGGCGACACCCTGCACGATTGGCAAGTTGCCCAAGCCATGAACGTGGACAGCGTCCTGGTAACTTACGGCCACCAGCACGGCGACCGCTTCAAATCCTGCCAGGTCCCCCTGTTCGATTCACTACCCCAGTTGCATGATTTCCTGTTATCCTAATCCGTTAAAAAACCTAATCCGCACTGTCGGTCGGGCTTGCTGAGGAATTATCCTGTTCGCTCGCGGGCGCACTGTCTTGCTGCTCAGAACCGTTTTCAATATCCGAATCAGCCTCCGGACTACCTGAATTGCTTTCGCCATTGCTGCCGTTATTTTCTTTGCCGTTTTCTTTGGCCACCCGGGCCACCGCAACCAGTTTATCACCCGAATCAATCCGGATAAGCTTGACTCCCTGGGTATTCCGACCAATTTCACGCAACTGACCCAACCCGGTCCGCATCATAATTCCGTTACCACTGATCAGCATCAGATCATCGTCGGGATTAACCGCTTTCAATGCGACAACTTTGCCGTTACGCTCGGTGGTCTTGATGTTAATCAGCCCCAGCCCGCCCCGTTTCTGCGACCGGTAATCGTTCAGATCGGTACGTTTGCCGAAACCATTCTCGCACACCGTCAACAAGCTGGTACCCTCACCCGGTACCACCATATCAACCACCAGATCCTTACCTCGTAGTTTGATACCCTTTACCCCGCGAGCGGTCCGACCCATCGCCCGGGCGTCCTGCTCATTAAAACGAATCGCCATTCCGTCTCTGGTGCCCAGAATAATATCGTCGTTACCGCTGGTTATTCGCGCCCCGATCACATCATCACCCGGATCGAGACTGATAGCGTTAACACCGTTGCGGCGAACGTTACCAAAAGCACTCAGAACCGTCTTCTTCACAATCCCGTTCTGCGTTGCCATCACCAGCTTCCGCTCATCAAAATCACGCACCGGCAGAATTTCCGCAACCTTTTCGTCCTTGAGCATCTGTACCAGATTAGCAACGCTCCGACCCCGGCTCGTACGCCCCAGCGTTGGAATATCGTAAACCCGCTGCCAGTAACACCTCCCGCGATTGGTAAAAATGCACAGATAATCATGCGTGCTCGCGATAAACAAATGTTCAATAAAGTCTCCTTCTTTATTGTCGGAACCCTTAACACCTCGACCCCCGCGACCCTGGCTCCGATATGTATCAATCGGCAGCCGCTTGATATATCCGTCGTGGCTGATGGTTACCACAACATCTTCTTCCTCGATCAGGTCCTCAATATTGAAATCGGTTATCTCTCCGGTAATCTCCGTTCGCCGCGGATTGCTGAATTTCTCCTTCATCTCGTATAGGTCTTCGCGGATAATATCCATCACCAGCATCTCGTCCGCCAGAATCGCTTCATAACCGGCAATTTCTTCGCAAAGTGACGCAAATTCCTTCGCCAGTTTCTCCAATTCCAACCCCGTCAACCGCTGCAACTGCATCGATAAAATAGCATCAGCCTGGGGACCGGTTAAGTATTGATCCTGATTGCTTTTTTCCGCCACAAATTCCGCCGGCAACAGCTTCTTCAACGTCGCGTGCTCACGCAACCGCAACGGCTTGGCCATCAACGCAGCTTTCGCCTCCGGCACATTCGCCGACTGACGAATAATCCGGATAATCTCATCAATATCCGTCTGGGCTAACAGCAAACCTTCCACAATGTGTGCCCGCGTCTGGGCCTTTCGCAGCAAATAACGCGTCCGCCGCCGAATAACATCTTTGCGATGCTCCAGGTAAAGCTCCATCATCTGCTTCACATTCAGCGTTAACGGACGATTTTTCACCAACGCAATATTAATAATACTGAAGTTGTTTTGCAGTGACGTGTGCTTGAAAAGCTGATTGATAACCACATTGGAATCCGCGTCCCGACGCAGCTCCACCACAATCCGCATCCCCTTGCGATCCGATTCATCTCGAACGTCGCTGATTCCACTGATAGAACCACTGTTGACACACTCCGCAATTTTAACCACGATTTGCGACTTGACCGTCTGGTAAGGTATCTCGTCAACAACAATCAGATCTCTACCTTTTTTGTTGGTTTCGATGTGGTATTTCGCCCGGATAGTAACATTGCCCCGACCGGTAGTGTAGCCGTCAATAATGCCTTTGCGACCGCAGATTATCCCGCCCGTTGGAAAGTCCGGACCCGGCATAATCTCCATAAGATCCCGAAATCCACAGTCCGGCTCCTCGATCAGCTTTATCAACGCATCGCAAACCTCTCCCACGTTATGCGGCGGCAGACTCGTCGCCATCCCCACCGCAATCCCCACCGCTCCGTTAACCAGCAAATTTGGAAACTTACCCGGCAACACCACCGGCTCGGTCGTAACCTCATCGTAATTCGGCACAAAATCAACCGTATCAAAATTGATATCGGTCAGCATCTCCGCCGCCGCCGCCGTCATCCGCGCCTCGGTATATCGCATCGCCGCCGGAGGATCACCATCGATCGAACCAAAATTACCCTGCGGATCCACCAGCGTGGTTCGCAAATTCCACGGCTGACCCATCCGCACCAGCGTCGGATACACCACCGCTTCACCATGCGGATGGTAATTACCCGACGTGTCACCGGCAATTTTCGCACACTTACGGTGCTTACTCCGCGGCCCCAAATTCAAATCGTTCATCGCCACCAATATCCGACGTTGCGAAGGCTTAAGACCGTCACGTACATCCGGCAACGCCCGGCTGATTATCACGCTCATCGCGTAATTCAAATATGAGTCCTTCAACTCATCCAGTATCGATAAATCTTCTATTCTTTCCTGCGCTTGGGTCACCTGGGATCGTTCCTTTTCCTGTTAAATTCCATTCCGTCTCGCTGGTCAAACAGCGTTTTTTTGACTATTCAATCCTGTTTCTGGCTAAGAAACCGGGCGATATCCCGTTCGCCTCTCCGGGGGGTTTCCCGGACAATTTTACCGCCCGGAAAACATCGCCGTATTGTACCCCATACACCTGCACACAGCAATATTTCTTTTGCCTTTTTTCTCCCCCTTTCAGCCGCTATAATCGCCTTTTTGTGTAACAAAATCACGGTTCAGGAATCTGTTATAAAGATGGTGTTTTTCTGAGGTAATTTTTTTCTCGAAAGGCCGAAAAATGAAGCACAATTTCAACATAATTCGCTGTTTTTTATTGATAGCTTTCTTAACAGGTTCAGCCGGCTCCCCAAGCCCCGCCCAGGCCCAAGCCATCCAACATCCCCGCCGAACTCCCATTGTCGAAGCCTTCCAGAAAAACAAGGACGCCGTCGTCAGTATCACCGGCAAACAGCTCGTCCGTGAGTCGAATCCTTTCTGGGGTTTTGAAGACTGGGGCCTTTTTCGACCCCGACTACAGGCCCGCCCCTTCCTCGGCTCCGGGTTCGTGCTCGATAACCGAGGCTACGTAGTCACCAACGCCCACGTCGTTTCCGGCGCCCTCGAAGTCACCGTCATCATGGCCGACGGCAGCCAGTTCCCTGCTGAAACCATCGTCGCCAGTGAATCCTTGGACATGGCTCTGCTGAAAATCGAACCGAAAAATCCCCTGCCTACCGTCCAATTGGGGCGCAGCGACGACCTCATGATCGGCGAAACCGTCCTGGCCATCGGCAATCCCTTCGGCTATCAACACACCCTCACCGACGGCATCATCAGCGCCGTGCATCGCGACATGCAAATCGAGGATAAAGAGTTCCCCAACCTTATCCAGATCTCCGCACCCATCAATCCCGGAAACAGCGGCGGACCTCTCCTCAACATCAACGGCTACGTCATCGGCATGAACACCGCTATCCGGCGGGCCGCCGAAGCCATCGGTTTTGCCATCCCCGTCGATCAACTTCGCGAAAACCTGGCCAAAATCCTCTACGCCAATATACAAGATGATCGACGTATCGATTTTGGCGCAAAAATAGTTGATTTCCCACCACCCGACAACCAAACCCAGATACTTATTCTGCGAAAAGGAGTCCTCATCCAGTCTGTTCGCCCAGACAGCGCCGCCGACCTCGCCGGATTACGCAGCGATGACGTAATTACCGCCGTCGCCGGAACCCCCACAAACTCTGCTATTAATTTTTACCTGGAACTGCTTGAGCAAAAACTCGACCAAAAAATCGAATTCGAAATCTGGCGTAAACAGAACGATTCCACAAACTCCCCCAAAAAACAACTGAACATCTCCGTAACCCTAAAAGAACGTCCCAAACCCGATGCCGCTGACCTGGCCTTAAATATGTTCGGAATAAACGTGCACTCCCTTACCGAACGACAGATCGATAATTACGGCGGCGCCGCCGAACCAGGCTATATCGCCGTCAGTTCCGTCGTGCCACGCTCCCCTGCCGACAACTCCGGCATCGTCAAAGGTGACCTTATCATGGTCATTAACAACACCCCCATCCAAAACCTGGACTCCCTCGGCTACAAACTCGAAACCATCTCCCAAGGCTCACTCGTAAACATCACCGTGTACCGCTCCAAAAACACCCGCTGGGGACGAGAAATCTGGAAATTCGACGCCAAACTCAAAGCACAATCTCCCGACAAAAAAAACACTCCTCACCAAAATCGCATTGACTTGTAAAATAACGCAGCAAATTCACTCTTCGTCCAGGTGCACCGCCAAACTTGTTTGGAGGTGGCCGATGTCTTATTCACCATCGAAACGACTTGTCATACCCGACTTGACCTGCCGCGACGGGTGCGAGCACGGCGGGTCGGGTATCCAAATTTACCTCTTCCTTAACCGTCGATAAACTTCTTTACGATCGGCAATCCTGACCACAAAAACGGTAATCTTCTCATCATCAACCTGATAAATAATTCGATAGTTTCCCGACTTGATCCGAAAATAATCCCCCTCAACACCCCGGATTTTTTGCGAACCTTGAGGACGCGGATTCGTCGCCAGCGTTTCAATTTTCCGGCAAATCTGCCTCTGGATCTTTTTCGGCAAATTACCTAATGATTTTATCGCGGATTCATCGATATAAATCCGATATTCTCGGGTTGCCATTTTTCAAAGCATCCTCCGTGACTATAGGCCAAGCTGGGCTTTCGCTTTACTCCAGGATACAGGTTTCGGATTTCGCATAACCTCACGAATAGCCTCCAAATCAGTCTGATTATCCAGCATTTCTAACAATTCCGCATCTTCGACAGAAACCAACACCGCCGCCGGCTTTCCATAGCGACTCAGCGTTATTCGTTCGTTGCCGTGTACCACTCGATCAACGATCTCCCGAAGCTCTTTTCGCGCTTCAGTTATGTTTAACGGTGCAGTTTTCTCCATCCCTCCGCCCTCGCTTTCTACCCCTTCCTCAATAAGTTTGCGGAGCCCATTGGCCATGATAAAATCTCCTTTCGCGGTCTTCCTCAAACCGGGACTTTATAGAACGATATTTCTTTGCTTCGCATTTCCGTGTTTTTTTATTCCGGCCTGCTCAATTTCACCCGTAAGCAAGCGAGAACCACCTATTTTAGGCACCTAGGCAAACCTTTTTTAACTCCTTTCTAGCTTATCGCCCAAAAAACTTACAATAATTATAATATTTTACATCATGTACAACATATACATTATGCAACATTTTTCAAGAAAAGTCAAACAGATAGCAAAAAATTATCAAAAAGATGTAACTTCTTAATTAGCAAGGAAATGCGTCAACACATCACGCCCCGTAAAACTCACACGTTCCAGCGAATCGGCAAATCGTGCCGAACTCCCAGCAGATCCAGCGCCCGCCCGACCACCGAATCCACCAGATCATCAATCGTCCGCGGCTGCATATAAAAACCCGGACTCGCCGGACTGACAATCCCCCCTGCTTGCGTAATTCTAAGCAGATTTTCCAGATCGATAGCCGTCAGCGGATTTTCACGATGAACCAGCACCAGCCGCCGCCTCTGCTTAAGACTCACGTACGCCGCCCGCAACAGCAGCGTATCACCCAGCCCCGCCGCAATCGCCGCCACCGTGTGGCTGCTGCACGGACAAATCACCATCGCGTCCACCGCAAAAGACCCACTCGCCAGACTGTCGTGCATCTTGCCGTTATCGTGAAAAATCAAATTCTCACACCCCCGCCCGATCAACTGCTCCGCCGTAACCTCGCTCACCCCCAGTTCCTCCGCCATCACCTCCCGCCCCGGCTCCGTCACTATAACATGAACCTGCACCCCTGCCCCCGCCAGCAACTCCAGCATCCGCCTGGCGTAAATCGCCCCGCTGGCCCCGCTGATGCCCAAAATAACCGATTCAGGACCCGGCATCTTTTTCGCTGCTGACATAAAAACGCTTCCTTATCAATGGCATTATCATCCGGGCCAGAACAATCCCCACCACCAGCCCGGCAACCGCCGCCACAATCTCCCAAAACGTCGAAGGTTTCTCCAAAATCGTCCGCATCAATCCTCCCGCAAAAATCGCCCCCGCCAACGGCAACAGAAAAACCACCATACTGCTCAGCGACAATCCCACCGCCGTAAACGGACCACGATTCGACGCCGACCACACCTTCCGGCACTGATCTGAATCCGGACATCCCGCGCAAACCGAACTCATCGGCTTTTCATCCACTCCACCGCTCTCAGTCTTTTCAAGCTGCTTGCGCGCTTCCATTATTCACTCAATAACCGATCTTACCGAACAGGTGCCCATCAACACCGTTAACCTCACCTGATATAGTACTGCAATAAGTGTTTAATATCAAAGAAAAGAAAACTGCAGGAAAGGAACATTCATATTTTTTACATTGCCTCTATTGCCCCTATACGTTAAGATTTAGCCATGCCCAGAACATCCAGGAATGTCAATGGTTCTTTGAAAAACAAATTCAGCTACGACTACGAACCCCGGCGGGCTTGCCGCGACCTGCTGCGACGGTGCGTCAGCACGGCGGGCGGGCTTGCCCCGGCGGGTACTCAACCAAAGGAATCTCGGACATGAACCGCAACTTGCCTAATCTGTTCGTGATAGGGACGCAAATCCCTGTTTTGGCATTGAGTATCGGCCTGAGCTGCCTGCTGGCCTTACCGCTGGTCGCGACCGGACAACAATTGGCTCCCAATGAAATCACGCCGGAGAATACCCCCACTCAGGAAACCGACATGCCGCTCGGTGTGGACGACGCCGGTAGCTGGATACCTATTTATGAAAACCCAAAGGAAGAGTTGGTCTTCGAGGAGATAGGCTTCGATTTCTTGAGCATGCATATTACCAGCTCAAACCTTTCCGAAAAAGTCACCAAACTCGACGCCTGGGCTCGACGAACCGGACACGACTATATCCTGAACAACGAGAACTGTACACGCAAACGAGGTGATGAGAACATCTACCAGAAGCCCGGGCTCTTCTTTCAACTGCCGAGAGACCTGGTGGAGATTTGCTCTTCTTCGCCCTATTGCCTGGGCATCGCCTACGACGAAGTCGCCCACTGCACGATGAACGGCGCATGGATTACCATAAATCAGGGAAAGTACGCTCCCAACTTCTATGACGCTGCCGGAGATACCCTCGAACAGGCCTACGCCGGAAACCTGTACAATCTGTCTAAACTCATGCAGATACAGTATCCCGGCTTTGCTCAGAACGCCCGCCAACCCGGCAAACGGCCCGTCATCTGTGGTGAATATGTGTTCCCGGTCTTGAACCATCTTTTTGCGCGGGCGGGAATTGTTCCGGTCCCCAAGTATTTGAAAGAGTCCGTTACCCCCGTAACCGCCGCGGTGGCCTTGGGCGCTGCCAAACAATACAACCTGCCCTACTGGGCCTGCATCGACCTCTGGGGCAGCCAGTACCCGGGGCACTCACCTCAGGACTTGTGGTCGTCTTTGGTATTCGCCTACTGGACCGGCGCCGAACGCGCTTATATCGAAAACCTGGGCTGCGACGGAACCAACAAACATTACAAAGGTAGTCTCTACGTCAAATCAGCGCCCGGCGTCAAGCTCTCGCCCTGGGGAGAAGTAGCCAAAGATTTCCGACAAAACTACCTGCCCAGGCACCCACGTTCCGTCTCGTCGAGAGACTTCGAACCCGAAATCATTATTGTTCGTTTCCCAGACTCCGACTGGGGACAAGAGAAGACCGGCACCTGGATCACGGGAAACCTGTATGGCGCGCCGAATCTCATGCCGGACCCGCAGACACGCTATTGGTTCAAAATCTGGAACGTCATCACACACGGAACCACTTCTCTGATCGCCGTCAACTATAACAATCCCAGCATGGGCGAGCCGTTCCGATTCTTCTTTCCCGCCAACAATGTAGCCGTGTACGACCATTTGGCCTCCGATCCCGATCTTTACCGAAACGCGCAGCTGATATTCCTCACCGGAAAGCAAATTAGCCCGGATTGCATGGCCACCATCGAGCGGCTAGTCCGCGAAAACGGACTCTCGGTTGTCACCACAACGAAATTGGCTCCGAAGGGTATCCAGTATCAGAGTTGTTCGCCGTATGCGATGGTTGCCAAAGGGAAAGGACGCTGGATTGTAACCGACGATGTCCTGCACCAGGATGTCGTTTCACTCCTGAAACCATACCTGGGACAGCCTGACGAAATGCGCTTCGTCTTCGGCAAAACCGAAGTCGTTTTCACTTCACCCCACCCGGCACAGCCGATCAGCGTTACTATAAAGCCGCACTATCAACCTGATTAGTCTTCATGATACTTCCTGACCCAATATCGTGTGCGATCGAGATAGTATTCATCGGGCCGGGGAAGGTAATCTTCATAAGTAAAACCAGTTATCTTTTTCGGAACCGCCGGTTCGATTTGTGAGCCTTCGTGCCACTCGTTAAATGAAGTAATACTAACAAACAACGGATTAACTTTCAGAGCGGCACTGAAGTAACGATCATAATACGCACCGTCCTCGCGCGAACGGGTATTTTGTGTATTCCAGGGTCGGATACGGGTATCAATATAACCCGGCCCCACACTGGGTATGAACAGTTTATCATGTTCCCGTGCCCATTCAGCCATCCGCGGCCAATTGCTCCAGGTGGAACCATATGTAAAACCGTCAATACCAAAGTAAGTATAAAATCCGTCAAAGTTACCTTCGAGCATAAACGATTCCTCGTTCTTCTTTACCCATAGACCAATCACCAATGCATCATATTTTGTCCTCCGGATGGTATCCTAAGTAAACTAGGGACAGTCACCTATTTATGTCTTGACAATACTTCATATTCTACCTATATTGGGCTATTATGCCACGAATCGAACGTATCGTAATACCGCAAATGCCGCATCATATCACCCAGCGGGGCAATAACCGCCAGGACGTATTTTTTGTCGACGATGACCGACGAGTCTATCTGGAAATCCTCCGCGAGCAAACAGAAAAACACAGCTTAGACATTCAAGGTTTCTGCCTAATGACCAACCATATCCACCTGATCGCAACGCCCGCCGCCGAAGACTCCCTGGCCCGTGCAGTGGGCCGTACGCACTTCCTTTACACCCAATACATCAACCGCATGCATCGCCGCAGTGGCCACCTCTGGCAGAATCGTTTCTATTCCTGCCCGCTGGACCGCCGACATTTCTTTCAGGCGTTACGTTATATAGAGTGCAATCCGGTGCGGGCTCGACTGCATCGTCTGCCCTGGAAATATCAATGGTCCAGTGCCGCCGCTCATATCGACGCATACGATCCAACCGGCATCCTTAATCTGCAACAATGGAACCAATTTTCTCACGGACTGAATTGGCAAAAAATCCTGCAGGAATATCAACCGGACGAAGAAATTAAACGTTTACGCCTCAACACCCATCGCGGCCGCCCCCTTGCCGGCGACAGCTTGATAAGCAAACTGGAAACTAAACTCGGCCGCCGGTTACGACCATTGCCTGTAGGGAGACCTAAAAAGAAACATGATTCAAGTTAAATATGGGTGACTGTCCCTCTAATATTCCTAATATTCATTGACCCCTTTTTGGAAAAGGGAAAGCTGGAAAGAAGGAAAGTAAAACCTCGTATCTGCAAATAAATATCTGGTTATTCATGTCCTT
>JAFGSR010000032.1 GCA_016934515.1 Sedimentisphaerales bacterium
AAGGACATGAATAACCAGATATTTATTTGCAGATACGAGGTTTTACTTTCCTTCTTTCCAGCTTTCCCTTTTCCAAAAAGGGGTCAAAATAGGTCTGCCGGACAACTTAAACGAAAATGTCCTCGCCAAACCTGCGCCAGCACCATCTGTGGAGTTGATACCTAACATTGCGGTTACCTCTAATGTTGCTGGGCCAAAATTTCTTCCGTAGAATTTACAGAACCATTTATCCTGTACCGGATGCAATAGCGTAGCTCGCGTACCATATTCAGGAGGTGGTGCGAGTGAACCCGAGGGTTGTCCTATTGAAGATGACTTATTTATATATCCTTCATTTTTGGATTTTCTATTGCTATCTGTACTATTAAAAAATGGAGAAACATCATTATACAAATACCCTTTTCCTTCACCTGCCTGTTGATTAAAATACCAATCCCCAAATATTGTTATATCACCATTCCATTTTGCAGCTCCTAAATGCATCCAATGTATTTCCGGAACACTTTTCGTTGTGTAAGATGTGTAATAACCTCTTGCTTCTACAGTTTTAAAATGAACACCTCCGGACGGAATGGGGATGTATGATCCCTTTGTGGATACCTTTTTCCATTCCTCTCTATTACTAACCTTATAAGTTGCTGGGTATTTTCCACTGCAAGTCTCAATTTCGACCTTCCCACCCCCGATAGTTTTAAGCCAGTTATAGTTGAATTTGTATTGATGTCTTGTTGTTTTATGTGAAGAAGGCGATGAGAATATTTTTTGCCATTTCATTGTTCCATCAACATAAAGTTTTGCCCATTTATCAGATTCATTAAGACCCAATTCAATAACAGATGAACCATCCATTGCTGGGGGAAGAATCGTAGCTGAACGCAAAAAACCCAATGGATCTGTATTGACAACTGGAGCGTTTCTAGTATATTCATATAAATTCATTCCGTCAGCATAGCCCAACGGATCTCTTTGCAGGAATCTGCCGGTATCGGGAGCATAGTAGCGGTTTTTGTAGTACATAATAAATAAGCTGTTGGAATCGAGGTTGTCGAGGCGTTGGCCGGTGAAGCTGATGGGGTTGGCGTGGTGGGAGGCTGTGTCGGTGTCGTCATCGGCGGTCAGCCAGATGGAATCAGCGCCGGGATTGTAATAAACCTTCATCTTGCCATAGGCATCGAATTCGTAGTATTCCTCGACAGCGCCCTCATCGTCGAGCAGGGCGGCGGGGCTGAAGAGGTGGTCGTGGGTGTAATAGTGGTCGCTGGCAGTTTGGCCGGTGTAATCAACCATAACGAGGGCCTCGTCGAGATAATTTTTGTAAATGAATTCGCGTTCGAGGTTATCAGATTCATCTGTTTCTGTCAAGACCCGCCGGGCAAGCCTGCTCGCCGTGCTGACGCATCGTCGCAGCAGGTCGCGGCAGGAAGTCGCTAAGAAATTTTGACAGGATGCTCAGGATTTTAATTTAACCATGAAGCTCAAGAAGTTCATGAAGAGGCCAGAAATTCATAAGACATTAATTATTAACATATTATGACGATGAAAAATAAAAATCGTGCATAAAAAACAAGAAGTTGAAGAATAGTAGTATGAAGGCTATGAAGGGATTCAATTTTTAAACCAAGTAGATTGTTTTGATGATTAAGGCGTCAATGCTGGTTTTTGCAGAATTTAGCGGTGAAATTGTATTTTGCCCTTTCAGGGTTTTAAGAACACTAGCGGAGGATAACCCAGGGCGTTGCCGTGGGCTTTGGTATTTTGCCCAATCAGGGCAACTTTAAAGAAACTGTTTAAAGCAGAGATTAATATTTTCTGTGAACGGGTACAATTAGATGAATTGTAATTGAAAGTCTCGCTCGGCTCTAATAGAATAAGTCACGTAATATTATGGACTTGCGACAATTTTAAAACAAGAGGACATCATGGCCCAGGAAAAGATTGATATACATAAACTAAGTAACGGCCTGACGTTAATAACCGAACAACTTCCGGAAGTATCCTCTGCGGCTTTCGTCTTTCTCCTGCCCTGCGGGGTTGCCTATGATCCCCACGAACGCACCGGCTGCGCTAACGTCTTGCTGGAACTGGTTTTCCGTGGCGCCGGTTCATATGACAGTCGAGCTCTCAACCTGAAAATGGACAATCTCGGGCTCCATCGCAACAGCGGAGTCAGCAGTGTCCATTGCAGTTTTTCCGGCGCTCTGCTTTCGGATAACCTCTTGGAAGCACTAAAGTTACACGCTGAAGTGTTTTGCCGGCCCAGGCTGGATAACGACCAGTTCGAATACAGCCGGGAACTGGCACTGCAGACCCTCGATTCACTCGAAGACGATCCCCGCCAGAAAATCGGTCTGCTCGCCCAGGAACACTTCCTTCCCTGGCCTTATAACCGCCCTTCGCCCGGGGTCAAAGATCAACTGCAAAGGCTTACTTTGAATGAAGTTAAGGATTTCTGGTCCCATCATTATTCGCCCCGTAATGCCATTTTCGCCGCCGCCGGCAAAGTCGATCACCAACGGCTCGTTACCGCCCTGGAAGAGAATTTCGGCTACTGGCAAGGCCAACAAATTACCGAACCGCCCCGGGGTAAGTGCAAAATTTCCAAATTTCATCAGCCAAACGAAGGTGCGCAGGTGCACATCGGTGTAATGTATCCCTCTGTCAATTCAGAAGATAAAGGTTATTACGCGGCCCTAGCCGCTGTTGCGGTCCTCTCCGGCGGCATGGGCAGTCGCCTTTTCACCGAAGTCCGCGAAAAACGCGGCTTGTGCTACGCCATTGGCGCTGCCCATCGGGTAACCGGCCGAATGGGAGCCGTTCATTGCTATCTGGGCAGTACTCCGGAGCGGGCTCAGGAAGCCTTAGACGTTAGCCTGCAAGAGTTTACCAAACTTCCCGACGGCATCACCCAGGCTGAACTCGATCGCGCCAAGGTCGGCCTCCGTGCCTCGCTCATCATGCAGGGCGAATCCACCAGCGCCCGGGCCTTGGGTTGTGCCGGTGATTTTTACCACCTCGGCCGCGTTCGTACTCTCCAGGAAATCGAACAAAACATCCAGTCCCTGACCGTTGCCGACGTTGTCGAACATGTCCAAATCCATAAGCCAAAAGACTTTACCGTCGTCTCCATCGGCCCTAAAGACATTGAGGTCAACGCATAAAGAATTTTCCCCCGTTGAGCTGATCGGGTATATATGTTTCGTGATTGCTTGACTTGCCTGCTGTGGGCAGGTATATTCCCTGTTCCGTTGCGAAATGTATTTAGCATCTAAAAATCCGGCAAGCATACCCCTTAAAGCAATACCCATGAAAACAATAGTGTGATTACAGCACCCATTAGAATCAAAGGAGACAAAACTATGAGATTTCGAACCAATGTAACTGCCCCCCCCAACGTAACTGTCCTCGTAATTCTGTTTTTAATAATCGCTTCGACGAATTGTATGGGGAAAGAAGCGAAGACGCCACCGGCCAACAAGGCGATGACTTCGGCCAATCCGGTGTCGCAGTCGGACCAAATAGCCGAGGCTCAAGCCAAACGTCAGGAACGCCTAAAATGGTTCCACGAGGCGAAGTATGGTCTGTTTATCAACTGGGGCCTCTATTCGATCCCGGCCGGTGAGTGGAAGGGCAAACCCATCCCGTGGATAGGTGAATGGATCATGTATTCGGCCAAGATACCGGTTAAGGAGTACGAGCAGCTTGCCGGTCAGTTCAATCCAGTAAAGTTCAACGCTGATGAGTGGGCTCAATTGGCCAAAGACTCGGGCATGAAGTACCTCGTCTTCGACTGCAAACACCATGACGGATTTGCGTTGTATCACTCGAAGGTCAGCAAATATAACGTTTACGACGCTACGCCGTGGCATCGGGATCCGATGAAGGAACTGTCCGAGGCGTGCAAGAAACGGGGCATTCGGCTGTGCTTTTACTATTCGCAGGCCACCGACTGGCACGAGCCCAACGGTGCCGGCAACGACTGGGATTTCTTACCCAACGAACAAAAGGATTTTGACCAGTACCTCCGCGACAAGTCGCTCCCCCAGGTTGAGGAACTGCTGCGAAACTACGGTCCGATCGGTCTGATCTGGTTCGACGTACCCCGCTTGATGAACGCTGAGCGATGCAAGCAATTTACCGATCTGGTCCGTTCGATCCAGCCTAAGGTGCTCGTCAACAGCCGTCTGGGCAGTGGTTCGGACTATGACTACCTTTCGATGGGTGACAACTATATCTCCAACACGATTCGTGATGAGGCGTGGGAGACCGCGGCAACAATCAACGACACCTGGGGATACAAGAAGGATGACCACAACTGGAAGTCTCCGGCCGATATCACCTTCAAGCTGGTTGATATCGTCAGCAAGGGGGGTAACTACCTGCTCAACGTCGGTCCCACTGCCGAAGGTGTTATCCCAGAGCCGAGCCAGGTTATCCTCCGTCGCGTGGGAAAATGGCTCAGCGTCAACGGCGAAGCGATCTACGGTGCAGGGACCACTCCGTTTGGCGATGAGTTGGGGCACCCCATCCCGGGCAAGAAGGACAATCGGGGTCGTCAAATTTACAATGTTATGAAAGACTGGCGATGCACGACCCAGCCGGGCAAGCTCTATTTGCATCTGTTCACCTGGCCGAAGGAGAAGTTCGAGATCGACGGATTCAAGCAGCAGGTTGTCCGAGCGTACTGGCTGGCCGATCCGGATCGAAAATCGGTGACATTTACCCAGGTCGGTGAAAAACTCACAATTTCCTTACCCGAGCAAGCGCCCGATGAATTAGATTCGGTGCTATGCCTGGAGATAAAATAAAGCATCAGCTACAGACAGCTAAAAGGTGCTGCGGTAGGGCGCGAGGAAACTCGGGGAACCCGGTGCTTCCAGATTAAAATGAAGTTGGAAAGCTTGAATTTTTGAGATAAGGTTTATGGAGGACTTTTGATGACGCGGGAAGATCGAGTAGAGAAACAAGCAGAAAAGCAGTCGTGTTCGCGAAGAGATTTTTTGAAGTTTAGTGCGAAGGCCTCGGTGGGAGTGGCGTTGGGAGGGATGGTGTTGTCGGGTTGTGCGGGAGTGCCGATGACGCAGCCGAACATGTTGTTCAGGGATAAGCCGTTGGGCCGTAAGGTGCGGGTCGGATTTGTGGGGATCGGTAGTCAGGGCAGTGGGCACGTAAGAAATTTATCAAAGATCACTGATGCCGAGGTTGTGGCGGTTTGTGATATTCGCGAGAGTCAAACCAAATGGGCTCAGGATAAACTGGTGGCGGCGGGTCGGCCTAAACCGACGGCTTATACTAAAGGTGATTATGATTTTCTGCGGATGTGTGAGACGGAAGATCTGGATCTGGTTTATACTGCGACGCCTTGGCGTTGGCATGTGCCGATTTGTGTAGCGGCGATGAAGAGCGGTAAGCACGCGGCGACGGAAGTACCGGCGGCGCCTTACCTGGAAGACTGTTGGAAGCTGGTGGAGACGGCGGAGAAATATCAGAAGCACTGTATGATGATGGAAAACGCCTGCTACGACCGGATGGAACTTATGATTTGGAACATGGTTCGTCAGGGATTGTTCGGTGAGCTTCTGCATGCGGAGTGTGGTTATCTGCACGATTTGCGTGGTCATAAGCTGGGCGAGAAGGTGTACCAGGGGATGTGGCGGGTATATCATTCGATTAAGCGGAACGCGGATCTGTACCCGACGCACGGGTTGGGTCCGGTGGCGCAGTGGATGGATATCAACCGGGGAAATCAGTTTGATCACCTGGTGTCGATGAGTTGTAATGCGCGAGGTTTGCCATTGTACGCGGAGAAGAAGTATGGTCCGGAGAGCAAATGGACCAAGGCGAAATACAAACTTGGTGATGTGGTGAACACGCTGATTCGAACTAAGAACGGTCAGACGATTTTGATTACGCATGATACGAATCTGCCGCGGCCATACAGCAGAAAGATATTTTTGCAGGGTACCAAGGGGCTGGTGCGGAAGTATCCGGAAGAGAAGATTCATATCGAAGGGATAAGCGAGGGACATGGTTGGGAAGAAGCGAAGGATTATTACGAGAAGTACGATCATCCGTTGTGGAAGGCCATGCAGGAAAAATCGAAAGGAGCCGGTCACGGCGGGCTGGACTTTATTGAGGATTATCGCTTGGTGGAGTGCATCAAGGAAGGCAAGCCGACGGATATGAATGTTTATGACGCGGCGGCATGGAGTGCGGTTACGGCGATATCGGAAAAATCCATTGCCAAGAAGAGCAGTTCGGTGGACTTCCCGGACTTTACGCGGGGTAAATGGAAAACGACACCCCGGATGGAGATTATGGGAGTTTAGCTGCGGCCGGCAGAACTACAATGCTACAAAGATACATGCTTTGAAAGCGACTTGTTTGTTTACAATGTGTTACATTATTAACAATTTCGCCCTTTCAGGGCTGGAAGGTGAAGTTTACCTTCCTGTCCCAGGGTGTTGCCCTGGGCTAGTTTATTTCGCCCTTTCAGGGCTTATTCTGTTTCAATTACTCGTAGTGATTCAGCTATGTAGCGTTGTAGTAGTATTGGATTGATTTTTTAAACTTTAATCCCGCGTATGAAGTTTATGTGCGGGATTTTTTTTGTGCGGTATGATGCGGATTTTACGTATTCCGGTTACTCTTACGGGCAGCCGGCGGATTTGGATATGTACACCCAGTTGAGACTTTTACAGAAGAAAGTCGGGATTGACGGGGCGGGGGTTATAGTATTACAATTTGTGTAAAGGGCAGGCTGGGGGGCGGCTGTTGGAGAAGATTGAGGAGTAATGAGGTGTTTAATAAATTTATTGCAAAGCTAAAGAGATTGAGCAGGAGTCAAGAGAAGGTCGATCCGGCTTTGTTTGAAGATCCCGTGGCGGAACAGACGGAATGGACGCCTTTGAAGAGTGGCGGGGCGAATTTCTGTACACATAAGCTGGCGGCGGAGTATCCGAATCGAGTGGTGTTTCGCGCTTCGGTAGGAGCGGTATTGTTTTACCTGGTATTTTTGCTAGCGGGGCTGGGCATGTTGATAGGATTTCCGCTCAATGGTTTATTAAAGGGTACGTTTGAATTTTCATTGGAAATGCTTATACCCGGTGTGGTGGGAACGGTGTTTACTTTGGTGGGAGGAATCATGTTTTATTATGGCACGCAGCCGATTGTTTTTGATAACCAAAGCGGCTATTTCTGGAAGGGGCGGAAAAATCCCGGCGAAGTATATCGGAGTGAAGCTATCAAATGTTGGGCTGATCTGGAAGATGTTCATGCATTGCAGTTGATTTCCGAATATTGCCGCGGGGATAAAAGCTCTTATTACAGTTACGAATTAAATCTGGTTATGCAGGACGGCAGGCGCATTAACGTTGTCGATCACGGCAAACAGGATAGAATACGAGCTGACGCAGAAACGTTGGGGGAATTTCTGGGCAAACCGGTATGGGACGCCATTTTGAATAGACGGGTGTAAATTACCTATTTTAACATGTGTGGGGCCGTTTTCGGCATACTAACCTTGGGAATTTTTTGGAAAATTGCTTGACAGACCGATAACTATCTGATATTATGGTGGTTTGAGAATTAGATAGATGAGGAGAGAGTCGGCAAGAGAGAAGAGAGATTCATTTTTGTTCTATCGCTTTTCTTAGCGTAGTTTCTTCATGCTTGTCCAGATGCGGTTTTGCTGATGCAGTTCTACGTGTCGCCGACGAAGCTCTGTGTGTAGCTGGTGTATGTTTAACACGAAGTTGAAAGTTTTTTAAAGGAGAAGACTATGAAAATGAATCTGTTCAAAACCACCGTTATCTGCTCTTTGGTGCTATTGATCTCGATGGCGGGCAATTTGTCCGCGGCATTGATCTACGAGTCCGCAACGATGGGCACGCCCGGACAGTCGGTGTATGGACACATGTTGCTTGGGCATACCCAGTTTGGTGGTGTACGTTTTGAGCTAACCAGTACAATGCAGGTGGACGCCATCGGCGGGCACTTTGCCACGTACTACCCCGGCGGGAGCCCGAACCTCTTTGGCGCGCTGATCTCGCTGACGGGAGAAACGGACGTGCCCGATTCGTCGAACCTGAGTACGCCGGATGTGCTGCGAACGGTAGCGTTTGATCCGACGGGAACGTCATCGGACCACATTATTGACATCGATCCGGTACTGCTGTCGCCCGGCTGGTACGCGGTCGTCTTCGGAGCGGGTCTCCATGGTGCGGTAACGGGCTTCGATAACTCCGCTCAGTTGAACAACTCGCCGGTCGGAAGTCCGAAATATCTGACCTGGAACTCGAGCGGATGGAGTTTCTCGTCCAGCACCTGGCCGCGCTATACTGTTTACGGCGAGGTGCCAGAACCGATGAGTCTTGGCTTGTTGGGGCTGGGCGGGCTGGTGGTGTTGGTGCGGCGGCGGTGGGGTGCATAGGAAACCCTAAATCCGAAGCCCTAAATCCTAAACAAATTTGAAATATCAAAATCTCAAATTCCAAAATAAAGTCGGTTGAATCACCGGGCAGGGGCTGCCCGGCCTACGATACTGTAATATCGCCCTTTCAGGGCTTTTTAGGTTTTTTTGATTCTGCAGACCAGGGCGGTGCCCTGGGCTATTGTATATCGCCCCTTTGGGGCTTTGATGTTTTGTTGCAATGTCATTATGTAGCGTTGCAGGAATTCAGCATGGGCTAAAGCCCATCCTACGAAAAGCATGTGATTGACGCACTCGAAGACCACCGGCGAGCGAAGCTTGGCGGTGGCACCCGACGGTTTGCGAACAACAATCGCGTGAGTAACAAGTTGTCCGGTTAACAAATCTGCGTTTACATATCGATGAGCCAATTTGTGGCGAAGATGGAGAAGTCAACGAGGTTGACGGTGCCATCGTAGTTTAGGTCGCCCTGGATGGCTTGTACGGAGCCTTGTTCCAGGCTAATGGTGAAATCGCCGGTCTGTTCTTCGAGTCCGGCGACCCTGATGAGGTATTCTTTGCCGGCAGAGGCTTTTAGGATTACGGCTGATTTGCCGTTGAAGAAGTCGTCGTTGAAAATGATTTCGGTGAATTCATCGTCGAGAACGGCGAGGGTGCTGTCGAAGTTCTGAGGGGCGATAGTGATGGTGTATTTGTCGGTTGTGGTGCAATTGAAGGTGTACCAGACATCGGCGTTATCTTTGTAGCCCAGGAGGGTGAGGTCGGTTCCGGTGGCATTGGAACTGGCGCCGGTTAGAGTATCGTCGATCGATATGGGGACAGCTTGTTGGGGCAAATCGTTGCAGGTGGGTAATCCGGGGAAAGTTGGGTAGCCGGTGCAGAGAGAGATTGTCCAGATGTCATCGGTGCCGTTTTCGGTTTCATTGATGAAGTCCCAGTCGGCGTCGAGAAAGTTTTGGGGATTTTGCATTTGCTCGGTGTTTAAAGGTGTACCACCCTGGCTGGATGGTTGTGTGGTGGTTTCAGTGTTCCAGAAGCTGTCGGAGACGTCGGCGGAATTTCCGCTGCCGACGAGGCCGCCGACGAGACTGCCGGCGGTTACCTGTCCTGCGGCATACGAATATGAAACAGTACCCTGGTTTTCGCCGATGAGTCCGCCAACTCTTGCGGTTCCGGTTACGTTACCGCAAGCGTAGCAGTTACTAATGGTGCCGAAATTGTGTCCAATGATTCCCCCGGCAAAGGAACCGGAATTTTCGACGATGGTATGCGAAGCGGATTTTGAGATGGCGGCGGAGTTTTGTCCGACGAGGCCACCAACGCGAATTGTTCCGAAAGCGGTGCCTACGGTGTAACAGGAATCGATGGTACCCGAATCGGCTTTACCGGAGATGAGACCGACGCGGTCGGAGCCAGAGACGGTGGCAAAAACCTGGCAGTTTTCGATACGTGCGGCCCAGTTGTAATGTTGTGCGGCGAGGGCGGCGGTGTAATCGCGTCCGGTAATGGAGACGTTTTTTAGAATAAGGTCTTTGATGAGGCCGCGGTTTACATTGAGTCCGTCGAGAAAGCCGATGAGGGCGACGTAGTCCTGATCGGGGGCGTTGATGGTGAGGTTGCTGATGGTGTGGCCCTGGCCGTCGATTGAACCGGAGAACATTATTCCCTGGAAACCGGCTGTAAGGTTATTGGGATCGGGAGCAATGGGGGCCTGGGTGTAGGTGATTCCGTTGAGGTCAAGGTCAGCAGTAAGGATAAAGTGACAGTCCCAATCGTCGGAGGTAGTGATTAGTTCCTGCCAATCATCAAGGTTAGCGATTTGATAGGGATCAAAAAAACCATCGCCTCCGCTATAGGTGCCGGCGAGCAGCACGAAGGGGAAAGATAAGATAAGGATCAAAATCAGGATGAAAAAACGACTAAACATTTCAACACCTCCTAATGAGCCGGGTGCACAATCTTTAAACTAATTTATAACGCCCACGAAGTTGTTTGGATTAGACGGCTCGTTTTCCAACTCAAGCAACATTTATCATAACTTTTCAAAGGTATACTAAACCCGAAATTTCAATATATTTATTATCCTAGAAAAAAACACTAATATATTCATGTGTTATCGACAGGAATATTTATTTGCCTTAGACAAAACAAACATTACTCAATACCTGCCAGCCAGTTTTCAGCTAAACGAACAAAATCCAACATATCCACATCGCCGTCATTATCAATATCTCCTTTGAAGTAAAATTCGTAGACACCCATGTCAACTTTTTTGTTAACAATACGGCTATTACCGCTCAAGTCATTAACAATTCCTCCAAATGGAAGTGCATAATTATTACCCATATTAATGCAAGGTGAGTCCGGCATAAGCAAAAAATTATCATCCGGGCTGCCAATAATTCCGTCTGTGCCATCGGGATCTACAAACAGCGGATCATCACCGATATTATACTTACCGCTAAGCGTATCCAACCCCTCAATACAGCAAAAGTCAACCTTTGGGATGCTATTGGCATCGTAAATCTGAGCTTGCTCTGTGGGGATGGAATTTGCGTCAGCAATGTTTTCCCATAAAATAGAATTGGTTACACGGCAGTTTGAATCTCCTGTACTATAAATTCCTGCGCCATATTCTTTGGAATGGTTATGGCTAATGGTACAGTTGATGATTTCAGCAGCACAATTTAATTCATTTGCTATTGCACCGCCATCCCATGATTGATTATTAGTCATAAGGGAATTGTAAATTTTTGGTTCGGAGTTTTCATAATTATAAATCGCACCTCCTCTGTGCCAAAAAGCTGCGTTGCTTCGTAATATGCAATTACTAATTAAGGGATTGGAATTAAATTCATTTTCTATAGCTCCGCCGCCTTCAGAAGCAAGATTGTAATGGAAAATGCATCTTGTTATAACAGGGCTACTTTCAATATTTCTTATACCGGCACCCCATTCAGCTCCATTATATACAAAGTTTGATTTAATGATATTTGTATTGCTGTGAACTTTCGCACTTTTCAGGCGACCAAAAGCCATGAATCATAAACAGAAAAATACCAACCTTCCGATGATTGTAGTGGTAAAA